>JABEUN010000056.1 GCA_013044385.1 Acidimicrobiaceae bacterium
CAAGCGTGATGCTGACCGCTGACGACAAGAGCTAGGGTGTCTGAAACTGTTCACTTTTCGAGCGTTGTAACTGTACAGTTTTCAAGCGTCGTCGACACTCTGGAGGTCTTTGGTTCTCCATCTCCTCATCGTAAGTGGCGGTGTTTCTCTCGGCATTTACGTAGTTCACGTCTCTTCTTCACGATCTCGCCCTCACTAATTACTGAAGAGAAGGTGTCTACATCAAGGTTGACACAGAGGGATATCTCGGAGTTGAAATGTGAGTAGGAGTAGCACTTAGCACCCGGATTGCTCATTTTGTACTCATCCCAAAGCACGGATCTGGTAGGCGGGTGTTTGGAGTTGAGCTCCTTATCGATCACGTCGAAGTCGATGGGTGCAATATTCTCAGAAGTCGGAGCAGGCGTTCCTCATTCTTCTTCCTGCGCTTCAGCACGGATTGCACGCCACATCGCTGCTAACTCCTCAGCCATGTGGTAGCTAGCCCGCCCATCCCCGAGCCACTCGACGGCTATGGGCCACGTAGTTTGTGCGAACCCAGCCTTCGGATTCTTTATTCGCATCGTGAGTCCTGCCAATTGAGCTCGCACAGAATTGTTCGTCAGGCCTGCGGATTCGGCAATGTCTTTCAAGAGCACAGCAGTCGTCTCTTCCGAGGAACATAAGTCAAGCATCGTTAGGGTAGCCAAATTGGCTTGCTGCTCGAGTTTTCGAAGTGAATCTTCATCCCATGGCAGTCCCGGGTCGGTCGATATCACCGACTGATTATTTCGTCGCCTAACCGTGAAGTCTTCCACACTTGGAATGGGGAAAAGACGGCTGAACGAGATGATCACATGTTCATTCGGCAATCGATAAGCACGATATCTGACCAGGGAGATATCAACACCTTGTTCATTAAGCCAAACTACTGCCGCCGTAACGGACGGTGGGAAATCGGATGCCATCAGCACAATTCGAGGGCGCCTTATAGACTCTTGCGTTAAGAGCCGATCTGTCGTCAAAACTGTCAGTGCAGACTCGACGTCAACTCCGCCACTCGTATTCTTCCTCCCCAGCGAGTACAGCTCCGCAACATCCTCAGGCGATAGTCTACTTACCATAGCGGCGTAATTAATAGTCTGCATATGCACCGTGTCCGGCGCAGTGTCACGTTTTAGTTCAACCACAACGAGCCTACCGTCCGGATCAATCCCGAGGATGTCCAACCGATTGAGAATCGGATCCCCATTTGCCGCTTCCCAGCGATCGTATTCACTGACAATAATTTCCACACCGGGACCAAGCACGTTCGGGTTTGCAAGCACCCACTCTTGAAGATGATCTCGTTCCGTGAGTTTTAGTTCTGACAGAGTCACGCTATCTACTAGCTCCGCCGTCTTTTCATCTACGCTGAGGAGAAACTCATCATGCATGCCAGCTGATCTTACTGCTGTCACCGGACGGCCTTGGCGCAAATAGCCGAGGAGAGCCTCACTAACGACGGCCGAAAGTGGGAACGCTGTCGAGTGGCCAGCCTTGCGCTCGGGGATGGCCAGACGCTCGCGCTTCCAGTCGATTGTCGTCCAGGATGAGCGCTGCGATCTCGCTGGCGCGTAGTCCGTAGGTGACGGGCAGGAGCAAGATAGCGTAGTCACGCCGACCCGATTCGCTCCGGCGCTCAACCCGGTGGCCATCGACAAGGACGACCGATTGTCGCGGTTCTGACTGAAAGAGGTTCTAAAAAGACCACCTCATCCGGTAGGGAACTCGGGGAGCGTCAACGTCCGAGAAACTCGAGACGCCCCGTGGAGAAGAGACACCTGACGGTCTTCAATAGCCCCGAGACACATTCAACCGACGAAGGGGAAGCTCAACCGGTACGGAGGTGTTGCCGACATCCGCGACAGAATGGTCAAACCACGGTGGTACGCCAGACTTTAGTGTGTCAGAACACCGCTGGGCGGTCGCCGAAGGACACTTTGAGGAACGCATCGAGCAAGGACCAGCCTTTACCATGGCGAGGCGAGCTTGCACCAGACCATGACAACGGGACTACTAATCTGGCAGAGTGACAGATCAACCGAACGTGCCGGCCATACCGCGCTGGTTTACCGACCACCAAGAGGGTCACTCCCAGTGGTACATCGAGCGTTTCCGCACTATGGCGGCCGAAGGCACCGACCTGGATGGCGAGGCCAGGCTGGTGGACGCACTCGTAGCCCCCGGCGCACGGATCCTCGATGCCGGCTGTGGTCCCGGCAGGGTAGGTGCCGCTCTCTTCCGGCGCGGCCACCAGGTCGTAGGTGTTGATGTCGATCCAGAACTGATCGATGCCGCCCAGCAGGATCACCATGGTCCGATATGGCTGGTGGCGGACCTAGCGGACTTGGACCTCGCTGCGGCAGGGTACCCCGAAACGTTTGACGCGGCCGTACTCGCCGGAAATGTCATGGCCTTCCTGGCCCCCGGCACCGGGGCCCGCGTACTGAGTCAGGTAGCGCGTCACCTTCGCCCGGATGCCCCGATCGCAGTCGGATTTGGTCGGGACCGCGGCTACTCCATCGATGCCTTCGACGCAGATGTGACCATCGCAGGACTCACCGTAGAGCATCGCTTTGCCACTTGGAATATTCGTCCTTGGGAGCCTTCGGCTGATTTTGCCGTAAGCATACTGCGGACTCCTTCCAGCGGCCGAGACCTCGATCTGACAGCAGTCGCAGTCGGAAGTACCAGAAACGATTCCGCTAGCGAGTGGTCTTCAATAGCCGGTCAGGCCGCTCTCGTCGAGGGATCACTCGCAGGTCAGAATCCGACGATTTGACATCGGATGGTCCATAAATCAGCCAAGCCGGCGAAGACGAGAAGGGCCCCATCCTCATCTGGATGAGACAAGGCAACGACAGATGGAACTCGCTGATGGATGCATTCGCCTTCGGAGTGCCTCTCACCGATGTTTTGGGCCAGATAACCAGATCCGAAATCGCCTAAGCCGGGCTTGACAAGGTGTCTTATTCATTAAGTGTCTCGGTCTAGCGGCCGATACCTCGTTTGGCCGAACAGACGACTGGGTTTGTTCAGTCAGACTCACCTTCGGCCAACTAAAGTTCGAGGCAAGTTTGCCGGACTTGGAAAGGTCACGGTTCCCAAACTGAGTTATCGTGCGCGAAGACAACCCGGGCTGGGTCCGGCTCCTGTAATCTCTCCATCCAACTTGGAACGATCGGAGGCGGAGACCCGCGTCGATCTCGATCGGTTCGAAATGCCAGCTCATCGGCACTGTCGTCACTCGCCGTATCGTGGCGCTGTCCCGCGACTACCACTGTGCCGTCCCCTCGACTTACGATGAACGACTGGTGACCATCGGTATGTCCAAGCGTTGGCACGATGAGGACACCGGAAAGCACTTCGGCTTCACCATCAATCGCCCCATGCATCAATCCAGGGGCATCGAGGAGTTCCGGCAGCGTATAGTCCTCGGTCTTCATAGCTGTTTCCAGTTCGCACTGCTGTACGAAGATCGGTCGTGCGACAAGTTCGGAATCTCCACCACAATGGTCAAAGTGCAGATGGCAGTTAACAACCATATGGATATCATCTATGCCCACGGCAAGCGCACCGAGAGCAAGCACAAGTCGTCGCCGTTTAGGTCGGTAGTGGTTCTCGATCTCAGGGTGCGTGCCCATACCCGTGTCGAACAGTAGCTTCCCTTTCCGGGTGTTCGATGAGGTATCCCAAGCAGGGTTCGGCTCTTAGCTTGCCAGTTCCGGTCTCCTCGCCTGGTCTGACGAAGTAGCCGAAATCCACCCTCTTTACGACCGCTTCCAGCATCACGACATCGTACCGTAAAGCCGTTCCTCACTTCGGAATGTGCACACCATACTCTTCACAGATTCCGTCAAAGGCCAACACCTTGGTCGATGTCAGCCGAACTGGGTAACCTCCACTGTCCTTGGAACTTCCAACCTCGCCTCCGGCAAAGCCGTGCGTCGACTCTGAGCTAGTTATTGGCGCAAGCTCTACAGTTGCAAGACCCGAATAGGCCGAAACCATGGGTTCGGCCTATTCGGGTTGATACTACTGAAACGCACCTTCCACACCTCGGTCCATCAGAGCAGCGGTCTTCAAAGACCCACCTTTCCGATGAACACGCTTATTCCCGGCTATTCCTAGCGGGTCTCTTCGTGCACGACACTGGACACACCCTGTGCATCGGTCGCCTTCCTATCAAAGGTGCGCTTGGTGTTCCCCTGCCTCGACGTCGCGTAGACCGCCGTAGATGCGATGAAGCCGACCACGCCAGCAACCATCAGAATCACACCGACTGTTGCGAGTCGGAAACCGGATCCCGGAGTTGTCACTGCGAAATACATGATCGCGCCGGCAACTGCCGCAATCACGCTGAAAACCATTCCCTTGAGTCCCATTTGTACTCCCTATCTGTTTCTTGTTATCGGACGAATCGTCCTGGTGAACCTGTGTATGGATTGGATGTCTTATGCGGAACGGCTGCAACGAGGCTTCGAACGGACACTCATCGGCTTGCCGTCAACGTTCCGAATCAAAGTCGAAGCCAGCGCCTCTTGCCTTTCGACATGATGCGGAAGAGTGTGAGCGCCACCGCTACTCCGGCAAGAATTAACACCAAGTGTGGTGAGAATCCTGAGACGCCGAGGATAAATGCGACTATTAGAACAACGAGAATGAGCAGCATGAATAGTCCTGACTGCGTACTTCCCGAGGGATCTACACGCTCTGGAGCTGGATTAGCTCTATATCCAATTGTAGCGCAGGAAGTTGTAAGTAGAGCCTGTATTCTAGAAAATTATTACTAGCAATACAATTCCACCACCAAACCGTGTTCCAGCCCCCGAGTGGAGATTCCTTACCAGTCATGCTCGGGCTCTGGTACAGATAGCACAGGACCCGACGCTGCGTCTTCGCGACCTCGCCCAACACCTTGATATCACAGAGAGGAGTGCCTTCAAGATCGTGAACGACCTTGAGAAGGCGGGCTACCTTGAGAAAAAACGCAGTGGCAGACGAAACAGCTACGAGATTCGAACTGACCTCCCCCTGATGGATACTGTGCCACAGCAACCGTCCATTGGAGATGTGCTCGCTCTCCTTGTTCCAGTCGAGCACCTGAACTCCGCCCAGATCTAGGAAAGGGCCGACAAGCTAACCGGATCGGACCGACCTGCGAAATTACCAGTTCTCATGGCTCTTGAATGGCCACGGGTGCAGCGCAACTCGCAGTCCATGCAAACTCTGATCGAAGAATGTTCCACCGATGAATATCCAGTGGACCAGGTTTCGACGCCTCAGCCATACCCATCCAGACTTACATCATCTCTGGCCGGGCAGAGGACGATGAACCGTTCACGAATAGATCGTCATAGTTCGAAGTAATTGCAGGTGCCTAGTCGGTCTTGACTCCACTATCATCGCCAAAGTTCCTACGACTGGGTGGCGGAATGAGTCGCAACCGTTAGGGTCTCTTGGCCCAATCTTCAGCGATTCATGGTCATAACCATCGAAGGCATCTCGATGGTATGGTCACTCGATGTCGGCGTTACCGCAGTACCGACGGAGAAGAACTCGATCACGTGGGCTCCCCATCCGTGGCTCTTCTCATTCAACTGGACGCCAACTATTCCCTCAGCCTGGAGCAGTTCGCCTTCGTGCTGCATGCGCGACATGGCGAGCTCTCTCGCCTCGTAGAGGGCTTGGGTGAAGTTCGCCATCTCCACATTTTGGAACGCATTACCGAAACTCTGACGCATCGACTGATGGGCAACGTGGTAGACACAGTTCCCCATCACCATTCCGAGTGGCCGGTAGCCCGCCCGGAGCAGCGTCCAGAAGTCCTGGCCAGATAGATCACTGGTGAATGGTCTACCATTCGGAGCACGGTGCAGAACGCCTTCACGGTGTCTCACTGCAGTGCCGATTGCTATGAATTCCGCCAGATCGGCTCCCCACTCATACCTTCCGATCTCGAGTCGAACACCGACGATCCCATCTGCATTGAGCTGATCGGCCTCTTCCTCCATGCGTGTCATGGCGAGATCCCTAGCACTGTACATCGCCTGGGTGAGAACCTCCATCTCCTGACTCTGCTTCCACCTCACGGCCTGGAAACCGATATGGAAGATCGAGGAACCCACGACCATGCCAAGTGGATCGAACCCCGCCTGCTTTACTAGAAGGAACTCATTGACCGACAGATCGGAGGTGAAGAAGCCTTTCTTTATCTGCTGGAGACGGCCTTTGGCGTCTTCGGGCAGGCCCTCGGTCGAATTCGGATCGTAGGTCATTGCATTACTCCCTCTTCTTGCGAAGCTCGCAAGAAACCTTGAAACAGTACGTGAGTGGCCGAGCCCTCGGAGGGGTGGTATGAACGCATAGTCATACTCCGAGATCCAGATTCATGGTCGGCGGGGATGGGGTCTGTCCGGCTCCACCCTCGGCGATGGCAGTGGCGAAGATACTGCTGAAGTAGTAGACGGCCTGTACCCGCTCCTCGCCATAAGGCCTGGCTGTGGTCGTCAGTGCCGCGCCAACCACCCCAGCCGCGCCCATCTCTTTGGCCTTGCGCGATATGTCACGCTGCACGATCCGCTGAGAATCCCTGACTGCGTGCGAGAGCGAAGTCACCTCGAAGTTACCACCCCAGGTGCCACCGGCGAAGATGGAGCCACCCATCTGTCCTGCACCGAAGACGTTCATCAAGGGGGCGAAGTAGAAGACGGAGGAGGCTAGAAGTCCAACTGGGTGGAAGCCGTTGGTAAGAAGCTGGATCACTTCGGCACCACTCAGGTTCGTCAAGGCGGGTTGATTCAGCTTCGACTTCGGTTTACGACCCTCGCCATATCGTATGGCCGTTCCAGAGATCGTCGTGTCGACGACGTTCGAACCGAAGGAAAGGGCGGTGCTCGAGATGTCGACAGCCACTACGGCGTCGGCTCCAACGGCCATCGCCTCTTCCATGAGCCGACTGATAGCCAACTCCCTGCAGCGATTGACGGCGTCGGTCTGCACCTGGAGCACGGAGGAAGCGATCCCGGCTCCCATCATCATCCCAGCCTGCATCTGGTAAGGAAGCGGCTGGTAGCCGATCTGGTAGACCGATGACCCCATAACCTGTGCAAGCGGCTCGACACCAAGCGTTCGTAGTACCAGGAACTCATTTGGAGACAGAGTGGACGTCGAGGTTGTGCGCCGTTCGGAGCCCAATCTCTCCGATGCCGTGAGAGGAAGTCCGCCCCTGGCGATCGCTTCGGTGCTCTCCTCCACCTCGCCAGGGGTCATGATATGGATATCTGCCCTACCTGCGGGTTGTCCCGTACCACCGCCTGTAGGGTCGGAACTCTGGCCTCCTCGGCGCGAGAACAGGCCCATCTAGACGATGCCTAACAGTTTAGCGAGGGCCTCACGGTCTCGACCGGTACGCTCTGCCTCGGCAGCAAGAGCCCTGGCTATAGATTCAGTCCAGGTACCGATATCGAGGCGTTCGGTTTTGAGCACAATTCCGCGTACGGCCTTAGCGTAGGTGGCGGCCACCTGTGGCGCTCCTGCTTTTGCACGCTCCAGTGAGAACCGGTCGTCGCCTATGGTCACGGTAACGGCTTCGACAACCCTCTCCTTTTTGGTGATACTTTTTCTCTTCGAGCGGATCTCTGTGTTTGTCGGGAACAGCGTCTCTATCCGGGCAGCGACGGCGGAGATGAAGCTATCGATGTCAGAGATGTCCAAGCGAAGTGAAGCCGCAAGTAGATCCACCGAATCCACTTCTCTGGAGATTGCAGAATCCGCAGAGGTCTCCGGGTCGTCGCCTTCAGTCATAGTCTGATGCTACTCCCGCAATAGGTTCCAATACCAATAGAACATTTCACAACCTCTTAATCAAACTCCAAACACCGGTCCACCAGGAACGTCTTTGGCGGCAAAGGAGGTGATCATCTGACTCGGTTGTCGTGAATTCGGAACTTCGCGACAGATAGCGCACGGGGACGATGGAGTCGGTTCGGCTTTTGCTATTCGTTTCGAACCGGCCACCGCCCAGTTCCGACAGGTCGAAGACTCTACCGCTTGGACGAACGATGGTCTGTAGTCAGGTGTAGTCTTAGCCGGATGGACCGAAGCCTTGTCTGAAGCCACTGTCAGGGAGGACCTGCTCTCCTGGATCGAGCTACGGACCCTCGGTGGTCTGGAGCCGATTCGATCGTCAGTGCTCAACAACGACTTCATATCTGGAGGTGTTCGCTTCACTCTCCAATCCCAACAAGGCATCATCCGCCCACAAGGTTTCCGCGCACCTCTAACAATCACCACTGTCTACCGGCCTCCCGGACGAAAGACCCCATACGAAGACGGAGAGATCACCGGTTCCGGCTTGTTCGCATACCGTTACCAGGGCGAAGACCCGAATAGCTACCAGAACGTTGCACTGCGACAAGCATTCAAGGACAAAATTCCTCTGGTCTGGCTCAGGGGAATTGCTAAAGGCGAGTACATGGCGGTCTCTCCCATCTGGATCGCCTTCGACGAGCCGGAGAACCTCAGGGTTCTGTTCGCCCCCAGACTGGACACCCCATTAGGAAGATTCGAAGAGAGCAGCGGACCAGACTCCCTCTCCCCTTCCGAACGACGCTATAGATCAAGACAGGTCATGCAGAGAGTTCACCAACCCTACTTTCGTCAGGAAGTATTGAGGGCCTACCGCGACGAGTGCGCTATCTGTTCGCTCCGACTTCGGCCGCTCCTAGATGCAGCTCATGTGATACCCGACGTCGAAGAGGATGGGTTTCCCGTTGTACCGAACGGTGTCTCACTCTGCAAGATTCATCATGCCGCCTTCGACAGTAACATCATCGGCATCGATCCGAAATACCGGGTGCACGTGAGCCAGAAGATACTGAATGAGATAGACGGACCGATGCTAAAACACGGCATCCAAGAGGCAGATGGCAGGACCCTCGCACTCCCGAGATCGAAAGCGAAACAACCTGACCCAGATCGCCTTGAGGTTAGGTGGTCGCGCTTCATCGCTGCCCAGGCGGGCTGAGCCAAAGCTCCAGAACCTAACAAGGGTCAAAATCCACCCACACAGTCACGCAAAAGATTCCAGCAGACGGTGCCAACAAGAGCGGTATCCAGATTTCCTATGATTCATCATCCTTCGATGCCACCAGGGCCATATCCGACATGTGGCAGGTGCTCACGGCGCTAAAAACAGGACGTCCGACCTTCGAGCAGGAGGCCATATCGAAATGGCATTACACACCTCGACCATAGAGGTGTCACAGGAGAGCGGTACCGTTCGGGATATGCCGCTCCGACAGTCAGCAACCACAACACTCGCTTTTGTCATCGCGGCTCTGCTTGGAGCAGGATGCGGCGCCAGTACGTCCGGCCCTGCCAAAAAGGCGGCTTCGCGGACCACAACGACAACCATCCGAACTGCGCCAGACACTACTTCGGCCACATCGACGATCGTCTCCGTATCCCAACCGACGGCGAGTTCAGTTCAGACCACAACCACCTTGTCTGTGGTCAAGACGGCGGCGGGGCCGCTAGTGGCAAACGAAAATGGTTGGACAGCTCAGGGTCTGGAGGGCTCGGTGCCTCCCGCAGGGAGTTGTCATTATGGCTACGACGGAAACTGGGTACTTCCAGATCCTGCGTGCACTCCCGGCTCGATCACACCTCTGGTGACGAGCAGTAACCTGAGTAGTACCATCTGTCGATACGGCTATAGCGCATCCGTCAGGCCACCAGAATCTCTAACCGAGCCAGAAAAGTTCGCCCTGATGCAGGCCTATGGTGACACCGGCAGCCCTTCACAATACGAGTTCGATCACCTGATTCCGCTGGAACTTGGAGGATCGTCCAACCTGGCCAACCTCTGGCCCGAACCGAATCAAGGATCCCCATCGACCTTCAACAGCTACGCCAACTACGGGATGAACGCCAAGGACGGAGTCGAGTCTCAGTCAAATTATGCCGTCTGCGACCGCGGCTACCCACTGGCTTTGGCACAGAAGGAGATGGCCACTAACTGGGTCCTGGCACACCTACAGATGCCAAATTAGTCCGGTGCCTGTCGAACAACCACCCATACATCTAACTGGTGAACCGATTGAAACCATCCGGTGATCAAGCATCCATCGACTTCCCAAGGTCGGCTGGCTGAAAGACTTCACCACAGGACTCCCTAGGTCAAGCGAACTCTCCCACGTCGCGTCATATTGAGTCCTTGGTGAACCATTGTCCAGGTAAGGCCGTACTAACCATCGAGAATCACCCGAAGCTCCTCCTACCAAATCTGTCGACAACTTCTTAGATCCCCATCGCGACCCGTCCACAGGAAGCACGCCGAACTCGCCTACTTTTCACGACGATCACAACGCCGGAGGACGGTCCAGCAAGCTAGCTTTTCATCATGAAGATCTTGATCGTCGGCGGTACTCAGTTCATCGGTAGGCACATAACACAATCCCTGATCAGTCAAGGTGATGAGGTAACCCTATTTCACAGGGGTCGGACAAACCCGCATATGTTCCCGGGGTCAGAACACCGGATCGGAGACAGGAATACCGATCTAAGCGCGCTGTCGACGGGGAACTGGGACGCCACCATCGACACTTCGGCGTACCTCCCTGTCCAGGTTCGAAAACTCCATGAAGCGCTGGGCGACAAAGGCGGCAGGTACGTCCATATCTCCTCGGTCTCGGCATATACGACACCTACGGCTCCGGGGTACGACGAGGAGCTACCCATCCAACATCTTGCAGACCCGGATAATACGAAGCTGAACAATTCGACATACGGACCGCTAAAAGCAGAGTGCGAAAGAGCCACTCTTGAGACCTTCGGTTCATCGGCGGAGACCCCCGTATCAATAGTCAGGCCGACATACGTGGCCGGCCCTCACGACCATACAGGACGCTTCACCTGGTGGGTAGAACGGATTGCCAGAGGAGGCAGCGTCCTCGCACCAGGGCCAAAAGAGAACCCTTTCCAGGTGATCGATGTGAGAGATCTTGCAGACTTCGTAGTGCGACTCGCGCATGGGGATACAGCCGGTACCTTTCACTCTGTGAGCCCACCACCACCTTTCACTTTCCAGAACTTTCTGGAAACCACGGCCGAGGTTGTCGGGCCTCTCGATACAGAATTCGTGTGGGCAGACCCAGTTCAGTTGGAGCAGATCGGAGCGAAAGATGAAGACTTTCCACTTTGGGCCGGAGACGAGGAGGACCGCCTAATAAGTTCCGCCGATCCGGGGAGAGCCCTCGCCGCCGGACTATCTCCCCGTCCGATCAGCGAGACGATACGGGACATACATACGTGGGTGCTCACGGGTAAGGACGTCGTTCAACCAGATGTTGGAATTGGGTCCGAACGGGAGCTGGAACTTCTGAAGATGTTGTGCTGATTCCGATCGTTAGATCGACCACTGCAAATGCCGTCATAGTCACAGCTTCATCGCCCTAATAAAATTTCGATCAAGATCCGAAAATAGTTCGATGCGTTAGACAGCGCTCATAAAGACAACTACAGTAGCTTCATGGGTGTTTCAGTGAGTTCTCCGAAGCGGGAAATGGGCGCCGCAATGGCCACGGTCGGCGAGGCAGAGCTACTCTTCAAGGAGGCGAAGCAGCGGCAGCGTCGCCGCCGTGCCAAGTGGTCCATACTTCTAGTTGTCGCCGTCGCCTCGATCGTCTTCGCAGCGAACGGAGGAGGCAACGTCTCTACTGGAACAACGGGCGCCTCGGGCGCTACACCGGCTACACCTGCAACCGACCATTCGATCGGTCTGCTCAGTTGCGCCGGCACTTCCCAGTTCGAACCGAAAGAGTTCATTCTGGCATGCGCTGACGGCAATGCAGAACTAACTAGGACAGTATGGTCCAGCTGGACGAGCAGAGGGGCTTCAGGGATCACAGACTTTGGATTGAACCTATGCAATCCCTACTGCGCAGCTTCAAAGATCTCATTCTTCCCCAATAGCAAGGTTGCGGTGACTAGTCCGGTCAAGACAAGTCGAGGAATGATGTTCGAAACTCTCCTAGTCACCTACAAACTGAACGGCAAGCTATCGACATATTCGATGGATTGGAAGGGCGTCCCGGCCTTCACCAATTAATGGCAGTCTTCTAAGTTGTGAGATTGGATCAGTTTGTCACCACCAACGCAACGGAAATCCGTCGGTACTAACCACCTAAAACATCAACTCAAAAATGGGCTCGAAAGATCGCACTACGAGCCCATTTTGTTTCTATTTGGCTATGGCGGCGAGTATTGATATGAGGTCGTCCGGCTCATAACCCTGCCGACGTGCAAACTCAACAAGTTCGCGAACCCTAGTAACCACCGCAGATTGCTCTTGGGTACCAGCGACCCGGATCGACCTGCCGCGGCCCATCTCCACCAACCCTTCATCTCGAAGGATTCGAAGTGCTCGAAGGACAGTGTTGGAATTGACACTTAGCTCGGCCGCAAGGTCCTTGACCTGAGGTATCTTCTGACCTGGCCGAGCCTCACCATTTGCTATTGCACGCCTGATCTCTGCGGCCACCTGCTCGTGGAGCAGCGTCTTTCGCGATCGATTGACGGGTGGCAGACTAAGTCCGACTGCCCCACTGTCAACGTCGGGAGTTGAAGTGTTATCCATAACACTATCTATGCTAGCTTCATCTCGCCTACACACTCAGCCATACACGGTCGGGCAGGTCGTCGAAGGGTCGCCTGCTGGCGGTTCTGACCTCCACATCCAAGCGAACTGGCCAAAAGGAGCCTCCATCAAGTTACCCATCCTGACCTGGGTGGATGGTATTGCCTCGAATCGTCCCTGACCTGTTCCGAGTCAATTGGACTGGACTGAGCGAAGCTGGTCGAAAACCTAAGCCGGCCCACATCGAGGCGGTCTATGCGCTCTCCATCGTGGCGAATATTTGGACCGACGATCCTCTCGCCTTGAGAGTCTGAGACTCGCTATTCCGATCGAGGTGGGCATTCAGCCGGTCCCCACTCGCCCCAATCGCCAACGTCCCGGGATGAGAGCGGCCTAGCAGAGTGCCTACTTTGCAGCTACAGCACGCTTGCACAGCCGGAACTTCCCAGAGGTGGCAACGAATTTGAGTGTTCGAGCGTCAACGGACCGAAATGCAACCTCGGAAGTGATAGCGGGTGGGTCTGTCGACAAGACGATCGGATCAAGTGGACCTAGTACATGGGGATGGGGATGGGGATGGCCCATTGTAGCTCTAGCCGGGTCTGACGATCTCCTTCCTACCGGAGAGATCCAGGATGGAGATCATGCTTTCGTTATTCACTAGCAGCTATCAAGCTCCTCTTCAGCCCAAAGACGTGTGACGGATTGCAGACTTTCTGCTCACTACTCACACAAAATATGAGCCTCGAATCCCACGTGTCCAAATCACTCACCATGGTCGAGTTCGGGGTGACCGAGAACAAGTGGGAGCGGGTTTCGGACACCACCGTCGAGGTCGATCGCACCCTCGATAATGTCACGGCGTTTGAACGACAAAAACAGCGCCAAAAGTATCAGTAGTGCTCCAAGTCCAATTCGCCAAGTCAATCTCTCGCCCAGAAGTGTTATTCCTCCGGCAACCGATGCGACCGGAATCAGATAGAGGAAGACGCCGACCTCGACGCTTGAAAGGCGGGAGGACCCATAGGTCCAAGCCACGAAACCAAGTACGGTGGCAAAGACCACCAAAAAAGCGAAGACCAGCCCACTAGTAGTTGTCACCTTCGCGAGTCCTCGTCCCAAGCTACCTACCGAAATTAGGGCAAGTATTAGCGAGGATGAAGCAACAGAGATTGCCGACAGTCCCACAGACCCGAAAGTTGCACCAATAGACCGGGTCCCTACTATGTAGAGTGCCCAACATCCCGCAGCAGTCAGAACTAGGAGATCGCCGAAAAGCTCATGGCGGCTGGCGTGTCCTCCGCCACCGCTGACCACGGCGACCACTCCCAGCAGACCGATTAGGACAGCAAGCAAAATTCTGGAGCGGGGCCTACGGCGGTTCCAGATCGAATCCACGATCAACAGAATCAGAGGTTCAAGACCGAGAATGATTCCAGCACTGGAAGCCTCTGTGTAGTTGAGGGCATCTGTCACGAGTAACTGGTAAGCGACCAGACCCACAAGGGACCAACTAATAGCATTGAAAAGCGCTCTAGCCGGCCACCTCCCGACGCCAGAAGCGAGGACGAGGAAAATGGAGATGAGAAAGGTGACCGAAAATCGAATCGAAATCACCTCGCTGGCGTTGAAGGAGGCGAGCAGGAATCGTGTTCCGACAGGAGTCAATCCCCATGCCACGGCCGCGAACGTTGCACTCAATTCTGGGAGAAAGTTGCGTGGAAGTCGGGGCGGCTGGCCACTAGGCGATAAATCACCCAATTAGTGCTCTCAACCGGCTGACCCCGACGGCCAGATGCGATGTATCGGGCTCAAAAGTTCCGAACAAGACGATCCACCTACCGTGATGTCCACCATCACCAACGATCCGACTTCCGTGGGCCGAATTAGAACCCAGTTCAGTTTAGCCCCCTCAAACCTCCCAGTGAGTGAACCACCGTCGAAGCCAATCGAGGCGCGACGCCCACACGTCGTATCGATATACCGAACGATAGGGTCGAGACTCAAACTCGATCAAATGGGAGAGGGATCACTTCGACGGCCGGCTTCAGTGTGCCTCTGCAGCACCTTGCGGTGTACCTTAAGCACCGTCGCCCATCTGGTTGAGCCAGTGCTGTTTATGTCGAGCCATTTACTAAACAACCCGTGCGACGCTTAGGGGATTGCAGAACCGTCCGCTATGGGTCCAGAAACCTCGATTGGATCGCTCTTAATTTCATCGGTGAACTGGATATCGCCATAGCCAAGTACGCTTTTGACCGCTTAAGCGAACCAGGCAATGTTTACCCGGTTGTCGTCTGACCTAGCGAGTAGTTCGACGCTCACTCCTTCGAAAAGCGCGCCGTGCAACTTACTCTAAGTAGGTTTCGGACGTACCGCTTCCGGCCCCGGATGTCTTGACTGGACCCGTTTGAATACGAGGCGGAGTGGCCTCTACTGACACAAGGTCGCCCGACTCGCAGTTCAGAGTTGGGAGGCCCCTAATACGTCCAGCACCGCAGCCCAGAGTGCCCTGAACCTGAGACCCGATAGCGGCCCGACCGCCCGCTATCCACAAGGTCGATTCACGAACTCTCTTGGTTCCCACGGTCTTACCCCTCACCCAGAGTGCTGCGCTACCGGAACACATGGTACGCGCTGGCCCCGAGCTCAGCTGGACTGAACCAATTTTGCTGGATAACCAAGTTCGTCCATCTCGGCGATGAGGGCATCTACCGAAGTGCCGTCGTCGTCCAAGTCGATAGACACCGACTTTGCGTCGATATCGACTGTGACCGACGAGACCCCATCCACGTTCGAGATCCCCTTCTCAATCGTCATTTTGCAGTGATTGCAGGAGATATCCTCCGCCACCAACTCCACCTTCTTCATCATTCTGCTTTCACCTTTCAAACGAGTCCGAGAACTAAATCTTCGTTATATCGAACCAAATCGCGCCCCTCAGCTAATTGCCACAGGCACTGATCGATCTCTAAGTCCTGATCTATCTGCCAGCGGAGTGAAGCGGCGAAGCCGCATCGAGTTGAGTACCACCGAGACCGACGACGTCGCCATCGCAAGTGCAGCAAAGATCGGCGGGAGAATACCGAACGCCGCCAAAGGTACAAGGACCAAGTTATAGCCAAAAGCCCACCCGAGGTTTTGCCAGATGACCCTACGAGTTGCTTTCGAGAGCGAGATGGCATCGGCAATGGCCGCAACGTCGCCATGGACCAAAGTCATGTCTGCCGAAGCCATAGCGACGGCTGTCCCAGAACCTACTGCGATGCCAACGTCAGCTATGGCAAGTGCCGGAGCGTCATTTATCCCGTCCCCTACCATCGCAACAGACCCATCCCGCTGCTTTAGCCTGACCACCAGATCGGCCTTCTGAGTTGGGTTAAGGCCAGAATATGCCTCGTCGATCCCGAGCGTCGAGGCAATCGTCTCGACTACCTGCTGTCGGTCTCCGCTAGCCAGCACCACCTTGATCCCCTGGGATTGAAGTGCCGCAATCCCGGCACGTGCGTCATTCCTGATCGGATCGGAGATACCAACGGCGAGCACCGGATGCTCATCAATGGCGAGGATCACTACCGCTACGTTCGGCCCCAACGGAGCTACCGCCGCATTTAGGGACGACACCGCAACTCCAGAATTCCTGGAAATGTATTCGATTGACCCAAGACGGTAGAGTCGCTCACCGTCCTCGGATCTCGCCCAAACCCCCATCCCAGGCTCTACGTTCATTCCAGCAAGAGGAACAAGTCCGTCAGAACCACTTTGGGCTGCCGATATTGCCCTAGCCAACGGGTGTTCCGAACCGGCCTCAAGCGCCGACGCAATGGATAGGGCTTCATCTACATCCATGTCAGACAGAGCTACGGTACCGACAACCTTTGCATGGCCCTCCGTGAGAGTTCCTGTTTTGTCCATAACGATCGTCTTGACAAACCTTGCAACTTCGAGAGAGTCGCCACCTGACAGAAGTAAACCCATAGTTGCACCCTTAGTCGTTCCAACCAAGGTCGCCATCGGAGTCGCCAAACCCATGGCGCACGGGCACGCTACGACCAGAACCGCAACAGCCGGTATGAGCGATTCGACGAAACTGTGACCGCTGAGGAGCCAACCAATAAACGTTGCAAGCGCAACCACGAGTATCACTGGCACAAAGACAGCTGAGGCAGAATCAGCGAGCCGCTGGACCTTGGATTTCTCGGTCTGTGCCCGCTGGACCGCCTCAACGATCTGTGCAAGTACCGTCTCGCTACCGGTCTTTGTGACCTTCATCACGAACGGCGAGAAGCCGTTGATCGATCCACCCACGACATCTGATCCAGAGACCTTGGTGACAGGAAGGCTCTCCCCGGTCACCAGGGCCTCATCCACCGATGCAGAGCCTTCGAAAAGAACACCATCGGTCGGTATCGCCTCACCCGGCCTTACTAGGACACTGTCGCCCACACGGAGTGAATCGACCGGAACGTCAACAGTTCGGGATGCGTCTCCCGAAGCGACAGCATTCGCCTTGGCTAATAGGTGGGCAGAGGTTGGCCTGAGCGTCATCAACAACTCCAACGCTGCACCGGCTCGTACCTTGGCGGAGAGTTCCAGATACTTTCCGAGCGATATCAGGGTCAGTATCAGTGCAGCAACATCGAAGTAGGCCACCCGGGATGGCATGAAGACTGCAACCGAAACCGAGTAGACGAATGCGACGGTCGAACCAAGCGAGACCAGCGTGTCCATATTCGCTGCACCGTGTCTGAGTGCCCTGATCGCCCCAGTGTGGAAGTTGGCTCCGACCCAGAAGTAGATCGGGGCGGTAAGCACTAGCTGGAGATCGAGCGCCCAAGTACTAGAGAATCCATACCCAAGTATCAACACCGCAATAGACAGCGCAGCACCCACCCAGAGCTTTACCACACGTGCCCGAAGGTCCGCACTCCTTCGCGCCTGACGCTCGATAGAAGCCTCTTCAAGAGTCTTGGAAGCGCCAGCGATCTCGGCTCCATAGCCCGCTTCGATCACCGCGTCGATGAGTGACTGTCGATCTATCAGATCTGGAACTTCGACCTCTGCTGTCTCGGTTGCCAAGTTAACCGACGCCCCTTTGACGCCCGGGACCTTGAGCAGGGCCTTTTGTACCCGATTGACACATGATGCACAGGTCATCCCAGATACGGACAGCACGTAACTAGATGTACGGCTAGGTTCTGGAGAAACGATGGGTTCAGCGCCATATCCGGCCCTATCGATGGCTGCAATCAGATCTGAAGTAGGCGCACCGTCAGGTATCGGTTCGTCGAACACGACCTCTGCCGTCTCGGTTGCCAAGTTAACCGACGCCTCTTTGACGCCCGGGACCTTGAGCAGGGCCTTTTGTACCCGATTGACACATGATGCACAGGTCATCCCAGATACGGACAGCTCAATTCGGTCAGTTGCAGTTGCTCTTCGATCGGTCCTCGTCGTCATGACTCTGCCTTTACATCTTCCACCACGCCCCCACAGTGGACGCAACCACGACCATCCCCTATGAGCGGGATGTCTCCACCAATTCCTCTGAGGTCCGTAAGTGAAGTATTGAATCTCAACGACTCGAGCAGTTCGTCAATCTTCTCCTTGCCATTACCGGTCTGGATGGCCTCACTGACACAGGTCTCCAAGTGGTTTCTCAGCAGGGTCCTGTTCACCTTTTCCAACGATGCTTGCAACGCTGCCACTTGTGCCATCACGTCCGGGCAGTATCGGTCGCCTTCGACCATGGACAGAACACCATTTACGTGACCCTTGACGGTCTTGAGCCTTCGGAGAATGTCGGACTTGTATTCAGGTATCATCCAAGTCGTCCTTACCCCACCCCCGGTGGGGTGGATACGACTTCAATTTAGCCCGCCTTGACGTGCGGTAGTCCGGTCAAACAGTAGCTACCGACCACAAAAGGACATTCGGCCCTAGTCCGCTAGATCCAACCCGAGCGAACCGTAGCAAAGACATAATTCCAGGGGCGGGCGTCAAAGGTCCACTAATCACCGCTGCAGAATTGAACCGAAGGCCCCGCTAAGGCGCTTTGTGATCTATCAGTCGAACAACGACTGATAGATCAACTGTCCGAGTTGAGACCTGATCGGATAAGTGCTCGAGGGCAGCAGCTGCGTCATGAAGATAGCCGTTATCTCTTCGAGAGGATCGATCCAAAAAGCCGTCGAAGCCGCACCGCCCCATGCATACTGACCGGCAGAGGAGAGGTTCTTATTGGCAGCAGCATCAATCACCACAGAGAATCCGAGTCCGAAGCCAACTCCATCGAAGGGTGACTCAGAAAAGAGGGGCCGCCCGAAGGTCTTCAGATCCTGGCCACCAGGGAGATGGTTCACTGTCATATAGTCGACCGTCCTGGACCCGAGAATCCTCACTCCCTCAAACTCTCCCCTTTGCAGAAGCATCTGGGTAAACCTGTGGTAGTCACCGATCGTCGACACCAGCCCGCCACCGCCAGAGAGGTAAGTTGGTTTGGACTTGAAGGGATCACCCATTGCGTCAAGCCTCACCGGTGTATCGACGTTCGGCGCCTTCGCGTATAAAGTCGCCAGTCGTCCATGGTCCTCTTCGGCTGCATAGAACTCCGTGTCATACATACCGAGTGGATCGAGTATCCGAGTCCTGAAAAATTCGTCCAGCGGCATCCCAGAAACTACCTCAACTACCCGCCCTAACACGTCCGTCGAGACCGAGTAGTTCCACTCTGCGCCGGGCTCGAACAGCAGAGGCATAGATGCGAATCCATCCGCAGCTGCGGCCAGATCAAAGCCCTTTGGCACTCCCCATTCGTAACCGCTACTCCTATAAATAGCGTCCACCGGGTGTGCGTAATGAAAGCCGTAAGTAAGTCCAGATGTGTGAGATAGTAGGTGCCAGATCCTCATCGGCTCTTTAGCCGGAACTAGGTATGGTGCGTTCGAGCTTCCCTTAGAAAAGATCTTGAGGTCGCCATAGCTAGGTATGAACTTGGAGACGGGATCAGTCAGCTCGAGACGCCCCTCCTCAAACAGGATCATCGCAGCCACCGAAGTGATCGGCTTGGTCATAGAGAAGATTCTGAATAAGGTGTCACTCTCGATGGGCATCTTCGATTCGGTATCAGCAAAGCCATAGTTGGAATGGTGGACGACCCTATTCGCCCTGGTTACCAGTAGTGACCAACCGGGCAGCTTACCTTCATCTACGTAGGACTTGAAGTGATTGTCGACCCTGCTAAGTCTCTTCGGGTCCATTCCAACTTCGACTGGGTCCACCTCGACCTTGATATCAGACATATACTCTCCTCAATCTCACCGTCACCTCAACTCTAGAGTCGCATTGTGAACAAAGAACAAAGAATGTGAAACCTCCGACTATCGAATCTCTCGGCGTCTCTCTGGGTATAGCTTCGGAGAGATGCATATGTCCGACAAAACCTTTCACCCTGCCAGAGCAAGGGGCATCCGACTCGCATCTGGCTTGCTGCTTTCACTCCTCCTCGCCAGCTGCGGAACTAGATCCGCCGCTAACACGCCGACCAGTTCGACCTCGTCTACAACGGTATCCAGCGCTGTGCCAGGACCAACAGTGACTTCGGCTAGTACCATCCCAGGAGGCGGATCCGTAAGCATTGACGCGGCCAAGGCTGCACTGGAGTCAAACCAGGCGGTCTACCCTGCCCCGATAGGGAACACGCCCTTCAAATGTCCCAACCCAACAGGTGTCTCTGCCGCTGACAGTAGTCCAACTGGACAGGTACGCAACTCTCTGTTGCTGACGACTCGGGCCTGGCTTGAGGCTGGCTCCATAGCGACGCGGCTGAGCCTCTCAGACAGAGCTTTGTGGCCCCAAGTCCTCCTCGGCCCATCACAGAATCCGGTCATGAGCCAGTCCGCTGCGAACCAGGTCCAACTGCAGGTCTCACGCCCGACATCTGAAAACCTATACTCCGGCTGTTTCGCCACCATCGTCTCCGACAGCGTGTTGGTAACGGTCTGTAACCCAGCAAGCGCATCAATAGCGGCCTGCGATCCGGGCGTTTCGCTGGAACTTTACGAACTAAACCGTTCTGGACACTGGCTGGTGTGGCAAGAACTCGCTTAGACGTAATTGCCTGAACAACCTGACCTGGATCCTGCCCTAACTGCATACCTGAATGTGGCGAGACCCGCCCTTTGAAGCAGTCAGATACCGCCACTCACCTCGGCCCACCAAGCAAGAGCTCTAAGACTCGCAGTTATTTAAAACCTGGCGTCCCAAGGCTTAAAAGACCAGCGGACAGATATTGACCTGTCCGATCTTCTGAACCTGAAGCTACATTTTCTGGAAATTCACTCGAGGTTGATGAGCGACTCACCCTTCCTGTTTGATCTACTTCGAGCCAGAGCGGTCACTTTTGGATCACTGATCGGTCACACCTGAATGAGACATCCGAGTGAGCACCGCAAATTAAATTCAGGGGTCCACGAACGTATCCGATATTTTTATAGACACTTAACTAGCTAATTTCACAACTATTCTAACCTAATTGTCTTGTCGCTGAACTCCAACTCCGAGATGGCATGGAGAGTTTGCTGAGCTTGACACACCGAGGACAAGCAGTGTGGGATGCTCACCCATACTTTCAAACCCTCCGACAAGTTGACCAAGCGGTACCTTCTATCGCAACGGTCGAGCAGAAGTTGTCATGCGGAGATCGGAACGTTACCTATCTTTGACATTCCAGATTTTTGGTCATCCTTCCAGAAAGCAAGGTGGTCGTGCGCAAATAGTGAGACGGCCCGAACAGGAAAGTTCCCAGCCAACTTCCACGTGGCCACTCACTGCGAGCACGTTAAGTACTTCACCTGTGTCAGCAAATTTCATTTCAAGTAGTAAATATCGCCATACTCACCGATGGTACTTCAGACTCCACAACCCCTGTGATCATCCTCCAAGAGTCGACGGGTGGCATCCAGGGTGTACGACGGTATCCGCAAACACAGGCGGACCCCCATTTGACCACTGCTACCCCACCTTGCTGGGAGGTTCGCAGTGGTGAAGTCACTACTCAAGCAAGCGGGCTTGGAGGTCATCTACTCCGGACTCTCTCTCTGCAATAGGTTTGACGTTCATATATCAGTACTTCATGATTCAACTAAAACTACTAAGCGTCACCCCACCGATCGAAGCGGCCCGAAGGAAATGGGTAGATACCTCACCGCCTTTTTGGACGCCCCGATCTCGTGTCGGGCTATGAGTTCGGAACTGCCACTTCTGTCACTTTTTCCCGATCCATCCATAGCTAGTGACGTCGACATATTCGCAGCATGCATCCCCTTTTTAAGCTTCAACCACCTGGACCAGGCCGGTTGTGGCCGACGGGCGCACTGAACTTACTACTCGGGATGTTCTCTTTGGAATGACCGACCTTGTTGACGACTTGGGAGCGGGTATGGTCCAGACGGCCCTTATCGCTGACCCCAAATCCAATGAATACCAAGTTCCCGCTCCTAGGGACGCGGTCAAATCACCAAGGATCGATCGACCCTCGACCACGGCCTAGACCGCTCTCCCCAGTCCTTGAAGCTAGGAAGGCAAGAATTCTGTCCCTCGTCTCCGAAGGATCTATGACATCGTCGATTTCGAAATTCGATGCGACATTGAGTGCTTTGGAGTTCTCGTATGCCTTGGCGATCAGGTTGTTAAAGAGTTCTTCCCGTTCTTCATCAGTGGTCGCAGCTTCGAGCTCCTTACGATAGCCGAGCCTTACCGCACCCTCAAGGCCCATACCTCCGAACTCGGCTGTAGGCCAACCGACCGTGAAGATCGGGGCCCTAAAGCTCCCGCCAGCCATCGCCTGAGCACCCAAGCCATAACCCTTGCGGAGTGCAACAGTAAAGAACGGAACTTCGAGGGCAGCACCAACCG
This sequence comes from Acidimicrobiaceae bacterium, assembly GCA_013044385.1. GTDB lineage: Bacteria > Actinomycetota > Acidimicrobiia > Acidimicrobiales > Acidimicrobiaceae > JABEUN01. Next base: position 22,577 of record JABEUN010000056.1, read on the forward strand.
TGAACATCTTTGCGAATCGCCGCACCTGCCCTTCCGCCTCCGCTGCAGGACCCACCATAAAGCCAGGAGTGTCGCAAAGGAAGAGAATCGGAATTGAAAATCCATTGCACAGCTTCATAAATCGTGCAGCCTTGTCTGCGGCCGTGGCGTCGATTGCACCGCCGAGGTGTCGAGGATTATTCGCAATGACGCCTACGCTATGACCACCAATTCTCACGAGACTCGTTACCATTCCATGTCCGAACCCAGCCCTGAGTTCCATGACCGACCCAACATCACTCAGCAGGCTAATGACGGTTCTAACGTCGTATGAGCGGAGCCGATTCTGCGGAACCACATTCCTGAGCTGCGTCTGGTCATCCGCAGCGAACTGATGCAGAGGGCCCTGGAAGTAGGAGAGATATCGCTTAGCCATCGCAACAGCAGCATCATCATCTGGCACCAGAAGGTCAACGACGCCGTTTGAATACTGGAGGCTGGCGGGGCCAATGTCATCAGGCCCGAATACGCCGAGTCCTCCTCCCTCGATCATCGCTGGACCACCCATGCCGATGTTGGAGTGCTCTGTCGAGATGATCACATCACAGATTCCAAGCAAGGCTGCATTCCCTGCAAAGCACCTGCCAGAGACCACACCTACAAGGGGGACCACTCCAGATAGAGATGCGAAAAGTGCAAAAGCCATCGTCTCCAAACCCGTGATTACATATGAATCGGTATCCCCCGGACGTCCCCCGCCACCTTCAGCGAAAAGTACAACCGGTAGTTTGAGCCTCTCTGCCAGCTCAAATAGACGGTCCTTCTTTCTGTGACCTTGATACCCCTGTGTTCCCGCCAGAACCGTGTAGTCATAGCTGACTACGATGGCGGAGCTCCTTTCCGCAGGAAATAGCTCGGAGTTGATCCTTCCGATACCGCCAATCAGGCCATCCGCCGGAGTCTTACTTATCAGGTCCTGCACAGTCCTTCTCTGTCGCTGCGAAGCTATAGCCAGTCCTCCGAGCTCGACAAAGCTTTCAGCTTCGCAAAGGAGGTCGAGATTCTCTCGAGCGGTATTTCGCCCCTGCTGGTGCCTACTCGATACGGCTTCTAACCTGGACGAGTCACTAATCGACCTTCTCCGCTCCATCAGCTCTGCGATGTCACGCCGATCACTTCTAAGTTCCCCGTCTGCATTATCGAGGCCAGCTTCCGAACCCGACTCCGACTCCGCCCTCACGAGCAGCGCCAACAGCTCTCCGACCCTGACTACTTGACCCGGCCTAACTCGCACTTCGGCGATGGTTGCTGAAAATGGAGCGTGCATTCCATGGTGCATCTTCATCGACTCGACTACCAGGATCTCCCCACCAGCGGGTAGGAAATCCCCGGGCAAGACCGCAACTGACACGACTGTCGCAGCCATCTCAGCACGGATCTCTACAATTTCGCCATCCAAAGCGGAGCTACGGTCGTCACTTGAGAGGTCCCTGTAACCATCTGCCTGATCTGCGAGTCGCTTTTCCAGCGTCGAGGTGTAGAAGTTGCCATTCTCCAGATCTTGATCGGAAAGAAGCGCCATAAGTAGCGCAGTGTTCGATTCGACTCCAACCACAGAAAACTGGGACAGCGCTCGCGTCATTCGCACGACTGCGGCTCTAATACCGCCAGTACGACAGTGCACGATCAACTTCCCAAGCAGCGGGTCAAACCTTCCATCGAGAACCATTCCCTTGCGGAGATCGCTGTCTATTCGAATCCCAGCTCCGGTCGCAAGTGTCAGATCCTCGACCGTTCCACCGGCGGCAATGAATCGACCGTCTATTGTCACACTCTCGGCGGTGATCCTCACCTCAATGGCAACGCCATCAGGAGTTGGCGGCATATCAGGGTCGAACCCGAGTTCGACGAGCGATGCCCCTTCTGCCAGGCGTATCTGAGTCTGGACCAGATCTACTCCATAGGCCTCCTCCGTGACTCCGTGTTCGACTTGCAATCTCGGATTCGCCTCGACGAAGTAGTGTTCCAACGATCCCGCCTCACCAGCTGGCACCAGGAACTCGAAAGTGCAGAGCCCCTCGAGTCGAGCGGAACGTGCGAGAGTTATCGACTCTGCGACCAGTTGGTCTTCCATTGCAGGAGGGATTCCCTGAGCGGGGGCGATCTCGATCAATTTTTGGTTTCTGCGCTGCACAGAACAGTCCCGCGAGCCCAGCGCCACCACGTTTCCGTATGCATCGGCGGCGATCTGGATCTCGACATGACGGGCCTTGGGGAGATAGCGTTCTGCAAAAACTCCATCACCGCTGAATCCGACGGAGACCTCCGCCCTCACGGCGTCATATACGGCCTCAACTTGATCATCTGTGCCAAGGATCCTGATGCCCCTTCCTCCGCCACCATTCGAAGCTTTCAGGACTATTTGCTCACTCGAGCCAAGCTCAGCAAGAAGGCCGCTAACTGCCAGCTTGGCACTAGACCTCTCTTTGATCAGGGCGGTCTCAAGAATCGGAACGCCCAAAGACATGGCTAACGCCTTGGCGCGCGGTTTGTCTCCAAATAGGTCGAGTACTTCGGGCGGCGAGCCGATGAAGCCAATGCCCTCCCCCTGCAGCAACCGACAGAAGGACGAAGACTCAGACAGGAAACCGTAACCCGGATGGACCGCATCGGACCCAGTCCTTTTTGCAAGATCGAGCAGCGATTGCTCATCCAAATATGCCGCAGGTCCATCACTAGCCAACTCCACATGGAGATCACCATGGCCAGAATGTTGCGATCCCTCAGATCTGGTGTAGACGGTCACCGTCTCGATCCCCAACTGGCTGGCGGCGTCAGCTATCCGTAGTGCAACCTCAGAACGGTTTGCAATCAGTATCCTGCTGAACCCTAAGCGCTTAGATACCACGTGAACCCGTCCTGTCCCTGTAGATCATCGACAACGACTCATTGGCCGATCTTGACACCTTGGAGATGCTTACCGCTCCTTGGGACAACCCGGTAGGATTCCGCATCGAACCGCCTTGTACGCTTAAGGAATCGAAACGTGAAGTCTGGCCACAGGGTCGTATTCCTGCCCTCGGAGTCGAGGTACCAACTTCCACAACCCCCGGTAGTCCACACTGTCGACTTCATCTTCTGTTGCACCTCAGCGTTGTACGCCTCGAACACATCCTGTCTTACTTCAAGTGGCACGCCGCCATTCTCCAGCATCAGGTCGAGCGCCCCGGCCACATACCTGACCTGCCCTTCAATCATTGTCACTAGGGATGTGTGACCAATCCCGGTGTTCGGACCAGCGAGGATGAACAGATTCGGAAATTCAGGAACCGTCGTACCGCAGTAAGCGACCATCCCTGTCTTGGCCCAGTACTGCGAAAGACTCTTTCCGGTACGTCCCACAATGGTGGAGAAGACGGGATGATCGGTCACCTTGAACCCGGTAGCAAAAATGACCGTGTCAACCTCGATTTCCACTTCGGATCCCTTGTCGTCTTGATAGACCACCCCCCGGTCGGTGAATCCGGTCAGAGCGTGTGGAATCAGTTGGACGTTGCTTTGCTGAATCGATGGGTAGTAGTCGTTGGACAAAAGTAGTCGCTTGCACCCGGGTTCGTATTCTGGAGTAAGTTGACGGACCAGCTCGGGATCCGAAACTTGTGAGGTGAGGTGTGACAGTGCCATCTTTTTCGCCGCGCTCATCCTCGCCGGATCCTTTATGAAAGCCAACACCAGTAACTCCCGCTGGAGATAGTAGTAGAGCCTCAAAATCGACCTGAGAGGTGAAAAATACCTAAGCGCCGTTCGTTCCCAAACCTTGAGCGGCCGGTCAAGATGCGGCAGTATCCAAGGGGGAGTCCTCTGGAGCAGATACAGCTCCGACACCAACGGTTGGATTCTCGGAACGAATTGAATGGCTGAGGCTCCCGACCCTACTACTGCCACCTTCCGACCGACTAGGTCGACCTCGTGATCCCATCTTGCAGAGTGAAAAATGGTCCCGTCGAATCCGTTACTCCCCTGCACCTCCGGCAGTCTCGGCTCACTCAGCGGTCCCACCGCTAGTACCAATGACCCCGCGGAATATCTACCGCTCTCAGTCACGAGGTCCCACCTACCAGAAGTAGAGTCCCAACTGGCCGATCGGAGAGGGTCGCCAAAGCGAATCCGGTCTAGCGCACCGATTTTGACAGCCGCAGCCTTCATGTAGGCGAAGATCTCCTGCTGTTCGGGGAAGGTGTGTGACCAGTTGGGATTTAGATCGAAGCTGAACGAATAGAGCGCCGACTGGACGTCACACTTACAACCCGGGTACGTGTTGTCCCTCCAGGTACCACCGAGTTCATCCGACCTTTCGAATATCACGTATTCGATGCCACGGTCCTCAAGGCGCTTTGCCATGGACAGACCACCGAAGCCCGCCCCTATTATGGCCACCGGCATCTGCCCGCCAATCGCAAGGGCATTACGTCTTGCACCCACACGAGCCTCCCATACACCACACGCCCTAAGCCATTCTGCCCGACGAGGCAGAGCAGACCGGAATGTCCAGCTGCGCGAAATTACTCAAGTCTGCCAAACTTCCACCTACAACGGCGCTCAGCCGGGACGAAACTCGCTAAGTCAAGGAGCTTCTGAGGCAATGGACACTATTTCAAACAACTCGAACCTGTCAAGATCGGCTCACCATGTCACGTAAGGGTCAAGTTTGTTGTAGCCGCGAAAGTAGCGCTCGCCAATCGAGATCGCCAAGAGCCGACCGGATCGGAATTCCTCCGTAGAGCCAGGTAAAGGTCTATTTCTGCGGCGTGGTGGCAACACAAAGGCGATCAGCATCGGCGCAACAATTGATCCACGGTGCACCACGATCCGCCCTACGTCGCCTGCACGGTGCAATGAGTTCGCACACTTCTAAGCCGGAGTATCTATGGAATGTTCGACTCAGCCTATTGAAACAAACCGGCCCGACTCCGCATGATTTGACCATAGCCAGGCGGAGTAGGCATAGATGGTCACAAGTTCAGGTCAGAATGGGAAAGTGCACTTAACCCCTGAAGGCTACGATTCGGCTAGGCAACCCCTACTCCGGATTTCCGAGAAGAGAACCGTCGCCATGCCCACAAAAGGAGCGCCCTCCAGATGGAACTAGTGCTGAGGAGGACTCAAGCTTCCAAGTTGTTAGAGCTACTCGACGAGGTCCAGTTTATGCAGACGGACAGCAGGTCAACTGAGTTGCAGCCACTCCTAGAAGATCGCTTCGCCAGGCTCGATCTGAGTAGCATCCACCAGAAGCGAATAAGGATCACCAAAGATAAGGTCAGACGAGTCCTAGCCTGCGAGGCTAACTTCGAGGCTAATCTTCGCCATCCAAATCCACCCACTTGGCAGATGTTGGCGGGATCAATCCTTGACACCCTGTTCACTCAGTTTGCGGTTGGGCAGGAGATCGAACTGCCTTACGACGAGGCCTTGGCGGCCCTAGTCGAAGGCGGGGATTCGGTTAGCTCCGTCGAATCGCTGCACGGCCTCGA
>JABEUN010000057.1 GCA_013044385.1 Acidimicrobiaceae bacterium
GAGCCATCGCTCCGGTAGATCCGTAGAACGAAGCATCACCGAACGAGAAGACCCCACCATCAGAGCCCACCAGCCAGTACCCCTTACCATCTGGCGTAGAGGCGGTACCAACTATTGGTTGGTTGAGGTGGGTCGCAGCGCTGGACCCAAGAAAGGGAGTATTTCCGAAGTTGAATACTCCGCCGTCGGACGCCACGAGGTTGTATCCGCTGGCGGCCACGGATGTCAATGCGTGGATGTTCGAGTCGTTGGCGTTGTCGTAGTATAGAACTGTTCTTCCAGCACTATTCGTGGTTGCAGCGATTCCGAACAGTCCCCCGGCAGCTTCAGCTGGAGCCAGATCTGCTTGGCCAACTACGGTTCCATTTGTGGTGAGTGAGACAATTCCGTTGGTGAGACCGGAGCCACTTGCTCCGTTGACGATGTATAGTACTCCCGTTTTGGGATCCAAGGTCAGGTCTTGTGGTGTGTTCAGTAGTCCGCCTTGATATACGACCGTCGGTGTGACTGGTGCGGTTAGGGTAGCCGCGTTTGGAATCGCATACAGGGTGTTGTTTTGGGAGTCGGTGAAGTAGAGGGTTCCATTATTCGGGTCGTACACTTCGCCCTTCGGCCCGGTCAGAGCGGACTCCGAAGCTGGCAGTCCAATAGCTAGCGGGACGAAGATGGAATTTTTATTCAGAGTAGGCCCAACTGGATCAGTTCTCCAGACCTCTCCCGCACCGCCGGAAGAGGCGCTACCTGCGATGTTGGTCCAGTAAAAGGAGCTTTTAGTGCCGTTGCTTCCGAAGGCTGCGCCCCACGCGCCGCTGAAGGGATTTCCGTAGGAGGAGGGAGCTGAGATGGTAGAGTTTGCCTCCGTATCGATTAGAGCGCCGGTGGGCGAGATGACTAGGTAGTTAGAGTTCGTACCGGCTGGCCCCTGATCAACCAGCCAGACTATGTCGTTAGCAGGGTTGATCGCGATGTCGACTGGCCCTGTGAGGTAGGAGTTCATGCTTCCGGCAATGTTGGCTGCCGCTCCTAGGCTCGCCGCAGTTGCGAAATCGGTGGTAACACCCGTGGTGGGGTTGACTTGGACAATTGAGGTCCCTGCTCCTGAGGTTCCCGCCGAGGAGTTGAAGTCAGCTACCAATAGGTTTCCTGCTACCAGATCTCCTATTGACTTTGGTATCACAGCGATGCCATATGGATTCGTGTCTCCATTGGACGCGTTGGAATTGGATGCAACAACCGTATCGGTGAATTGATTGAACACCCCTTGAGTTGTGTTGGTTGAGGCGTTGGCAGCGCTCGGCAAGAGAATTATCGCACCTGACGCTGCCAACACGATTGCGCTACCTACTGAGATTCGAGACCGCAGTCGACGGCCTTTAAAGTTCCTTTTCATGTTGCTCCTGATCTTGCCGACGTTTATCGACTCATTGTGCCTACTTCAAAGACGAAGGAGTGGCACCTACGGTTCAATCTCTGTCGAATTTTCTACGAATTTTTCGTCTACTTGGTTTAGAGACGCGAAGTAGTTGGGAGTTGAGTCGTCGCCCGTGGATTCATTTCGACCTATGGAGGCTCAAATAGTGACCTACCATGGCCAGTGTCCATCAACCAGCGGATGCCCTTTTACTGTCGGTGGGTCGTCGTCGAGAATTGCATTTGTCAACGCTCTAAGCTGTGAGTGAGCTAATGCGAGATGTATGGTGCGGTCATGCTGCATCCTGTTTCCGGTAGCCCCGTCTAGACGTGTAACTGCCGAGATGAGAACAAAAGAGATCGGCTTGCGGACTACGACCGGGCAGTTGGATGGCTGCATTTCACTTCGAAGTCTGGCAGACCCATGTTTGATCTCGACGAGGAGGAGGCGCGGATCACTGCCTGAGCATCAAGCGTCTCATTCTGCTTGACGGGTTTCGGGGTCTTCTTCGAGATCCTGTGCGCCAAAGCGGAAGAAGCTGGTCGTATAGTGATCGTCGTATACCCCCTGCACACCTCCGACCGATGCGAAGGTGCGGGCACGCAGCCAAGGAGAACCGGTTCAAACAGGCGGTGTTCGGATGCGTTCGCTACGGGCACGAGGCCCACTTCGCCCGTAACCTCCTACGGGCTGGACTAGCCCGTCTCGTAGCCGGCGAATCTCCGTGAAAGGAAGCTAGCACTTCAGTCGTCAGAGAAGTTGCTGCCAGAGTTTGCCGTCGACGCTTCCGCTTCTATTTGTTGGCCGATCGCCACATTGTCGTTACGGTATGACCCGATGGAGTGGCGAAGCTGCCATGGCGGCGAAAACCGACACTTTCATACCTCTCATTGTTGGCGGAGTTGGTCGACTCAAGGTACGCCGCTACGCCAAGCGTATCGATGCGTGCAAGGTTCTCACGTAGAAGATTCATACCTGTTCCGTGGCCGCGGTGTTGATTGTGCGTAGCGAGCAAGCTCAGATAGTGATGTGGTTCGCTCGGACGGGCCTCTCTGAAGAGTTCATTGATTGCGAGAATCGTATCAGCGACCTGGCGGCCCGCGATCTCTACGATGTAGTCCTCAAAAGTGTCTTCCTCCGTGCTTGTCAACTCATCTCCGCCGGAAGGTATCCAGATCGCGGTCGATTCAACCCGCTCGGTTACAAAGCTCCAGGGGTATCGCTCTGCGGAGGTGGCGAGTAGCCGCCAAAACGCCGATGCCTGCTCGGAGCGGCGGGTCTCGTCTGGAAATGTGGGGCCCCAAAGCGGATCGTCTAAAAACGCCGATGTGAGAGTGCAGACGATTCCATCAATGTCGGAGGACCGCGCCGCCCTGACTTTTCCGAACTCCGCAGCATTATTCAGATCGACAGCCCCTTTATCGTGTGATGTACTTGAATCGTTGGTATCCATGCTTATACCCTACTGATTCAGTTGTGAAATGCGCAATATTCTGCGTATTCAAAGGCTGTCGCTGATTTCAGAGGAACTTCCTTCGGGTTTTGGTCCAAAAGGCGCTGGATTGACATGCCTCGCTGGCGGAGCGGAGTGAAGCTCGGTGGCATTGGAAAGTTGACCGGATTGTTATACGCAGCGTCAAACTTCGTGGAAGCTCGGATGGGTGAGGGGGTCGTACTATCAGAAGCATTGAGATTCTGTCATCCAATTCGACTGCAGGCGGTCGATGTGGTCGGGACAGTGGATGACCTTACCGTCTGGGAGAGCCATCACACTGTGGAGCCACTCGACTCTGCCATTTTCCACCTTCCTACGTTGGATTTCCGACGCCACAAGTGCCACATCTGGAGCTCCCTCATGAGTGCAATTTTTACCAGCCAGCCTTTGAGTTGCATTACACCACTTGGGAGCCTCGCCCGACATGGGGCTTAACATGGCCCACATGAGAGGTGCCCCAGTCCAGCTGGGCAATTCTAGGTTTCATTGCGATTCGACATTACGGACACTCGTTACCCGTCGGAGTTGGATCGGCGGAGTTTGAGGAGTTGGTGCCACCTAATGGTTGATTCCGGATATGAAGCTGTGATGGGGCGATTAATTTGCTTTTGATGTGTAGATCTAAAGCTATTAATGCTTCTTTCCCTTACCAGGTGGCCGTATTGTCGAACCATTCTGACCGGGGGGTGGCGGCGAGGTTGTGCTTGTGGGCACCGAGGTTGAAGTCGACGGAGCTGTAGTGGTCAAGGTTGTGACCGTCGTCGATTGAGTACTGGGCTGCGGTGTGGAGCCCCCAGTACCCACTGCGGACCAGACGACTAGAGCTATCACCAGAGCCACCGCAGCTAGAACAGCGGCTACCTCTTTGGATCGTCCCATACTGCTCAGAAATCCAGTCTTAGGCGGTTCTCCGGACTGGTTGGACGTAAATGTACTCAGCGGTTCAGTGAGGTCGGTTGCGGCAGACTGGATCCCCCACTGGCCCCCAAATAGCGGCAAGATCTCAGTTGCGTCGGTTGTTCCAGAAAGATTGTCTAGCGATGCAGCCATCTCTTTTGCACTCTGGAACCGGTTCTCTACATCGGGGTCGAGGGCTCGGGAAAAGAATGCATCCCAATCTCTAGTGAGCTTTGGATTCAGGGCGGAGGCGCTCTCAAATATTCCCGACTGGCCGGACATGACTATTGCAAAGGCGGTGTCACCTCTGTAGGGCTTGAAGCCGGTCGTCATCTCATAGATGACAGCACCGATCGAGAACAGGTCCGAGCTTGCTGCTGGCCTCTCTCCTCTGGCGCGTTCAGGTGCCAAGTAGCTGGGGGTACCGAGGACTTCGGAAGTCAATGTTACATCCGGAGCGCCCGGCTGCTCATCGATGATGGATGCGATTCCGAAGTCCGAGAGTTTGACTTCGCCATCTTTGCCGAACAGTACGTTCGAAGGTTTGATGTCGCGGTGGATGATTCCTTGCCCATGTGCGACTTCGACTGCAAGCAGCAGCTGCTTGCCAATGACAATGGATGTATCGAGTGGAAGCTGTTCATTGCGGATTCGATCGGCGAGTGTCACTGGGCTCAGAAGCTCCATCACTATAAATGGGCGAGCGTGGTCTTCTCCGACGTCGAAGATGGTTACGACGTTCTTGTGGGAAAGGCGGGCAGCGGCGGTAGCTTCGATTTCGAAGCGCCGGCGAAGTCGTGGCTCAGCTGTCAGATCCGGTCTTAGAAACTTGATCGCGACCGGCCATTTTAACTTGGTGTCGAAAGCTTCGACGACCTCGCCCATTCCACCTTTGCCAATCCTGCCAACAACTTGGTAGCGACCGTCAGCTATCGAGGACGGTATAGGCGACTCGTCACGGTGTGCGTCCATCGATCACTAGCTTAGGGAGGATTCCAACAGTCGCTTTTTATTTGCGCTCTCCAGTCGCGCAGCGATGATCATACCGACGACATGAAGAGGTGTGACCATCGAGCGTACGCCTTGAGAGGCGGGCGAAACTCCTAGCGTTCGTCGGCGTTCGTCGGGCGGCGACAGTAGTATTTGGGACCTTGCCACCAGGTGCATGAGCGACCACGCAGTGGGGGACCGGGCCCACGAAAGTTGCTTGACGACCAAGGAGCGTTCGAGAAGTACGGCGGCAAGTACCTGTTCCGGAACAAATCTTGCCGGTCGAAGTGGCAAGTTTTGGTGATTCCGAAACTTGACCTGTCCAGTTTGCCCGGCAGGGCCGAGCAACTCAAATAGGTGCGGGCACTCGGACATGAGGTTTCTTAGGAATGGGTCATCGACAGTGGGGTAGCATTCTGTAAGGTGTTCAGGAAGTCGAAGGTGGATCGGGAAGTCTCGATCCACGGCTTGGCATCGAGTCCATGCTCGGCCGACAGCTGCTCTAGGTCGACAAGCCACCGATTGATTCCGAGGCAGATCTGTTGAAGTACGCCCTTTGGGTCCTGGCCGAACAGCTCCCTCAAGACGAAGGCTCTTTCACCAACTCGACAAGCGAGACCGAGTTCTGATCCGAACTGGACGAGGTCGGACTTGGTCAGGATCACGCCTGCACTCCTAGGCGTCACGAGCATCCGAAGGAGGTCGTCTGATTCCTGCTCTTCAAATTCGGCGGTCGGCAGATCATTGAGCAGCAGCTGATGTGGATGCAGTCGACTCTCGTAGGAGATAGCGGATAAAAGAAGTTGTGCCCAGCTATAGAGCCCGGAATCTTTGTGAACAATGCGCTTGAGGGTAACGAGGTAGGCGGGTAGCCAAGAGATGATGTATTCGGTGAACAGAACCGCAGCCGATTTTTCAATTGCCCGACCATGTCTCGTGTCTTCTCCTGCCAGTTGATGCTGCTCCATCAGGGTGGCGTAGAGTTCGAGGAGCAATCCAAGTTGGTCCGGATCTGCTGGAAGAGTCATACCGATGGTGCGCCAGAAGCCGCCAATCCTGCTGGCCCATTCGCCACCCAACATTCCGGTGCTCGAGAGGTAGATCGACGCGTTTGGAACTAATTGCAAGATGAAGGTCTCGGTGTGCTCTTGCATAGTGATCAGCGGTATGCCGAGCATTTCCATGAGCTCGCCTGACTGGACTGGTTCGGTGCAGATGTGCGCTAGGGCGCGGATGAGCTCAGTGTTGCTCGAAGCGTGCTTGCTCATCTGTCGACAGACCCGGGCAGCCTGAATGCGGCTGTAGTTGGTTTTAGTGGCCTCATGAGCCACCTTGGTCGCCTGGTCCCGTCAGGTGAGACGTCTTTGGCTGTTCGGGTATTGGCGAGCCATCGGAGGTATACCTCGCGTGACTTTTCAATGTCAACTGATATGTCACCGTAGCTGTCCGTTGGCTCAGCTCGCCGAACAGTGACCGCCTGATGCCAACAGTGCATTCCCGAGATTGGATCTGGGTGCACGGGAAAGATGAGGTTTTGGTGAACTCCAACGTCGTTCCACCAGATCCTTGAGGTGTCTGGATCGTCTGAATCATACGGCTTGACATCGGCTGTTGGGCGCATCGACCAGTTTCCCGGTCGGTCTTCGGAGATCGAGACGGTCCTCATCATCTGACCTTGTCCCTTGGTCTGCTCCATCGGCTTCCATCGGCCCATGTGGTGGCTGCAGGCGACGACACCTGGTTTGATGCCCTCCGTTATCCAAGCCTTGCCTACGAAGTAACCGATCTCGGTCTCGATTCGCACCAAGTCGTCGCCCGATATCGAAAGTCGGTACGCATCTTTTGGGTTAATCCAGACCGGGTTCGTATGGGCAATCTCGTCCAGCCATTTTGCATTTGCCGATCGGGTGTGGATCTGGGTCGGTAGTCGGAAGGTGGAGATGAGCACCATCTCGTCTTTACCAAGCTGTGACGGATGTACGTGGGACTTGATATAGGTCGGTATCGCGTATTCGGGCCAACCCCACTGAGACAAGGTGGGCGAATAGAACTCAAGTAAGCCAGACGGCGTTGGAAAGCCGCGCCTAATCTCGCCATCTATAACTACGCCGACCGGCCGCCGACCGTCTTGGTCGCCCGAGGGGTCACCGGTCGGAACGATGTTCTGGCTCACCGGCTTTGGCGATGCAGTGAAGACTCGACCGAGTTCACTAACTTTCGGGTCAAGTAGCTCCTCTTGTGGAACGGCTTGCTCGTTCAGTGCACCCTGGTTTCGGATGATCTCGAATGCGCCGTACTTGCGCATGTACCCGATTGGAGTAAGGCCTTCCTTTTCGGCAGCCGCTGGTAGCCCAGGCACCGAGTGATCGAAGATCCAGCTGTAGTACTCCTCGACGGACAGTTTCTCCCCTGGCAATTCCTTCGATTCGTGGTACTGACGGATGCCGAGCGAACCGTCTGGATCGATTCTCCAGGAGAGTTCGATCCAGAATTCGTTCTCCTCCCAAACTTCTCCAGGGTTGCTCTGGCGGCTGTCGGATATCTCTTCACCGGACCTCTGTCTGGAGACCCTTGTAACTGGTTGCCTGAAGGCGATCCACTGGCCGTCATACTGCTCGTAAGAGTGCAGGTCGTGGCGCTCAGAGGCGTGCCCCATCGGTAGCACGTAGTCGGCAAAGAATGCACTTTCGTTCCATGTCGGAGTAAGGGCCACGAAGCAACCGATCTTCGTCTCATCTGTGAGGGCCTTGATCCAACTGAAGCCGTCAGGATTGGTCCAAACTGGATTGTAGACCCGCGTGAAGTAGACCTCTAGCTTTCCTCTGCCATCTTCGAGAAGATGGGGGAGCAGCATAGACATCTCATTCATGGCCAGTGGGTATTCGGTGGGCCATGACAGTTCGTTCCAGACGTCTGGATGGGGCGGTGTATAGATGGGTCTAGGGACGAACTTGTTCCATGCGTTGGGGAAAGTACCGCCCCTTGATGCGATCGCTCCCATAAGGGCATTCAACATCAGCAGCGTCCTGGAGACCTGCCAGCCACCGAGATTGCCTGCCGATGCAGAGCGCCAGGTGTGAGTGGCCAAAGCTGTGCCGGCCCCAGCAACTAGTTCCGCCACTTCGGACAGAACCTCTACTGGTATTCCCGACTCGTTAGAGGCATAGTCGAAGGTGTACTCGGAGTAGAGCTGGGCCAGCACCATTTGGAAGTTCTCGAACGTCGGTTCAAGATCCGGTCGGCAGGCGAGGAGGTACTCTTTCCAGTTCCACCACCTGCGTACGTAGTCGACGTTGTATAGACCCCTCGTTATCAGGTAGTTCGCGATTGACAAGTTGATTGCGGCTTCGCTTCCAGGCTGTGGTGATAGCCAGTGATCTGCGTGAGTTGCGGTATTGGACAACCGCGTGTCTAATACGATGAGTTTTGCTCCGCGTTCTTTGGCTTCGGTGATCCGTTGCGCATGTGGATTGAAGTAGTGCCCCGTCTCCAGATGAGCGCTTATAAGGAAGATCACCTTCGCATTCGCAAAATCTGCACTCGGTCGGTCGATTCCAGTCCAGTAGTGCCAGCCAGCCCGCCCACCGGAAGAGCAGATGTTTGTGTGGGAGTTGTGACCATCCACGCCCCATGAAGCAAGTACGCGTTCAGTGAAACCGTCCTCACCGGGCCGGCCGATGTGGCATACGATCTCGTCTTTACGCTCCTCGACGATTGCTTTCCTAAGACGTTGCGCAATGTCATCGAGCGCATCATCCCAGCTGACACGGGTCCACTTTCCACCTCCGCGATTTGCAGATCGTTTCAGGGGGTAAAGAACCCGATCAGGATCAGTCACCTGGTTGATCGTCGCTGGTCCTTTTGCACAGTTCCGACCCCTGGAGCCAGGATGCTCCGGGTTTCCTTCAAACTTTCTGACCTGGTGGGTGTCTGGATCGACATAGGCGAGCAGTCCACAGGCGGACTCGCAGTTAAAACAGGTAGTCGGTATCAATCGGTAGCGCCGCTCAACCCGTTCTGGCCAGGACTTTGAATCGAGTTCGACCCAGTTGTCCCACCGTTCTTTAGGGGGAAAGGCTCCAAGGTGGATCTTCGACGCACCTTGATAGAAGGTTTCGCCGCGGGCCTCGACCTCCTGTCTAGAGGCTTTCAACCGTCCGTTCAATTCGTTCAAGTCGTCGTTCATCTCATCCCTGTTCTGCGTCTTTGAAACCCGTCGTTGGCCGGTAGCTGTGCACCCACAGTCCTCATGCCAAAGGAACCGATTGGCCCGCCTGAACGAAGCTGTGCTCGTGTGCCAACAGGCCTACTAGGGCGGAGACGGCAGCTACGGCCCCCAACTGTGGAGCAAGTAGACCAATGCCGACGAGGAGGATGCCGCCCCAGAAGGTAGCTGCGAACTGACCGAAGACCATGTTGTGAGTAGCCTGCCTCGCGTGTCTCGTTGGGTGCCTCATTGTCGTCTCACCTAGTACAAAGAGCAGGTGAATTGCGCAGCTGAGCGCCAGTGTGCGTGCGAGCCATGGTGTCGAGTTCTGGTGGAGGACTTTGGTTAGGATTAGCAGTGTGGCCGATCCGGCGAGTGTGGCCTGGATAAATAGGTGGGGCGGTAGAAGTGGGCTCTGCCACATATCTCGCGCCTTTGCCTGTGCGAAAAGGTAGGCCGTATACACGGCGGACATCGTCGCCAGAGGGATTCCTGGGGCGATCAGAACCTCGGTCATCGACCTGTCGTTGAGTAGGCCGCTCAAGATCGTCAGCAGCGCGACTGCTCCGAACATTGCTATCAGAAACCCACCTCTGACTAGCCAACTTCGCCACTGCGGATGGGTAAAGAGGAGATAGAAGCGGAGTGGATGTTTGAGATCCCAGATCAGAAGTACCCCTGTGACTGCGAGGAATATGAGGGTCAGTGCCGAACCGTCATATTTAACCAGGTCAGAGGTGAATTTGAGCGACGAGAAAATAGCGATCAGTGCTGGAACTAGGAATGCACCTGCTGCAATGCTCTTGGTCCAGGTGTAGAGGCTGACCCGCCAACCCCAAGGCGCAGAGTGTGCCACGTCGTAGGAGATGACAGCTGCCGCTGAGGAGTTCTTGTGGCTTTGGTGTACCCCTGCGCTTACCTGGCCCTTCCCTGTCGGTATCTGACTCCATGCATAGGTGGATCCCTGAGGCTGGGATGCAGCCAGTGGGTCGAGCGTGGTGTAGTGGGCTCCACGATAGAAGAGTTTTGGCCTAGTCTCTTTTTCTGGCCGTCTCACCTGCACTGGCGTACGGTGAGTGAGTCGGCTAACTTTGCTCGACGGGTCGTTCAGGTCTCCTATGAGTATTGCCTGGGTTGGACAGACCGTGACGCACGCGGGTTCAAGTCCTATTTCGATTCGGTGGGCACAGAAGTTGCACTTCTCCGCCGAATGATCCTCTGGATTAATGAATATGGCGTCGTAAGGGCAGGCCGCCATACACGCCTTGCAGCCGATGCAGAGCTTCTTGTCGAAGTCCACTATCCCATCGGCCCTTTGGTACATAGCGCCAGTGGGACAGGCGGCAACGCAAGGTGGGTTTTCGCACTGGTTGCACCTTGTTACTTGGAAGGCCCTTCGGGCATTTGGCCACACGCCTACGTCCACCGATTTGACGTAGGTTCTCGTCACTCCCAGCGGGACCTCGTTCTCAGACTTGCAGGCCGTCGTACATGCGTGACAACCGATGCAGAGTGATTGGTCGATGAGCTTCGCCCATCTGACTACGGGACGGGACCCTTCTGGCCCATTCGTCCGAGGGTGTGCCAAATCCCTGGTTTGTGTCAACTCTCTCCTTCGGTGGAGCTTGTATTGCATAGAAGCCGATGGTCAGAGCACCTAAACCCCAACCAACTGTTGGTTGCAGTACCGTTTGCAACTTTTCTGAAATTGCCGTACAAACGCGGTGTCGACAGATCCATGTTCGTCAAAGGTAGCCAATTGCGGGCTGCGCCAGAAGGTATATGTCAAATTAGATCGATGAAATAGTGGATAGCAGATATTCGACTTCGCGTAAATCGATTCCCTGGGGTGGATTTGCCAGCAAAATGGACCTTCAGCGGGCTCAAGCCGACGGCCTCGGCCTGGAAAAGTTGGGCAGTTAGCGAGGTACGAGAAGGCCATTCGGTTTCTATCGTCGAGCCATCGGTGCGAACCTTTTCCTCACAGCAACCAGATCGAACGGTAGTCCTCCGAAATTGGACGATCCGATCCGTCAAGTGGTCACTGACAAGGCGGCATCGATGTCCTTCATTGTCTGATTCACGACTGGGACTTAGGCGAGGGATCAGGGCAAGTCATGGGTACTGCCCATCTGTGCCGGAACCTTTCCTACTTGGA
>JABEUN010000058.1 GCA_013044385.1 Acidimicrobiaceae bacterium
ACCTCACCTCACCTCACCTCACCTCACCTCCAACTTATGAGAGGCTATTTCAAAAGTACTTACTGCTACTGGGGGTCCGAATATGGCTAATGGCCTGAGTGAGAATACATTTGCCGAACCCAACTCTGGGGATCGTGCCGCCGTCGACCTCGAAGAGCGAAATCCAACCTTCCGTTCTATGGATGAATCAACCGAGCAGCAGTGGCGTGAGATCGGCCGTCAAACAAGGGACAACCAGTCGGGCACACCGATTGCAATACTAGAAATGCTCAGGTCCTTGATCTCGGTGGTAGACGGATTCGCGATCGATCAGCTCGGTCACTCGCTTCAGACAGCGACTCGGGCCGAACGTGCTGGCGCCGATGAGGAGATGGTCGTCGCATCTTTATGTCATTACATCGGCAAAGCAATATCTGTCGCCAACCACCCAAGGATTGCGGCTGAGATTCTGAGGCCATACGTCAGCGATGAGGTCTACAAGGTGATACCCACCCATCAGGATTTCCAAGGTCGGCACTACTACAGATACTTCGGTCTGAATCCTGAATCAAGGAGTCAGTACAGTGCTGAACCTTGGTTCGAACTTGGCGAGAAGTTCGCAGATGAGTGGGATCAGACAAGTTTCGACCCGGACTATTCGACCGAATCACTGGAGCATTTCGAGCCCATGGTCACGAGGGTCTTCGCAAAGCCCAAGGCGATGATCTGAATTTCAAGATCGACTGAACCAATGCTGCAGCAGATCAACTAGCTGGCCGGGTTACTTGGTCCTATTTTTGAGTTCTTCGGTAGCCAGCTCATAGAGTCGTTGAAGTTCGGCGTTCAACTCAGCCGTCATCTCGGACACAGCCCTGCGAGGTACCGCCTTAGCCCTGCCACTTGAACTTGACTGGCGGGTCGACTGCTTCGGATAGATCGGGGGACCCGAGATCATGAAACTCCTACCTGGAATCGGGAATTTTCCACCTTTGCGCCATATCCGCTCCGTACCGGCAATACCAACCGGAACTACGGGCACCCCTGCCCTTAGTGCCAGGTAGGCAGCGCCCTCATGGAGATCCTTCACTAAGTCGCCCGAGCGGCGCTGTCCCTCTGGAAAGATGACGAGGGGCTCGCCGGTTTGAAGTGCCTCGACGGACCTCCTCACGGCATCTCTATCTGCGGAGTCCCTGTTAAGCGGAATACCGCCTAACGCCACCAAAAAGTCACCTAGCAGAGGAAACTTGAAGACTGCCTCTTTGCCCATATACCTCAATCTTCGGCGCGTAATGCTCGCCACGATCATGGTGTCGATATTGGAACGGTGAATCGGTGCCAGCACAAACGGACCGGTGGGAAGGTCCGCCTCTTTTTTTAGTCTAAGTCCGAAGTATGTGCGATTGATCAACGCCACAACTGTGCGCACCACCGAGTACATAAACAGTTCCCACCGTTTTGCTTCTCGGATCTCATATCTTGTCGGCTTTGCATCAGGTACTGCGACTTCGACCTTTTCAGAGGTTGACTCTGTCGCCACAGGAGTTCCCATGCGCTCATCGATCATGGCCCTTACTTCTGCAAGGAGTTCGGAGACGTCTCGGTTGGTTGTATCTAACACGACTGCATCTTCGGCAGCCACCAGGGGCGACAACTCCCGCTCGGAGTCACGAACGTCACGGGCAAGTAGCGAAGATGTGCCCTCCTCGGGTCGGCGCTCCCCCCTTACCTTTGCGTCTGCGGTCAAGTACAGCTTCAACTGCGCAGAAGGGCACACAACAGTGCCAATGTCCCGACCTTCGACCACAACTCCATCGGATATGACGGACTTTGCGTCGACCCAAACCCTCTGCAACCCGAGCAGGCTCTCGCGGACCTCCGGCAATGCGGCAAAGTGCGATACGGCTCCGTTGACCTCAGCTGACCTCAGCTCAGAAGTGACATCGACCCCCGAAAGCGTGATCGAATCTCCCTCGGCAACGATCGCAGATTTCGAAATTCGCTCCGCTAGTCCGGCTGCGTGCTCAGGTCCCAGGCCATTTTGTAGTGCCACCAAAGCTGCTGCCCTGTACATCAAACCCGTCGAAAGGTAAGGCCAGTTGAGATCCTGTGAAATGGCACGAGCGAGCGTTGACTTGCCGGATCCCGCTTCACCATCTATCGCTATCACGAACGCCAACAACGACCATCCCTCCGGCGCTCCACGACCACTAAGTCTGCAGAACCCGCCTGACAACCAAAGAATTCATGGCTGAGTGTAGCCTTGGATTGAGATGTATTGGATCTCAGAGAATTCCAAGCAAAATTAGGTCCATAACTTACGCAGAAGGAAGATAATTGCGAAGTGGCAAAAACTAGATTTCAGAAGGACAAGGGCCTCCAGGCGCGGATGCTCCTAACTGTCTTCCTCCTCGGCGCCCTATACGTCGTTTTCGTGGCGATACTCCTCTCGGTCGGCATTCAGACCTCTGTAGTTTTGGTCATCGCCGCTGGACTGCTTTTCGTGCAGTACTTCTTTTCGGACAAGATCGCCCTATTCGGGATGCACGGAAAGATCGTCACAGAATCAGACGCGCCTGATCTTTATCAGATCGTGGCTCGACTATGTGCGCTGGCAGATATGCCGATGCCGAGAATCGCCATAGCCCAGACCGACGTTCCCAATGCGTTCGCAACCGGCCGAAATCCGAAGAATGCCGTTGTCTGTGTCACCACAGGCCTTTGGAGACGGCTTGAGAAGCCCGAGGTCGAGGCGGTTCTTGCCCACGAACTCTCCCACGTTGCCCACAGAGACGTCGCAGTCATGACCATCGCCAGCTTCCTTGGTATGGTTGCGGGACTGTTGACACGACTTGCGTACTACGCGATGTGGTTTACTGGGGGCGATAGGGAGGGAAACAATAACGCCGCCGGTGCAGAGATCGCGATCATGCTCGTATCGGCGATCGTCTATGCGGTCTCATTCCTGCTGATTCGGGCGCTGTCCCGCTACCGCGAACTTTCTGCCGACAGGTCCGGTGCCATCCTCATCGGTCGGCCCTCGCTACTAAAGAGTGCCCTGATCAAGATAACCGGAGAGATGGGTCGTATTCCGACCAAGGACATTCGAGCCGCATCAGCATTCAACGCCTTCTACTTCACACCGGCGATAAGGCCAAATGGAGTTGGCCTTGGAAATATCTTCTCCACTCACCCGAGCCTCGAAGTACGTCTGGCTCAACTAGATGAGTTGGAGCGACAGCTGGGGACGGCGGAATAGGTGCTTCGACCACTTTCCAGATCCAAAGGTTTTGCCAAGGACTTGAATAGCTGGATCTGGACTAGCTCCAAGTCGAATCTGACCGACCAAACGAAATGGGCTATGATGACCCTGAATTCTGGCTCAGTACCAAGGAACTGCGTTGCGAGCTGAGGCTAGACATCCAAAGTTCAGCAGACTTCGATCAGTCGTCCGTGCCTCGCGCCTACAAAGTTCTCTTGCAGTC
>JABEUN010000059.1 GCA_013044385.1 Acidimicrobiaceae bacterium
CGTACCCAGCCATCTGGAGATCGGCGTCTTCGAAGAGGTTCTCGTCCCGATAGAGATCCTTGGCATCTTGGTTCAGCCCAGTCAGCAGTTCGACTTGAGACTTCACCTCGTCTTCAATTTCATAAGCGAGTTCGTCTCTTGAAGTGGCTTTGTTATCTAGACGCTTTCGAAGTACCAGGAGGATGGTGCCTTTGATGTATTGGCCTTGGCGGAGCGCTGAGTCGGTCTCGGTCACGACGTACCAAGCGGCGGATACTTGAAGACCCGAAGCCCACACAATGTTGGACATATCCGCCCATATGGAGCCGCTCTGGTGGGTGAACATGATGACCTGCATCCCGTTATCTGCCATGCAGTTCGTCATTGCTTTATAGGCAGCGACCATTTCGGTTTTGAAGTTGTGGTCCTCGCCTTTGATTGCGAGTGCTCGCCGTGAGTCCCAGGTCCAGCCGGCGAACTCCGGTGGAGGGTTCTTCCGTAACCACGCAATGAAGAATTCGTAGATTTCTTCGTACTTAACTGCATCGCCATAAGGTGGGTCGGTGACTGCGATGTCGAAGGGGGTTGTGATTGAAGAGGCTGGGAGAGCTTCAATCTCTGCGTGCAAGTTTTGGTCTAACGGGAAGGACTTGTAGGCGGCTTTCAAGAAAGGAGCGGCATTGTCGAACCCGCGGGTACCGTAGTTGTAAAATGTGTTTAGGGCCTGGTTGATGAATGTCTTTTGGACGGCTCCACCGCCGCCGACATGGATATCCCACATACTCAACCGGCTGTTCCAGTTCAGCACCTGCGCCACCCCGAACTTCAGCCTCGCATCCGAATGCTGATTAATGAGGGCCGCCGTAAGCAACTGTCTCGGGTTGAAGAGGTGATGCCAGTAGGTCCAACCTCGAGTCCGAATTGGCTCGTCGGTCTTGTCACCCGGCTCAATACGCATATCCGGCACCCAACCGGCCTCTTGCCACTCAGCTAGATGGGCGGCGACGTATTCGTTGACCGTCTGCTCTCGTATGAGATCGTCCTCGGTGACGGATCGGAATTGGGACTTCTCGGATTTTCCGATTGCTCCATCTTTCATCCACTGCACGGCGTAGAGACGCTCTTGATAGAGGTCATCTGCACGGGGCATGAAGTCCGACTTCTCCCACATCCGAAGGCGATTGGCGTTCGATCCGTCTGAAAGCTTGTGATCGCCCCTAAGGGTGGAGAGCTTGATGCGATGCTCTGCACCTTCGAGCGTGTACACCACCTCACCGCCGGTGATGGTGCCCTTGGTGGCCTCGCTGAGATCTTTGTCGGTCGCATTCTGAAGCAGCTCGATATCGAATCGCTTATTAGCGAAGTCGGGCACGAGCTTGGCAACCACTCGGTAGCCTTTGCTCACGACACGAGAAGGCATGAGGGGAACCTTCCACCCTGTCGCTGGATCAGTGACCTCCAAGCAATAGAGGTACACCTTCCCCCGCCAGCCTGCACCGTCAGATTCGATCTGAAGGGCATCAATTTGATCTCGGACAACCTTGACGAGTCGCTCTTGTGATTCTTCAAGTTCCGCCCGTTCGCTTGTATCCGCACCAACGATATTGAGCGCACCCCAAGTCAACATGGTTGCGATTGGGTTCAAATCCGAGGCATACACATCACACCCAAGCCGAGCTGCTTCGAATGGGATCTGGCCGGAGCCTGAAAAGGTGTCTGCGACTTTTGGGCGATGCCCAAAGCGCATCATGCCGAGTTGCTCTGTCAACTCTGGAAACGAGAAAGCATTCGTTCCAAGATGTGCATTGACCGAGCCCCAGATAGGCCCATAGAGGTAGCTCTGGTCAACTGACTCGGCCCGCTCGACTTGCCTAACGGATTCTCGATACGACGTTTGTGCGAGGGTCCGTCGAGTGTTCGCTGCTTTCGCTTCTGGTGAACTAGTATCCCAACCTTCGGCTTTGAAGTTGCTCGCCGCTTTGCTGAGGGCTTCTGAGCGAGGGAACCGACGCCACAGCGAATCTGCATCCATCGCCATCAGCATCTCGAATATCTCAAGATCTTTTCGAAGATCGTTAGTCGCCGGAAGCAACGTCCCCAAGATGACGGCCTTATTCAAGACGAGGACTTTACGACCCTTCCAATAGGAACCCATAGTGGCCAGGGTCTTTCCTCCAGCCGCCATGTTCTCCTTATACGCCTCAACCGACAGTTTCTGTACCGGCAACAGCTTCTCAATCAGCGCTGGAGCATCCTTCAGTGAGAACGGGACGATCTTGTTCCCCGTAGACTCAGTATCGTTCTGTGTCATAGTTTCACCGAGCCCCTTACAGGAACAGTCTCATCCTCTCTGATGTTTCTGCCTCGGGTATCTTCACCGAAGCCGTTGACATACCTTCACCGTCTGAGAGGGCATAGAACAGCGCCTTCCTCCATCCACGGTTCCGATCTCCAACCCCTCCAGCTTCCGCACTGGTCATTGAATAGAGCCACCAGCGCTCCTCGGGACGAAGCGCGCTCCACTTCTCACAAATTGTGTCGATCGCCTTCGAAGACGCCGGTTCCGCAGCCCACATGAGGATCGCTAGTTCTTTGCCAAGCATCCGGTCCAACACGTTCTCTTGTGGCTTCCAGGTCCCAGGAGAGGACTTCGTGGCTCGTAGGCGAGCATTGAAGTCACGTCGTGAAATATCTGCAAGCGGCGTCCAGAGCGACCGATCAAGCTGTGCCCGAATAATCCGCTCCGGCGTGCCGTCAACCCCAGCTCGA
>JABEUN010000060.1 GCA_013044385.1 Acidimicrobiaceae bacterium
AACTACCGACCAACTACCGACCAGCTCAAATATAGAGGACGCTGTCATCTTTCATTGTAGGCTGTGAGCAGGGAATATCTAGCTGGCGGACCAGGGTTCGAACCTGGAACCTCCTGATCCAAAGTCAGGCGTTCTGCCAATTGAACTATCCGCCATCAAACTCCTCAAGATTAGTAAGACCGAGACCAAGTTCGACACGGTACCTCTGACCTGCACGTTGGCAGCGGAGAACAGAATGAGGACTAGGGTCATCTACAGGGGATAGTTCCACAAGATCTGGCTGGAGCTCCTCCAGCTCGGAAGGCCGCAAGCGCGGACTTCCGGAGTCCTGTCTGCAGGGGGTGTTGCGTTAGTGACGACCGACACAGGGCTTTACGTCTGCATGATAAGTGTCCACGGACTAATACGTGGCAAGGAACTCGAGCTTGGCCACGATTCCGACACAGGTGGTCAGGTGGGCTACGTTCTGGACCTCGCGCGAGCCACATCGAAGATCCCGGCCTTCTCACGAGTGGAACTCCTCACGCGCAGAATCTTCGATGCCAATGTTTCCCCAGACTATCAACAGGAGTTCGAGCAGCTCGACGAGTCAAATGTAAGGATCGTCCGTCTCGTATGTGGACCACGCAGATACCTCCGAAAGGAGTTGCTCTGGAGTCATCTCGACGAATATGTCGACAGAAGCATCGCATACTTTCGATCACAGCATGTCCTTCCCGACCTTATCCATACTCACTACGCCGATTCAGGCTACGTCGGACTCCAGCTCTCAGCGATGCTCGGAATACCTCACATCCATACTGGGCACTCACTAGGTCGCGTCAAACAGGCCTATCTGACTGACATGGGAATATCGCCCAAGCGGATCGAGGCACGCTTCCGGATCTCGAAACGCATCGACGTGGAAGAGCAGCTCCTTGCAGACGTGTCTGCAACTATCACCAGTTCGAAGCAGGAGATCGAGGAACAGTACGGCCTCTACCATGTGCGTCGCAGAAGCCGAATGGTCACAATCCCACCTGGCATGGATCTGAGCAGGTTCCATCCACCACCTAGGGGGTGGACGCCCAACCAATGGCTCAGCACGGAGATCGACCACTTTCTCAAGTACCCGGAAAAGCCGATGATATTGGCGCTCGCACGTGCCGACAGGCGCAAGAACCTTTCCGGTCTCGTCATGGCCTATGCGTCGTCTCGGGAACTTCGGGAGCGCGCAAATCTATTGATCATCGCGGGAAATCGCGACGACATCGACGATCTCGAGTCCTCACAGGCAGAGGTGATCCGGGAGATGCTCGCTCTGGTGGACAAGTATGACCTCTATGGTCGGGTCTCACTACCCAAGCACCATTCACCCGAGGACGTACCCGACATTTACCGTCTGGCCTTCAAAAGGCGTGGGGTATTCGTCAATGCTTCACATGGTGAGGGATTCGGCCTCACACTGATAGAAGCGGCAGCGAGTGGCCTGCCTATCGTTGCGACCTACGATGGCGGTCCTAGGGAGATCGTTGAACGACTCAGAAATGGACTCCTAGTGGATCCCTCGGACCCATCTGCGATCGCATCCGCACTCGGTGAAGCCATCAACTCGGGGCCGAAATGGCGATGGTGGTCACGAAACGGCATCAATGGAGTTGAGCGACACTACACATGGGAAGCTCACGTCACAAAGTACTCAAAGCTGCTCACAAAGGTGATCAGGTCGGAGCGAAAGACTATGCGAAAGAGGATCGAACTGCTCTCTGGTCCAAAGTTGATCAGCGCATCCAAGATGATCGTCATTGACATCGACGAGACGACGCTCGGAGATACAGAGGGGTTGGTTGGCTTCACCGACTGGCTCGGGAAGTACAGGTCAACAGTCGCCTTTGCGGTCGCCACCGGAAGGACAGCAGATGCTGCCAGAAAAGTACTCCAGCAGCACGGCATAGACCTACCGGACGTCTACATATCGGCTGTGGGGAGTGAGATCAGTTACGGTGCGAGACTCCAAAGGGATCCCGGTTGGTCGACCCATATCTCCGACCGTTGGCGGCGCTCGGACATACAGTCGACCTTGCTCAAGATTCCCGGATTGAGACTCCAGACCCAAAACAACCAGCGGGAGTTCAAGATCAGCTACATGGTCGACGTTAAGCAATTTCCCGGCGTCGACCGGTGCTATCGGGCCCTTCGAGAAATGGGCCTGCATGCCAGACTGATCTACTCCCGTGACAAGTACTTGGACGCCCTTCCTGCAAGGGCTTCCAAAGGTCACGCGGTTCGTTATCTGAGTTACAAGTGGGGAATCCCGCTGGAACGCGTACTTACGGCGGGCGATTCGGGAAACGACGAGGAGATGTTGATTGGAACGACCCTCGGGGTCATAGTCGGTAACCACAGCCAGGAGCTGGATCACCTGAAAGGAAAGTACAAGGTCTACTTCGCCAAAGCTCCTTTCGTCCGAGGCGTGCTAGAGGGAATCCAACACCACCATTTCGACGAACTCTAGAGTCTTGGCACAGCTCCGTTACCGCACGCGGACTTCCCCGGTTTCCAACTCCTATGATGACAGGGCTCCAGCACAATTGTCACCAGAATCGGTGCAGGAGCTTCGCCCGGTATGGCAGCGCAATCAAAAGCAACTAGTCTCTAGTCCCCATGGGCTCACTAATCAAAAAGCGGCGCAAGCGTATGCGCAAGAAGAAGCACAAGAAGATGTTGAAGAAGACCAGATGGCAGCGTAGGGCTGGAAAGTAACTTAGGGCGGGAAGTCCGTCCCCTGTTTATAGCTTCACCCTGATCATCTCGGTTCGACATGTTCTCCGAACCAACTGCCCCGGCTGCTGAGAAGCAGTCCGGGGCACTGAACTTTAAGCCTCCACCTCCGGGGGCAAGGTGTTCACCCGTACGAGTGTCACGGTGAGGCCAGACGCCTCAAACTGGAACCATCCGGGCGCCGTGCGGTGGTGGCGTGCGAGCAAGCCGGCTATGAGATCGTCCCAGTCGACAACGTCTAATTCATAGAAAAGGGTGGATCCGCTACCCGCCAGATGTGGTCGAATACCGACCAGTTCCGAGACTTCGTCATAGACGGCCGCAAGTTCGGCCGAGCATTCGAGTGCTGATTTCAATAGGTGATTCTGACCTTCACCGCCCACCCTGTCGAACGTTTCATAAACCAATTTGGTCGAGATCGCAACCGGCACTAAGAGAAGTGCAAACTGCTCGTCAACGTAGTCGAGTTGCTCCACCTTCTCTCCGTAGCCAGACACGATCGCCCTGCCACCTTTGAGGCAGAATGGAATGTCTGAGCCCAACTTCATGGCCAACTCGACACTGTCTGCTCGACCAAGTAGTCGAAACATGCACGCCGCATCGGAACTTCCTCCGCCGAGACCTGCCGAAATAGGAATCGACTTTTCAAGCTCTACGTGTGCATCGACCCCGAAAAGGTCC
This sequence comes from Acidimicrobiaceae bacterium, assembly GCA_013044385.1. Classification (GTDB taxonomy): domain Bacteria; phylum Actinomycetota; class Acidimicrobiia; order Acidimicrobiales; family Acidimicrobiaceae; genus JABEUN01. Next base: position 3,442 of record JABEUN010000060.1, read on the forward strand.
ATTGCTCGTTTTACTAAATTCGAAGCGTCGACGGGGAACGGTCCGGATCCCGCTAGCCGTTCTGCGACAACTCCGAAAGGGTCGAGCAGGTCCATTCCAGTTCCCTCGGTCACCGTTATATGGTCGACAAGAGATACTGAAATCATCTCGGACTCGATCGCGTGTAAGCCATCACGACCCAGTTCGCCGACCTTCAGCCACTTCGTCAGCTTCGCAGGTGCGATACCTGTCGAAGTTCCAGCAAACACCATTGCTTCAATCCCCCGTGTTTGTAACCGGTAAGTCCTTTGCGATGATCGCCTCAGCGATACGACGGAAGTCCTCGTGGCTGAGCGTCTCGGCTCGCCGAGTCGGATCGATTCCTAACGATTCGAGTAGGTTACCGTCTGCAAGCTTGGCGAGCGACCTACGCATCATCTGACGACGACTGGCGAACCCAGACCTAACGAGTGCCGAAAGCACATCGTACATGCCGTCTGGAACCGCAGGCATCGTGCTGCGACGTACAATCTCTATAACCGCCGAGTTGACATTTGGCCTGGGATAAAAGACCGTCGGAGCAACACTGAAGAGGAGCTTTGCCTCTGCCCAGTAGCTCACCTTCACCGACACCGACGAGTAATCCTTAGTTCCTGGCTTGGCAGCGATCCTCCTACCCACCTCTTCTTGGACCATCACCACCAGTCGATCTATCGCAGGAATTTCCTCCAGAATTCGCACTATCAAGGTCGCAGAGATGTTGTAGGGCAGGTTGGCCGCCACCGTGTAATGCTCACCTGGTACTAGTTCAGCGATCCATTTGAAGTCCATAACGTCCTGCCGGAGTACGGAGACGTTTGAAACTCCTCTCTCACTGAGCACATCCGACAGTACAGGAACGATATACCTGTCTACCTCTATCGCCAGGACCGATATCGCTTTGGGGGCGATGGCAATGGTAAGAGCCCCGGCCCCTGGGCCAATCTCAATCAATCGGGTTGGCTCCCCAGGGACCGACGTCCTCGCGATCCGCTCAGCAAGATTCGAATCCACAAGAAAAGACTGACCGAGAGCCTTTGACGGCGACACGCCCGACGCGGCGAACCGCTTCAGAAGCTCGGTCTTGGTCAGGCCCTCCACTGGTTCACCAGCTGGCTCGAACCTCGATCAGACCGCTCCCAGGCGATGCGATATTGGAGAAAGTGCCCTCCGAGAGATCCAGAATTCGGCCACCTTCATACGGTCCCCTATCGGCAACGACACAGGACGTCTGGGCGCCAGTATTGAGGTTCACGAGACTGAGCCTAGTCCCGAAGGCGATCCATGGAGATGCACACGTACCATAAGGAGCTCCGTACCATGAGGCAACTCCGGTGATCGTATGGGAAGGTTCCGGAACGATGTAGGTACTTGCCAACGTGGCGGGCACCACCGGAGCAGGTGGTGGGGGTTTGAGCACGACACTTGGTGCTACCAGTGTCGATACTGGTCTAGTACCGGCCGCCATCAGCTGCGCTGATGAGGAGAGCTCAAAGCTGATCGGTTGCACTACTGAGACCGGAACCCCACCTGTCGAGCCTGAGTAGGCGACCGGCAGGACGCCTTCTTTCGGGCTTAATGGAGTAACGTTTGAAGTTAATGAGGATGAGGAGAGGGGTCTCGCAAAGGAGGAGCCAGCTGCTAGATGACGCGACACCACCTTGACGGTGGGTTGCGAGTTCTGCAGCATAGGCAGCACTACCACGGCGAATCCAACTCCAATAGGAGCCAGAATGACCCTTCTCCTGCGGCTTGCAGCCTTCAGGATTGTATCCTTCCGTTCGACAATATGTCCTACTGTGCCAAATCAATGGCTCAGTTCACCTACTTCGCCACTCTGGGCGTTTCGGCTCGGGTGAAGCCTAGCAAAAACTGGCGGAGGAGTGGGCCATAATTGCTACACTCGTAGCATCTTAGGCAGTGAGGTTGGGTTCTGCTCCTGCTCAGCCGATATTAAACGCAGCAATAGAGTTCTGCCATAAAACGTGCCTAATGTGACTTTCGTCACAATTTCTTAGCTCTGCGACCTTCATGCCAACGTGTGCAACATAGGAGGGCACGTTCTGCCTTCCACGAAATGGAACTGGCGCCAGATAAGGGGAGTCGGTCTCTATGAGCAGGCGGTTTTCGGGTACCAGCTTTGCAACCTCCCTAAGAGCATCCGAGTTCTTGAAGGTCAGAATTCCTGAGAGAGATATCCAGGCGCCAGATTCAATCGACCTCACGGCCTCCGCTGGTCCTCCAACGAAGCAGTGGAATATGACCCGCTCAGGCCAACCGACATCGTCGAGCAGTGAGAACGTGTCATCCCAAGCGTCTCTGGTATGGATGACAAGGGTGAGGCCGAAGCGCTTCGCCATGTCGATCTGCGCTTCGAAGTGGTGCAACTGCTTCTCCCTCGGCGAATGTTCGTAGAAATAGTCGAGGCCACACTCCCCGATCCCCACCAACCGTTTTGGTCCAGCCTGGACGAAATCCTCCAGCTTGGAGAGATCCCCCTTTACCGGGTCCGCCGCATCATGGGGGTGAATACCTAGGGCCACGTAGGCTTCTGTGCCGCTCACCAATCGATTTACGTTGTCTGCCGAATCTACGGCTTGCAGGCCATCGAGACTGTCCGTGCCAACTATGCAGAGTCCAGATACCCCGTTTGTTGCGGCCTGGGTTGCCTTCTCTATCGCCTCATCTAGGGATAGGTGACAGTGGGTATCGAACCAACCTCTCGTTTGCTGTACCACGACTAATCCAGCATCAGACGGGGGAAGAGGGGCTCAGATTTGACCAACCTAGCTCCACCTGGATAACCCCCCCAGTCCAGAGCGATCGAAGTCCGCTGCTCACATACCTGCCCTGCCATTCCAATCCTCGACCAGACCACCTCCGTCGTCGTCGGAATCGCTGGGTATAGGAGAATTGAGACAATCCGCAGAACTTCGAGAGCGTCGCCGAGGATCTGTTCGAGTTCGGCCGATGCACTCATCTTCCAAGGCTCGTTCGCCTCGAGATATGCGTTGGTCTTCCTGATCATCTCGATAGCATGCTCAATTGCCTCGTGGCCCATGAAGCGTTGCCATGCGTCAGCAGACGCCTTGGCCAAAGAAACTATTTCATCCGCGATAGCAGAAGACCTAGAGGAACTCGGTGCGACACCTCCGAGTTTTGACACCACTACTGCCACGACCCTGGAGAGAAGATTCCCATAGTTGTTCGACAGTTCAGAGTTGGAGCGCTGGATCAGGCCCTCGTATGAGAAGTCACCGTCTGCTCCAAAAGGTGTCTCCCTAAGGAGGTAATACCTAACTGGGTCCAGCCCAAAGCTATCGACCAGCTCAAGTGGATCCACCTTATTGCCCCGACTCTTGGCCATCTTCTCTCCGCCGACCAACAGCCACCCGTGTACTATCAGCTGCTTCGGCGGGGCAACTCCGGCGGCCATACACATTGCGGGCCACCAGACCAGATGGAATCGGAGTATGTCCTTGCCGAGTACGTGGTGCACCTCGGGCCACCAACGCTCAAATCGTTCCTGATCGACCCCGAATCCAATCGCTGTCGCGTAGTTCACAAGTGCGTCACACCAAACGTAGAATACATGAGCCGGATCCCATGGGACGGGAACTCCCCACCTGAGCGAGGTCCTTGTGATAGATATATCCTCGAGCCCGCCCTTGATGAATCCGAGCGCCTCGTTTCGCTTTGATTCGGGGATTGCCACGTTCGGATTATCACGATACCAACTGAGCAGATCCTCTGTGAGTCGGCTCAGGGCAAAGAAGTAGTTCGACTCCTGCATCACCTTCGCCTCAATCTGATGGATAGGGCACAACGCCCCCTCCAGCAGTTCCGACTCGAGATAGTAAGCCTCACAGGGGATGCAGTAGTGCCCCTCGTAGGGACCTTCGTAGATATACCCATTGTCGTAGATGGTCTGCATGAATGCGGACACGGTCTCGTAGTGACGCTTCTGGGTGGTCCTAATGAAGTCGTCGTAGTCGATACCCAACTTCGACCACGCCTCCACGAATCCCTGCGAGACCTTGTCAACCCAGTCGATTGGCGAGAGACCCTGCTCCTCAGCAGCCTGGGCAACTTTCAATCCATGTTCATCAGTACCGGTCAAAAAGAAGACGTCGTCACCCATCAACTTATGCCAACGAGCAAACGCGTCGGTTGCAACCATGGTGTACGCGTGTCCCAGATGGGGAACTCCGTTCACATAGTAGATAGGTGTCGTTATATAAAAACGCTCTTGAATCTGATCGGTCAACGCAATGCCCTGCTCTCGGCCACGGGGAACATCTTAAGTCTAGGGAGCTCGCTCACCAACAGCTTTTGCACCTTCCTCACCGACATTCGGCGAACCGGTCCAAGCAATTGGTATACCGTGGATGGAAAATCGCTTACCTGGTGCCTCCTAAGTAGCGCCTCGGTCTACCGCATCAGCATTGACAAGCTACACTTGAAGAAAAATAGCACTTGAAGAGGGTGGGATCATCCCATTAGTTTCAGCACTGCCGCATTTCGGCGCGGCGTCACCGTGGCCTCGATATCTACTTGCTACCTACAGAGTGGTCCTTACGCCCTCCTATCCAGATAATCCGATACCAGGCCTTGCCTCTAGGGGTGAACCATGAACTTCCTCCATAAACCCACGCGCTCGAATTCGTATCGTGACGCAAAGATCCTTCCAATGTGGTTGGATGACCCACTTGCACCGGATCCACATGCACGCCTCACTGAAAAAAAGAGATACGACCTCGCGATAGTGGGCGGGGGTTATAACGGACTGTGGACTGCGCTTCTAGCCAAGGAGAGGTACCCAAATCTCGAAGTGTGCATTCTCGAGGCAGACCGGATTGGTTGGGCCGCCTCGGGTAGGAACGGCGGATTCTGCACCTCGACACTGACTCACGGCGCTTCCAACGCCGAGGAGCGCTTTCCAAATGAAGCGGCGAAGCTGGAACATCTGGGACTCGAGAATCTCCGGGAGTTGGCCGAAACGGTGGAGCGTTACGGCATCGATTGCAACTTGGAGAGGACGGGCGAGATCGAGGTAGCCACAAAGGAACACGAACTCGAATGGCTCGACGAACTAGCTAAGTCAGAGTCGCGATTTGGAAGCAACGTGAAGGTGCTCGACGCAAAAGAGGTCCGGGGGGAGATCCACTCGCCGACATACCTTGGTGGGGTCTGGAAGCAAGACACCACCTATATGCTCAACCCGGCCAGATTAGCCTGGGGGCTCGAACGCGTCATAAGGGAGCTGGGTGTCGACATCTATGAGTCGACCAAGGTGCTCGACTTATCCCGCCACGGAGCTCAGCTAACCGTCAAGACCCACTACGCCGATGTCAGCGCACAGAAGGTCGCTATCTGCACCAACGCATTTCCCCCCCTACTCAAACGGATCAGCAACTACGTGGTACCGGTATACGACTACGTGTTGGCGACCGAACCGCTCTCAGCTGAGAGGATGGAGTCAATCGGATGGAAAAACCGTCAAGGTGTCGGCGACGTGTCGAACCAGTTCCACTACTACCGGCTCACCATGGACAATCGGATTCTTTGGGGTGGCTATGACGCCATCTACCACTATGGCGGAGCTGTCAATGACTCACTCGACCAGCGGGACAGAACCTTCGAAGTCCTGGCAAACCACTTCTACTCCACGTTCCCTCAGCTAGAAGGCGTCAACTTCTCCCACCGGTGGGGTGGCGCCATAGACACATGCTCGCGCTTTTTCCCATTTTTCGGGCGCGCCTTCTCGAATATGGCTGCTTACTCGGTCGGCTTCACCGGAATGGGCGTTGGCTCAACGCGTTTTGCCTCCAACGTCCTACTCGACATGCTCTATGAGGGTAGGACCGAGCGGACAGAGTTAGAACTCGTTAAGACCAAACCGGCTCCGTTCCCGCCAGAGCCGATACGATACGGAGTCATACAGTTAACCAAGTGGGCGCTCAGCCGGGAGGACAAGACAGGAGACAGGAACGGATGGCTCAAGACGCTCGACAGACTCGGACTCGGCTTCGACTCCTGACAAGAGGATCATAGAAACTAGCACCTCATTCGGACTGGTCGTCATTCAAGATACCTTCGCCTCTTAGTACGAGCAGGAGTTCGTAGGCACCCCGCCTTGGGACCCCGGTCAGTTCGGAAAGTACGACCGACGCCTCCTTCACTTTTATCCCGCTTTTAAGTAGGACAGTTGCAATCCTCTGCTGTTCTACGTGGGATGAAACTGTCCTAGTGGTGGCCGAGATTACCATCACATACTCGCCCTTGGGAGGGTTGACTATCTTGGAACCGAGTATCGACGACACTTCGGCCGACACCGACGACTCGTGGATCTTTGTCAACTCCTTGGCAACGAGCACGCGGTGTCCGGGCCCGTAAACCGATGAAATATCGCCGAGTGACTCGATGATTCTGTGCGGCGCTTCGAACGCAACCACTGGAAAACCCATCGACTTTGCCCGCTCAAGGTAGCTGATTCGGGCTTCACGCTGAGCGTGAAGGAAGCCGGCAAAATGGAACTCCGTAACGTCAAAATCTGCTAGGGCGATCACAGATGTCAGCGCTGACGGACCGGGAACCACTTCGAGCGACAACCCCGCTGCCCGCACGGCACCCACGAAGTCTGCACCTGGATCCGATACGCCCGGCATCCCAGCATCAGAGACTAGAACCACTACCCGTCCGGTTCCAATAAGTTCCACCACCGCATCGACATCGACGCGTCCCTTGCCGAAAAGGGACGCGATCTTCTTGTTTCTGATTCCGAGGTGTGTTAGCAGCTTCCGGCTCTGCCGCGAGTCCTCTGCCACGATGAGGTCGGCAATTCTGAGCGTCTCGACCGCCCTGAAACTCAGATCCGACAGGTTGCCGATCGGAGTACCTAATAGGACGAGTCGCCCCGAGTTCTTTTCGGTCAGTTCAGCCGGCGCAACACCTGAGAGCTCGGTCAAATTCGAAGTTCCAGCTGGTCACCAACTTTTATATGCCAACTCTGAGCCACTCTCTGATCTGCAATGACCGCCCATTTTGAACGTGGCACAATCGGAGACAACCTCCTAGGAGAAAGATCGGAGACCTTGAGGACCTTCATGTTCCGATCGCAGAAGATCACCTTGGTGTCGGCCTTTCTGTGCAGCGAATGGGTAAACTTAGCGTCGGATATGACATACACGACTTCCCTGTTCTTCGCAGGGTAAGAAGCCCAGAGCGCAAAGGGGCCAGACCTAACCTCTGCACTTCCGAGCACATCACCCTCGCGAAGCAGCCAAGCCAAAGTCTCCTCCAGTCAGAAGTCGACACTAGAGATGACCGCTCAAGCTAGCTGAAACGATCACCTCCTCCTACCGTGAGCCGAAGCTTATACGAGAAGGCTTCCCCACCAGCTAGGCCAGGAGTGCTCCGATCCTAAAAATGGTGACCGGGAGTCATGCCAGATTCGACCAACGACCAACTAGTTCGGGTCTAATTTTCACCTTCGCTGAGGACAGCATTGCGTGAGCGTTCCAAGTTGAAGGCACTATGATGGTCGTCCTATGTCAAAGAGAACCAACAAGCGCAGGCTACGTACCAAGAAGAAGGCCAATCACGGCAAAAAGCCCAACTGCGGCCGAGGCTAACAGTTGATCCAGATATGAGTACCCTGGGGTGAGAGTCCCAGGGTTTCGCATTTAACGGCTCCTTGACAAAACGCTAACTAGGGCAGGCCACAGGCCGGTTGGCGGGCAATTGTAGACTGATTCCCAAAGTAACATAGGGATCCGTAAGACCAGAATGTCGCTCTTTCAAGTACAACATCGGAACAGTTGGGGGGCCTTGTGTCGGTGAAGGTAGCGGCTATACAACTCGACCTAGTCTACGGGAACAAGTCCACTAACACCGCTACTCTACTCGCGCTCATAGACAAAGCTATCTCTTCAGGAGCGCGCCTAGTGGTCACTCCCGAGATGGGGAACACGGGTTACATGATCCCGAACCCGGAGTATGCCTACCTCGTCGCGGAAACCCTGGATGGGGCCCTAATGAGCCAGATACTCACGATATCAAAAGGAACTGGGTCGCTCATCTGCGTCGGCTTCTGTGAAATCGATCCGAACACACGTGCGCTATACAACTCTGCGGCGCTGGTAGGGCCGGATGGTATCTTGCTACATCATCGAAAGCTCCACCCTTATGTGTGCGATCCGCTGTGGGCCGCCGATGGGGACCGAGCTCCAGGAGTTGTCGACACTGACATTGGGCGTATCAGCGTGGCAATTTGTGCGGACGTCGACTATCCGGAGACGACCGCAATCGCGGCCAATCACGGGGCCGAAATATTAGCCCTGCCCACCTGCTGGATTGCAGAACGTGCACCTTCGCCAGTCTGGATGGCAAGAGCCTACGAGAGCGGCATATACCTCATAGCTGCAGACAGCTGTGGCAATGAGTCCGGATTCCAGTTTTCCGGAGGCACGTCGATCCTCGGACCCACCGGATCGATAATTGCGAGCCTCGACACAGGATCCGGCATCGTGATGGCCGATATCGATATAGCCGCCCTCAGGAAAGCCCGCTCATCTGAGGTCCCCGAGTCATCGTTGGGTGCGTATCGAAAGTACCCCGACTCTGCTCGCCTCCAGACCCTCCGCCTCGTCGACAGAGGAGCTGCGTTCGATCTGCTGAGACCCACATACACCTGGGATTCCTCTGAAACTGACTGGGTCCGAAGAAGGCTCAACATGGATCCACAGATACCATCTGCTCCGGTCCAAGTTGAAGTCGCGCAACTCGACCGTGACACCTGGTTCGGTGGATCGGCCAGTTGGATCAGCCAGGAACGGTTGGCTCAGGACGTATCCCAAGCAATACGAGGTGCTTCGGGACCTAGGGGTGGCACCGCGGATCGACTGCTAGTACTTCCCGACTTTTCATCGACTCAAAGTTCCACCGGAGAGTCGATTATATCAGACCCGGCTAAGTTCGCCAGGGACCTTGCCAACGGTATTGGTCTCGGCACCGGGCTTGCGATAGCAGCGTGGAGCGCTGATTGCGAATGTGGGAGCAAGAGGCAGACCGTCAACTGCTTCGGTATCGACGGCCTAATAGGTTCGCGGGTGGCATCTTCAGAGCCGAGATGCGCCTGCGGGAAAGAGCCAGACCGCCTACGGCCGTTTGAGACCCGGTTGGGGGCTATTGCAGCGCTGTGGGGGCCAGAGGCACTCTCACCGCTGCCTGCACGCCTGATGGCCCTCAACGGTGCCTGGATCACCGCTATTAGCGCGGACCTAAAACAGCCGGCCCCAATCCCACTTGAAAAAACTGAGATTCCACACCCGAGTCCGATTCGGACAAACTACGATCCGACGGGCTTCCACCTCATGCGCCAAAGGGGTGCAGAGAACAACACTTTCACGGCATTCGCTAACACCCCTTCGCCTGGCGGCTTCGGTTTCTCCGGAATCTTTTCATCCGAGCTAGACGCCGCGAAGTTGTTTGAGGTCTCGCTCGGACCAGAAGAGGTCGGCTACACGTCAACTACGATAAATTTCCCAGCAACCGACTATTCCACCCAGTGCACCGTCGATAAACCTATGCTAAAGATGCGTAGAACACAGCACTATATCCCACTGGTCTCACATTCACATTGGCGCCAAAGCACCTTGATGCCGCACTGACACGCAGCGGCGCTCACCTACCAAGAGTCCTCCGGGTAAACAATGAGGTCCGAAATGCTATGACGCTTGCACTGCCGGTTTAAAATGACCACATCGCACTCTACCGAAGGTCATCTCTGCACTACTGATCCATTTGGGCGGTCGTAGGTCGACTCGAAACGTTTATCTCCAAGAATTAGCTCTTGAGCATCTCACCTCTGTAAGCCAAACCACTGCAATGTGCTAGGTAGCGACTCCGAAGTGAGGAACTGGACTCGACGTACTAGGAAAGAATTGGACTATCGTCACACGAAACAGTCCAGCCTCACCCCTGCTGATCAGGACAAACCGAGCAGTGCTGGATCGCTGAAAGGCACTTGGTAGGTAACCTCCTCAACGGAGACGTACCGGATCCATGACGGACCGTCCTCCAATAGAACAGAGCCGAATTTTAAAGGGCAGATCCCGGCCTCTCGCACTCAAGCTACGAGACCTCCCTCCGATCAAGATTGCTCTACCCCACTTCCGGAAAACTAGTTAGATCAATCCATTACCTTGCAAAGATCTGAATATTTCTCTGGAGTTACCGAGTATGTCACCTTTTGCCTGTCACGTTAAGCCATAGACCCAGAGCACCACTTGACCGGCGACCACGAATTAGAGCTGCGAACCTTACCCTGCTGAGCTTCGCACGAACACCAAATCCGTGCTGTGCAGCCAACGGCCTGGATCCAGGATCATGGTTTGAAAAGCATGAGGTAGAACGCCACCCCATAGCCCACCACCATGACATACCCAAACAGGTTCGCACGCCTGACCCGCACCTTGAGGGGGTCGCTGGCGCCTACGCGGCCTTCCAGACTGGCTGCGATCGCACCTTCGAGAGGCCATACAAGTAAATAACATCCGATAGAGAGTACGAGCCAGATGACCACTGCTGCTTGGAACCAGGCCGCCTTGAAATCGGCACCCTGATGACCAAGCAACGCCACCAGAATACCGAAAACAGGAACGAGAGCGATAATCCTCGAGGGAAGGTTGGTTCGGCCATCGAAGTAGGTTGAGACCGATCTATCTTTGGGCTTTCTGACAAAGGCATCGGCCTTGAGCAACGTAAAGAGGTTCGCCGCAAATCCCAAGAAGCCGATAACGACGTGAGCGAGTAGTACAGCGATATACAGGACCCCGGAATCCGAGGCGGAGGATACTGATGTCAACTATTCGGATCCGTTCTAATCAGGGGCACAATCGTCCAGCTATCGCTTTGACTGCATCAGCAACAAATCTCACCTCATCCTCGGACTCGTCACCGGTAAAGGAGAGCCTTAGCGAACTGCCTGCTAGCTCTCGGCTATATCCCATCGCTAACAGCACGTGCGATGGATCAAGCGCCCCCGATGCACAGGCCGAGCCCGCAGACGCACAGACCTCCTCCGCGTCCAGAAGAAAGAGAATCTCCTCAGACCTTACACCAGGGATGATCAAAGAAACCACGCCGGGTACGGTGTCTGCCGAGTCACCCGTGAAGGTCACCCGGTCGCCTAGCTCGGCGAGCCTGTTACGCATAGCTTCCCGCAAATGCGCTGCTCTGGCGGAACGATTTTCAACCTCATCCTGTGCAAGCCTCAGAGCAACCAGTGCGGCGACAGCCGAAGCAACGTCCTGGGTGCCACTGCGGCGTTCTGACTCCTGACCACCTCCATAAAGCAGCGGGCGCAGCCAGCTCGGATTACGGGCCATCATCAGTCCAAATCCCTTTGGACCAGCGAACTTGTGGGCAGCCAAGAGGGCTCCATCTGCATGACGGAGCAGATTGTCTAGTCGCATCCAATGTGGAGCCTGAACAGCATCGACGATGAGCTTGGCATCGGGGTTCACCCGTTTCAGGTAGGTGCCGACGTGGTCGATCGGCTGGAGCACTCCGGTCTCGTTGTTGACCGCCATCAGAAACAAAGCAGATAGCGAGGTGCTCAACTCTTTTATGGCCAGCTTGGCAGCGTTGAAGTCGATTACCCCATCGCCCTGAACAGGCATCTGTTGCGCTCCGATTCGGAAAGCCGGATCCAAGATCGCATGGTGCTCAATTGTGCTGACCAAGGTTGTGCCCACGTTCCTAAAACTCTCAACGAGGGTATTAGCAGACTCTGTTCCGCCGGAAGTGAAGAAGATCTCCCTCGGCCCACATCCCAGTAGCTCGGCAAAACCCTCTCTGGTCTCTTCCAGAAGCGACTTAGCTTGCGCACCGACTCCATGGGACGACGATGGATTGCCGAAAAAGCGTCCCGCTGTATCGACATACGCCTCAACTGCCTCTTTGCGCATCGGCACGGTCGAACATGCGTCGAAGTAGTAGGTCATATGCGATTCCTCTGATTCGGGCCCCATCACAGTCGCTATTGGTTCCCAAGCGACCCAACGCGGCCACAAAAACATCCTCAGTTGGGGCGACTGCCCTTGAAAATCCGGGTTTGAACTGGTTTTCCGTCGAATCCGCTGAGTAAATTGACATACATGTAAACAACCGAAATCAACTAACCGATTAGGTGTTACTAGTGTTGTAAATGTTAGTGGAGATCGGGACATATGGTTCCGGGCGTCTGGGGGCGTGGCGACGGTCCATCTGGGCTCGATCTCGTAGGAGGACACAGGTGCAATCAGTCAAGAATCAGCTAAGGCTCGACCCCCTGACGGGCCGCTGGGTGGCAGTGGCTGAGGAGCGCGCCTATCGACCATCGGCGTTCATTGCCAAGACTCTTCCAGTACAGGACGATCCGGGTGCCCCATGTCCGTTCTGCCCGGGAAACGAAGAGGAGACACCCCCGGCCCTTGAGACCTACGGCCCAAGCGGAAGCTGGACTGTGCGTGTGGTGCCAAACCTATATCCGGCCTTCTCCGGAGATGAACCGATGGTCACATCGAATCGCGGCCCGATCTTCACCTCAGCGCCAGCCTCTGGCCTACATGAGGTGGTTGTCCTCTCGCCCGAGCACGGCGCAAGCTGGGCGGACTTGGAAGATGCCCAGATTGGAACCGTGATGGCAGCCATCCGGGACAGGGTGGACGTCCACTCCAGATCCAAAGTGATCCGTTACTCGCAACTCCTGCTCAATTATGGCCGAGAGGCCGGTGCATCTGTCGAACATCCACACGGTCAACTGTTGGGCATATCCTTCGTACCGCACGAGCTCGCTGACGAAATGGCAGGTTTCTCAAGGTTTGCAGGCGGGTGCCTTCTATGTACGACATACGAGATCGAAGAGACAATCGGCGTAAGACTGATCGACTCTGACGAAGACTCAATAACGATCTGCCCCTACTGGTCGGCATCACCTTATGAGATGATGATCATTCCGCGTGCACACGGTTCACACCTGCACTTGAGTTCGACTTCGGCCCTAGGTGGAATCGGAAGAGCGGTACGCTCAGCGCTCAAGAGGCTCCAGGCTTCGCTCGGAGACGTGGCATACAACCTAGTGATCCACGCCGCCCCATACCGCTCGCTGGGTAACTTCCACTGGCATGTGCATCTCGTACCGAAACTTACTACCAAGGCCGGCTTCGAGTTAGGAACGGGCGTATCTATAAATATCGTCTCGCCTGAACAGGCCGCATCTGACCTTACGGGCAAGGATCTGGCGCAAGAGGCAAGCTGATGGCGCTCGAGATCACGATCTCGATTCAGATTCCTGCCCCTGCGGAACTGACTTGGTCGTACCTAGCTCTGATCTCCGACCATGTGAATTGGATGCTGGACGCTGTGAGCATAGATTTCGACAGTCCACAGCAGTCTGGCCCCGGCACCAAATTCGTCTGCGCTACAAGGGTAGGACCTTTTCGCCTCAAGGACCGGATGACTGTAACGGACTGGCAAGAGGGTAAGTCGATTTCAATTGCCCACAAAGGGCTAGTAACCGGAACGGGTGTGCTGGCACAACTCAGACTGGGAGAACTCCTTACCGAAGTCACTTGGTCTGAAAAACTTGTGTTCGGTTGGCTATATGGTGGCAGAGCAGGGGAATTGTTAGCCGGCACTGTCCTAAGACGCATATGGCGCCGAAATCTTCGGCAACTCAGCGACCGTATCCTCAAAGACCCCCTCGGGCACAAAGGCTCTCTTGCATAACTACCAGCATTCAGAAGCTGTCACATAGTTCCCCCTTTGACCTAGAATCTCCATGATGAATAGATCTGGACTAGTTCGATTTGGGGAATTCGAGACGTGGTTCGGCATCTACGGATCCGTCGAGAGGTCCTTGGACTTGGGTTATGCACCTCTGGTTGTCCTCCATGGCGGTCCCGGTGCCACCCACGACTACCTGCTAGACCTAGCTGCCCTTTCAAGTTGCGGACGTGCGGTAATCTTCTACGACCAGCTTGGAAACGGAAACTCAACGCACCTTCGGGATGCCCCAGTCGACTTCTGGACTATGGACCTCTTCAAGGAGGAGCTGAACAGTCTGGTAAAGGAGCTCGGCGTCGCTGATCGCTACCACGTCCTCGGACAATCATGGGGGGGATTTCTCGCCCAGGAGCACGCAATCGAGCGGCCGCTCGGTCTCAGGTCGGTCGTCCTATCGAACACTGCGGCATCGTTCCCCGACTTCATCGCAGAGTGCAACAAGCTCCGTCAAAAGTTGCCGACCGAAGTTGAGTCGACCCTCCGGAAACACGAGGCAGAGGGGACTACGGATTCGGCTGAATACGTCGAGGCATGCGAAGTATTTTACCGTCGACACCTCCTCAGACTTGACGAATGGCCAGCACACGTAGCGCACTCCTTCGCCCTGATCGACGCTGATCCGACTGTGTATCACACGATGAACGGGCCGTCCGAATTTCACGTTATCGGAACCGCCAAGAATTGGACTTCTGTCGGGCGCTTGGCGAGGATCAATGTTCCGACTCTGGTGATATCTGGCGAGTTCGACGAGGCCACACCGGCACTTCAGGAGACCCTTGTATCGGGGATAAGTGGTTCTGAACAGATACTCCTCAAGAACACCTCCCACTTGGCCTTCGTAGAGGATCCGGGATCTTACATGGCGGCAGTCGCCACCTTTTTGGCCAAGGCCGACCACTACAGTTGAGCAGTTCGCCTACCTCTACAGCTGTAGCCTTCCTTGATTGAGTTCGAGGGCGCCTCCGTCATAGTCACGAGGAGGGTCGATGAAGCACTGGAGTTTCTGCTGCTTCATCGCGTCGGCTACCCAAAAGACTCATCCGACTGGTCCTGGACACCCACCGGTGGTGCCCGAGAGCGGAACGAGACGCCGCTAGCGTGTGCAGTTCGCGAACTCACCGAGGAGAGCGGCCTGGTGGCGGATCGTGCACCGACGCTCGTCCACTCGGCACCAGGCTGGTACTTCTACCATCTGGAGGTGGATCGACAGTGTTCAATCCAAATCGACCTGTCCGAGCATGACGAATACCGCTGGTCGAAGCTGGATGAGACCCTTGCACTAGTGAATCCTGCAGTGGTAACTGAGGCTATGGCTATTACCTACGCTGCAGCTACTGGCCGGTCACTACACGACTCGACACCGCTTACCGATGTGGGCGCAATACTTTTTGATCTCGACGGGACACTTCTCAGAAACGATCAGGGGGCAAGCGAGCGGACACGCACGGTTTTGAGTAGGGTCGAAGCGATGGGAATACTCCCGGTTCTTGTCACGGCCCGACCTCCGCTCGCCCTAGATTCGGCTGTCAGGGAGATAGGAATTGCACCACTGGCGGTCTGCCTCAACGGTGCCATGGTCTTTGACTGCGCTCGGGGCGAGGTCGTGAGTGAGGCCGTGATGGATCCCGCCACGGTCCGCGAGGTAATCGCCGTCATTAGACACCAAATTCCGGACACCGTCCTAGGTGTCTACTCCGGGCTGGGCATGAAACGCGACGCCGGATTCAGGCCCTCCTGGCCAGAGCCTCCACAAACGCAGGTCCTAGCCATGTCCGGATACAGCGGTAAATCTGCAACTACACTGCTGGCAAGAAATCCGGCATTCACCCCAGCGGCCTTCTTGGAGCGCTTGAACGAGACGGTCGGCGATCTGGTGAACGTGACTACTTCATCAAGGACGGGACTGGTGGAGATGACCAGTAATGGCGTTGGCAAGGCCGAGACGGCGTTTGAGATCACGGCAAACCACGGGATATCACCGATCCAGACCCTCGCCTTCGGAGATATGCCGACCGACTACGATATGATAAGACGTGCAGGCTATGGAGTGGCTGTCGCAAACGCCCACCCCAGCGTCTTAGAAGTATGCGACCTCGTAACGCTGTCAAACGAGTCAGACGGAGTCGCGTTTGCCCTAGAGTGCCTGATTCCCAAGTTGACTCAGGAGACTGAGTAGGCCACCCGCAAAGCGCCCCAGTGTCTCCCATTCACCCAGATTGGCGCTGACACATCCTTCATCATCACGAACGTGCCCCCACCCATGTCTCGCCTGTAGGTCTGGACATAGAACGGGCGCGTCGACTTCGCCGCACCAAGTCCGGTTCTGTCGCCGAAAATCCTCCGGTTGCGGCAGTTGGCGTTGTTCCAGACGGGGTCACTTCCCTGCGGCTTCGAAAACTTCAGATTATGGGTAGGGAGGTACCCGTTGAGATCGACTGTGGCAGCAAAAACTATCCTGTCGGAAGAGTTAAGGATCGCCTCTTGAATCGGTGGGAGGAGCTCGTCAGTCAACCTGGTGAATTTGGTCATGTGCTGGACTGGATCCGAACCTGGTATCGGTACATAGTCTTCGTCGAATAGGTATGATTCGGATATCTTTCCACTACGCACTGCCTGCTCAAACCGCTCGCTGATCTCAGCTGCACCCTGCGTCGCAAGCGCAACATATTGCGTATCGGGCGTCTCGACACCCGACAGAACTGCCTGGGTAATGAGGTTTTCCGACAGCGAGGTGAGTTCTCCCACTTCGGTTGTGACGGCAACTAATTTCTGAGCATTTGCTGTAAGTCCGTTCGACAAAGCCGAGAATGAGGACCTCGCCTCTGATGAATTCGACGCTGTAGTCTCGCTGAATTCCGCCACCCGGTGCAATCTGGAGGTAAGCTCATCGACTTGGGATTTGACACTCTGCACCGATGCGAGAATCTTCGACGATGAATCCTGCGCCTCACTTGCGCGCTCCTGCGCTACCTGAGAGGAGTCCCCGAGAAGCTTCACACTTGAGATCAGCGGTGAGATCGTCTGGGCTATCACAGAAGCCGCAGCGATGGTCTGATCGGATAGATCCCTTACGGAATCCGCTATTACAACAAAACCAACTCCGTGCTCGCCGGCCCTCATCGCTTCGATTCTGGCATTCAAGGCAAGGATATGGGTCTGCTGGGCGATCGCATCTATCTTGCCAACTATCCCGGAAATACTGGACATAGCAGTATTCAGCGTCTGAAGTTCAATACCGGCTCGTTTGATCCAATCGGCGAGCCCCGTAACATCTATTCTCGATCTCTCTGCGGCACCCTGGGAGGCGGCCATCTCGGCATCGACAGTCTCAGCTACACCTAGAAGGGCCTCCGCATCGGCCCTTAGTACAGAATTACCCTCAGAGATTGCGTCGGTACTCGACGACAGCTCGGCAAAAAGGGCGGTTTGACCAGTGACATCACGGCTGATCTCATCTATAACCCCGCCGACCTTGGCCAGGTGAATCCCCAACTTGCCGACAGATTCAGCGATCTCGCCTACCGCACCCTGATTATCGAACCCATTCTGTTTGGGTCCGCCGGAACGGGCCGACCCAAACACACCTCGTCTACGTGTTACCGTGTCAACCTTACCCATTCGAACCAACACCGTCCTTGCCCAGCGCTATGAGCTCAAGCTCCGATGGAACAGTTTCGGACGGTCTAGCCTCGTTCTTGAGAGATATGAATTACATCATCGACCCGAAAATTTTGCCTTGCCGGGGCCGTTCTCGAAGAAGGAGCGAACGCCCGTGACCGCATCTTCTGTAGTGAAGACCTCCGCAAATAGTCGCCTTTCGAGCCCCATCCCATGGTGAAGTGAGTCTGCGAGACCCACGTCTATCGCCCTCTTGGCGAACCCTTGGGCTAGGAGTGCGCCCTGTGCGAAACTACCTGCCCACTCCAATGCCTGCTCAAACAGGATTTCACGAGGAACGACACGGTCAACAAGGCCAATCCTCTCGGCTTCCTCAGATCCAACCTGTCGACCTGACAGAATCAGGTCTTTGGCTCGGGATACCCCTATCAGCCTCGGTAGTCGCTGCGTTCCCCCGCCTCCCGGGATGATACCGAGAAGAATCTCGGGCTGGCCGAACTTTGCTCCTTCGGCAGCCATTCGGAAATCACATGCGAGCGCAAGTTCGCACCCTCCTCCGAGGGCAAAACCCGAAACTGCAGCAATGGTAACCCTGGGTATGGCCGCTATCGCGTCCAGCGCCTCATGGAATAGCCCACCTAATGACAGAGCCTCTGTTGCACCCTTGAATTCAGCTATTTCCGCGCCGGCTGCAAAGATGCGCTCGCCTCCATAGACGACCACCGCACCAGGAGGGTCATCAGATATTCGACGGGCCGCGTCAAGGAGCTCAAGCAGCAGCTGCGACGAGAGTGCATTCATCTTCGGTCTGTCCAACCTCAAAACTGTGACACCATTGGCCTGAGGCTCGATCCGAACATACTCAGCTTCCATCTCTCCTCCAAATCTAGAAGTATCGAACTACAAATGTCTACAGTTCAGAAACGACCGAACTAACTTCGCATAGCCTTTTTGTATCTTGCAAAGAGTTCCTCTGCGAAAAGACCAGGATCGTGCTTGGATACTTCGGCACCAAACTCATCGGGCATCAGCTCCTCGACCTCACGTCTGACCATGTCTACAAGATATTTGCGCACTTCGGCCCGAAACCGTTCCTCTCTGATAGTAGAGATCTTGCCAGATTCGAAAAGTGACCTCTTGTGGTCTTGGATGGCCGAGTAGATCTCATCCATTCCGCGATCGGTGGTGGCGACCGCTTCGAGCACTTGCGGTCTCGGGCCACCCTGCTTCGATAGGTCCAACATGGACTCGATATCTCGCCTTGTCTCCCTTACCCCGTCCCTGTCCGCCTTGTTGATTACAAAGAGATCGGCGATCTCCATTAGGCCGGCCTTATTGGCCTGAATAGAATCCCCCCAACCGGGGTTGACCACGACCACGGTGGTATCTGCCGCTCCGGCTATCTCGACCTCCACCTGCCCCACACCGACTGTCTCGATTAGCACTTCGTCAAACCCTGCGACTCCGAGCACTGACGCAGCCTGGGGTACGGCCTCAGCTAGCCCACCTAGGTGGCCACGGGTGGCCATTGATCGTATGTACACGCCGGGGTCGGTAGCATGGTCGCCCATCCGAATTCGGTCACCCAAGATAGCTCCACCCGTATACGGCGATGATGGATCGACCGCAAGTATGGCAATCTCCCTGCCATGCGACCTGTATCGATTGATTAGCCGGTCTGTAAGCGTGCTCTTGCCAGCCCCCGGTGCACCGGTAATTCCGATCAGATAGGGAATTGCACTCTCGGCCGGAATTTCCCCAGAAACCAACTCTCCGATAGCCCTTGCAACCGAGCGTGCCCCATCTCCACCACGCTCTACTAGAGATATGGTCTTTGCAAGAGCAGTTCGGCTCCCTCCCCTAGCCTCTTTGAGAAGCTCGAGTGCATCTCTACGAATTGCCACTTGCGCCTCTCCAGTCACACCACACCGAAACTCCGGAAACTGATCCTATCCCTCGGCTCCTTATGGGCTGAAATCGATTATGAGTCGATCCTCTCCACGTTCGCCCCGAGAGCGGTGAGCTTCTCTTCGAAGCGCTCATAGCCCCGATCAATATGTGAGACACCCGAAACAATCGTCTCACCCTCGGCCGCCAACCCAGCTATCACTAGAGCAGCTCCCGCACGTATATCCGGGGCCTTCACTTGCGCCCCCGATAGTCGCCCAACACCTCTAACGATCACGTGGTGACCTTCGGTCTGGATATTCGCTGCCATTCGTCGCAACTCGTCTATGTATCTGAACCTGCCAGCGAATAGATTCTCGGTCACGATCGAAACACCATCAGCAACCGTCAGCATCGCTACCAGAAGCGGCTTGTAGTCGGTGGCTATGCCTGGGTAGGGAAGGGTAGCTATGTCAGATGCAGCGGGCCTGCCATTTGATCTTGCGAGGATACCTGAAGACGACACGACGAAGTCGACACCCACTCTCTCGAGTTTCCGCATAAGCATCTCCATCTGGTCTCGCCTTGCACCCAGCAGTTCGATCTCTCCACCTGTTACAGCAAGCGCACACATGAAGGTCGCCGCCTCGACGCGATCGGGGATCACTTCGTGACTGACGCAGTTGAGCGTCTCCGTTCCAACGACCCTGATGGTCGAAGTGCCCGCGCCATCGATACGCGCACCCATGCTCTTGAGCATTTCGGCGAGATCGACCACCTCGGGCTCTTTGGCTGCGTTGGTAATAGTCGTCTCCCCAGACGCCAACGAAGCGGCCATCAAGACGTTGTCTGTCGCAGTATGAGAGGGAAACTCAAGGACTATCTCAGCGCCGACTAGTCGCTCTGACCTTCCGGTAACGTACCCATGACTGACCTTGAAATCGGCGCCCATAAGCGACAGGGCATCGAGGTGGATGTCGATCGGACGGTGACCGAAGTCGTCTCCACCGGGTAGTGAGACCTGTGCGACACCCGCTCTTGCCACCAATGGACCGAGCACGACAATAGACGCCCTCATCCTGTCTACCAACTCGTATGGCGCTCGCGGGAGTAGGCCGTCGATTGCTGGTGTAGTGATGACGAGGCGGTTTACGCCCTCCCACTGCACCGAAGAACCCATAGATCGGAGGAGTTCACTCATTATCTCGACGTCAACGATCTCGGGTACGTTCGATAGATGATGGGTCCCCTCGGCTAACAGGGTCGCCGCCATGAGCTTGAGTGCCGAATTCTTCGCTCCCTGGATATTGACAGACCCACAAAGCGGAGTACCAGAACCGACTATGAGTCGCACGATTTTACCTCCCCATTCAGTGAGCACGGCCAATGGGCGGGACCGCTAGCGACCAGCTAAGAATTATACCCCCAAGGAGAGCTTCCGCACCGCACCACAACCAGTTCATCTAGGCACTTGAGCGCGGTTCGGTTCAAGCGATAAGTGTCAACCTCTCCAAGGCGGCCACCGAACCGGCAAATCCGAGAAGCGTCAGGCTATCTATGCGACCTGGCCCGACGTTTTGATGGAGGGCATGGAGGAGTCTCCTCATTCTCACCAGTATTGAACACCAGTAGCGTTCGAAATAGTCGTCGAACCCTGGATCGGTCAAAGTAAGTCTCGAGATCATCGCTTCTCTCGTGGCAAACTGCAACTCCGATACGAACTTTCGACCAACTCCTTCTAGTTCGTGATCCGCAACATCAACGACTGGCAGCGTGGTAGGGTCCCTACCTTCTGGCGAGAATACTGAAGTGACCCACCGGATTACCTCACTGAGCTTCATATCCAGCCGGACCAGGTCGATATGGCATGATATGCACCGATACTCCTCCGGGATATCCCTATCTGCCGCAAGATCCGATGAGATTGACGAACGGGCAAGCGCATCAAGATCAAACACGACGCCATCTGCACGTTCTAGGAAGTAAGTGCCGTCATACTGACGGTCCAAGACGGATTCGGACTGGAGATTGGTCGCGTAATCGAGAAACATGGTCATCCTTGCCCGCTTGCGTATTCCAGTGATTTGGTGATACGACAATGTAGTGACCGAAAAACCCTAGATCAACATAGAGTCTCACACTAAGTGATATTTCTAATAATTCCGGTTCCCAAGCGCCTATCTACTGGTCGGTTATCCCGAGGAGCCCTCCTAAAAATGACTCAATCCTCTCCAATTCATCCTTTACGAACCAGCCACCTGACCACCCATGACCTTGACCGGGGTACCTGACGTATTCACATGAGTCACCGACTTGGGCTACGAAGGCATCAGTGAGAGCCGCGGGAACTACCTCGTCCTCGAGGCCCTGGAAGACCAGGAGTGGCTTATCAATCTCACGGGCCCAGCTCATTGGAGATCTGGACAGGTATCTATCTTCGAACTCAGGAAGTGGTCCGATCAGATCGTCAAAATAGCGCTCTTCGAAGCGCCAGGTACTCCGCACCAGACCGAGAATGTCAGTGACTGGATACGCGGCAACTCCGCCACCGACTAGCCCGGGAAAGTGCCTCAATACACCCATGACCGTGCCGCCAGCCGACGAGGTCCCCAAGATAAAACTGGCCACCGGATCCATGGCTAAGTGTCTATGAGCCCACCTGAGCGTCGCCGCACTATCTATCACGTCTGACACCCCAAAGTGACCATATATCGCCCTGAGTTTCGAACGGCCCGATCCCGAACTCCCCCGGTAATCGGGTACCACGATCGCGTACCCCCTGTCGAGGAAGAATTCGAACCGCGGGTTGGATGTAACCCTGGTCTGCCCTGTTGGTCCACCGTGCAACCAACAGATCACCCCAATGGCCTCGGCTCCAGTCGGCACATAAAGTCGGGCAGAAAGTTCCACATCTGTATTATCTGGGAGACTGTCAAATGGAACTGCCATCGTTTCAGCAAGAAACTCTCGTTGATCGAATCTGATCGACACCACCTCCGGCTCGACCGAAGTATCCGTTGCTATCCACAGCGGAGGTCCAGCCGCCAACGCCTTGACTCGCTCGGTCGATGTTTCGAAGGTGACAATTTGGGTAGGAGTCCTGGCTCCGGACCTCAATGCAACTCCCACTCCGCCGAGACTATCGAGTCCTCCAAAGACTCCGCGCTTCAGATCAACCAACCCATTCTCCTGGTCGATTCTCGAGAGAGTTCCGAAACCCGCTCTGTTCACGGCCACCACCAAACCGTTCGGAGTTACGCAGTAGCTCGACTGCCCGGGAGAGAAGTCAGGCTCGGCGCAGTCCAGTTCGAACTCGAGAACTGGCTTCGGTTCTCCAGATCCGCTCGATTTGACGAGCCAAGGGATCGTAAAGCCGGTCCGATCCGTAAGGGCATACAGGTCCCCTGAGTCCGGATCGTACCGCGGCTGTGTAGCGGAAAACTCTCCCACCGGCGAACCGAAGATAACTTCTGGCTTTAGACCTGAGCCGTGTGTCCTAAGAAGGACAATTCTTGAACCGTCCCACGGCATGTCGGGATGGGACCACTCCGCCCAAGCGATCCACTGTCCGTCGGGTGAGTAACGGGGTGAAGCCAGAAAGTCTGGCGCGCGAAAATCCGCACGCTCTGTAGAAATATCGGCCATCAGGACAGGGGGATCGTCAGGTGACATGCAGCTCTTGTAGAGTATGACGGACTGGTCCACCACGAAAAGTACCCCGTCACCATCAGGCGATGGCTCGAGGTCCGAGACAGCACCTCCTCTGAAGAGGCTACGTAAACAACCCGACTCGATATCCACCACGACGAGATCTCCCGAGTGGTCGACTAGGTAGATCATCGTCCCGTCCGGGCTCCAACGGTACCGTCCTCCAAAACCGAAATACCCAGATCGCAGGGTTACTGGCGCCGCAGCCCTCTCGATACCATCCTCAAGCGAGTTGACTAGCAAGATCGTCCTACCCGACTCAGATGAACCATAGCAGACCCGCTTGGCATCGGGGGAGAGTTGTGGCGACGACAGGGTCCTCCCGACAGCTACAGCGTCCGCCGACAGGGCTACCGAGCGCTTCACCGCCTACCGTGCCGAAGTGTCTGGCAGGTGTACTGATTCATGGGTAGTCCGTTCTAGACCCAGGGAGTCTCTTCGTAAGTACCGAATACCTCAGCCATCGCCTGCATCTGTTCACCTACGGTGACAGATGCATTCGCAGCATCAATCAGCACCGGCATCAAGTTTCGGGTCGGATCGGCTGCAACCTCTTTAATTGCCGCTAAGGCTACATCGGCGAGTGCTGAATTTCTCTGGGATTTGACCGATGCCAGAAATTCCACCTGATCCCGCTCGGACCTGGGATCGATTACCAAGGTGTCGAATGGCTCCTCTTTGTCGAGCACGAATTGATTGACCCCGACCACGACTCTCCGACCGGAGGAGATCCGCTTCTCGAAGTCAAAGGAGGAATCGGCGATCTCCCTCACAAAATATCCGTTCTCGATTCCTTCGAGTACCCCTTCCAGCATCGAGCCATTACCCATCTCATCGATCCGGCGGAATATTTCCTCGGCCATCGCCTCGAGCTGGTCCGTGAGGCTCTCGACGAAGTAGGAACCGCCAAGTGGATCAGCGACATTGGTCACGCCGGTCTCGTAAGCGATCACCTGCTGAGTTCTGAGAGCAATCCTCGCCGACTTCTCCGTCGGAAGGGCTAGAACCTCATCCATAGAATTTGTATGTAAAGACTGGGTTCCACCAAGCACGCCAGCCAAGGCCTCAATAGCGGTCCTGACGATGTTCACCTCGGGCTGCTGGGCAGTGAGCGACACGCCAGCGGTCTGGGTGTGGAATCTAAGCCTCGCTGACTCCTCCGATTTCGCCCCGTAACGCTCCTTCATCCACCTAGCCCAGATCCTTCGCGCAGCTCTGTACTTAGCGATCTCCTCGAAGAAATCGATGTGGGCATTGAAGAAAAACGAAAGCCGCGGAGCGAACTCGTCGGTCTCAAGACCAGCTCGCTGCGCCGCCTCGGTGTAGGCGAATCCGTTGGCGAGTGTGTAAGCCATCTCCTGGGCGGCGGTGGATCCGGCCTCCCTAATGTGATAACCAGACACCGATACGGCGTGCCACTTTGGCATCTCTGCTGCACAATAAGAGATCGAATCGGCGACGAGCCTTACAGATGGCCGTGGTGGAAAGTAGTACTCCTTCTGGGCTTGATACTCCTTCATGATGTCGTTCTGCAAGGTACCAGCGAGCTCCGACGTTGGGATGCCCGAATGATTTGCATTGGCGATAAACATTGCGAAGATCGATGCCGCCGGAGAGTTGATCGTCATCGAGGTCGAGATCCGGCGCAGATCGATGCCGGAAAAGAGTCTCTCCATATCAAAGATCGAATCGACCGCAACGCCGCACTTACCAACCTCACCCAAGGATCTGACATCATCTGAATCCAGACCCATGAGAGTGGGAAGGTCAAAGGCAACAGAAAGGCCATCTCCACCAGATGCGAGGATCTCCTTGAACCTCTCGTTTGTCTCCTCAGCCCTCCCAAATCCCGCGAACATCCTCATGGTGAACAGTTTCGACCTGTACATCGATGCATATGGTCCCCGGGTAAAAGGCGCCACTCCGGGGAACTCCGTGGTGGTCCCTGGGTCCGATCCTTCGATCGGATACAGCGGACCGGAGGGACCATAAAGAGGGGCTAACTCGACTCCTGACATCGTCTCGAAATCGACATCCCTCGTCGGACTGTCCAATAATCCTTGCCGCCACTTATCAAATCCGCGCATTGGAACCTCCCACCCCGCCATCAACCCCTGATTGAGACAGCAACAGCTGCAGAATCGGGACAACAGCCACCTACTTCAAAATTCAGATTCGAAGCCGGACTCGTCTCCTGATCCTATTGTCTTTGCACCTTCCCGTAAAGCGGCACACAAACGTGGGAGGATTATGACGACAAACTAGAGACTCACGTCATCAACTTTCACACCCTGCTCGGTTGCCAGGCTGCGGAGCAGTTCATCTCTGACAGACGATCTACGAACCTTGCCAGTATCATCCCGGAGTGAAGCTTCAACAAAGTCGATCCGCCGCGGAATCTTGTACGGAACAAGCCTCGAACGGAGGTGGGCCTCCAGCTCTTCCAACGAAACACGCGGCTCGCGGAGCTGGACGAGAGCATACGGTACCTGACCCAAATCCCCCGCTGGAACCCCGACGACACAGCAGCTCAGGACCGAGGGATGGTCGAGAATTACAGCCTCCACCTCGGCAGGATATACATTCAATCCTCCGACTAGGATCATGTCGATCTGGCGATCAGCTAGGAAAAGGTAACCCGCTTCGTCGAGAAAGCCCATGTCTCCCAGCGACTCCCACCCGTCACGCTCCCTTCGATCGGCCCCGATATAGCGGTAAGTTGGCCTCGACGGGTCGTTCGGACGCATGAACACCTCGCCTACACAACCAGGGGGTAGTTCTAATCCCTCCTGATCGAGAACCCTGAACTGCCCAGCCAAAGGTCGACCAACTGAACCCGGATGCTCTAGCCACTCCCGCCCATCTATGAGGGTTATTGCCTGAGCCTCCGTCCCGGCGTACAGTTCCAGCACCGCCTCCGGACCAATCCACTCGATCCAAGCGCGTTTGACCGATTCCGGGCATGGGGCGGCAGTATGAAAAATGGTCTTGAGGCTGTCCAACGAGTAGTTTCGCTTGATGGACTCATCGAGCCTGACAATCCTCTGCATCATCGTCGGGACCGAGTAGAGCCACTCGATCTGATACATCTGTATATAAGCAAGCGTCTTTTCGGGATCAAAACGTCCCGCGACTACTTGAGTTGCGCCCTGTAGTAGACCGAGCATGGAAAAGACGAATGGCCCATTGTGGCTCATCGGGGCCGTCACCAGCTGAGATCTCCCTTGACGCATACCTAGTAAAGATGCCAGCGGGAGTACTACCTCTACCGCGGCTGGCTGGCCAGCAACTATCAATTTCGGCTTGCCGGTACTGCCACCAGAACTGAGTGCTTTCCACGATTGTGAGATGCGGTCTGACTCAAGGTCCGTCTCGCCCGGCACCGATTGGGCCGACAGCACCTTGACCTGAGCAAGCAAACCCAAGTCTGTGCGATCGGTAATAAGCACTAGCGCACCCGAGAGATCCACGGCCTGGATGACCTCGGGAACCGTGAGCCTGTAAGAGAGGGGCTGAGGTGTCGCACCTATCCTCCAGGCCGCTACCGTCGCCAAGTAGAAATCGATGCTGTTGGTCAGGCAGATAGCGACGAAGTCGCCTTGGTCGGCCCCCGCCAACATCAGATCACGAGCGAGCCATCTTGACCGATCAGCCAACTCCAGGTAGTCGATCGAGTTCCCCGACTCGACTTCGACAATCGCCTGGAATTGCGGTTCCAACTGCGCCATTTCGTCTATCCGACTGTGCAGTGGAGTCAGGGCATCCGGCATTTTCCCCCCAGGCAGTGTCGGCCACATTTAGAACTTATGCGCTAAATCAGACGATTCCGCATACCTAGAACCGACATAGTTTGGTTAAGGCTCAGTTCAGTTATTCCGACTTTGCGGGCACGGGGAGCTGATCGGCTGTAACCTTTGTCCGATGACTTTACAACCTCAAGCCCCCGACCGCAACCTAGCCCTCGACTTGGTCAGAGTCACCGAAGCAGCAGCGATGGCTGGTGCACTTTGGATGGGCCGTGGCGACAAGGAGGGCGCCGACGAAGCGGCTGTCGAAGCCATGCGAGCGATACTGCACACTGTATCCATGGACGGAGTGGTCGTTATTGGCGAGGGCGAGAAGGACAACGCCCCGATGCTCTTTAATGGGGAGAAGGTGGGCGATGGGACCGAGCCCATGGTCGACGTCGCCGTAGATCCCATCGACGGGACCACGCCGACCGCTATGGGCAGGGGCGGCGCACTCTCCGTGATCGCCGTTGCCGATAAGGGTTCGATGTTCGACCCAGGACCGTTCGTTTACATGGAGAAGATCGCAGTTGGGCCCGACGCTGTCGGGGTCATAGACATAACTGCCCCAACCGAAGTGAACCTTAGAGCTGTAGCCAAGGCCAAAGGGGTATCGATCTCAGAGCTGACTGTTGTGATCCTCGACAGGGAGAGGCACCTGAACCTGATACACGAGGTGAGGGCGGCTGGGTCGCGAATTCGGTTGATCACAGATGGTGATGTCGCCGGTGCCATCTCTACTGCATGGCCGGATTCGGGTACTGACATTCTCCTTGGAATCGGCGGGACTCCCGAGGGCGTTGTTGCCGCTGCCGCACTCAAATGCATGGGTGGTGAGATTCAGGGCAGACTCTGGCCCAGGGACGAAAGGGAGGTACGTCTCGCCAAAGAGCAAGGCTACGATACAACGCAGGTATTGACAACGGACGATCTGGTCAGGTCAGACAACTGTTTTTTTGCAGCTACAGGCGTCACAGATGGGGAACTTCTCAGGGGTGTACACTACAGCTCAAAGGGTGCCACCACACACTCGTTAGTGATGCGATCCAGATCCGGGACGGTGAGGAAGGTTGACGCCTTCCATCAACTCGAAAAATTGAGACGGTACAGCATCATCCCGTTTTCCTGAGAGCCGAACAATAACTTCGCCTCCTCAGAAGCCACAAATCCCAGACGGTCCAGAAATTCAGGTGCGACCTGGGACAGGATCGCCCGGCTACCATCGGCCTGTGCCCTTGCGACGATCCGTCTGACGAGCCTCGTCCCTAGTCCCATGAGTCGAAATTCCGAAGCGACATGGATGGCCAGAATATTGAACACGCCTCTATCGGCATTAACCAGGGCAACCCCAGCGATTCTCTCCCCCGCAGTAGCGACGAATGCAAGGCGCTTACCGAAGTCATTGCCGTCTGCAAGAACGGCTGCGTCCGAGAATCCTTCGCTCTGCAACCACGTTAGGCACGATTTCGGAAATCCACCACGAACGAAGAGTTCAATGCGGTCCGCACCGACCGAGACCGTCGTCGACAGGTCATCGAACAGCCATGACGAGTCACGAACCCACATTGATCCCGCCACAGTCTGCTTCTCACAAAGATCGACTCGATCGACTTGGAATGTGGCATTGAAACCAGAGAGGCTCCACTTGAGATGTGCGATCTCGACGGGATTCAGGCCGTCGGCTATGGTCACGTGAGGTACGAATGACCTTTCATGTCTCGGTGCCAGATCCCCAGTAGCAAGCGAGCGGTGAAGGTCCTGCAGCTGATCTGCCCCATCGGTCACCTCGAAATAGAGGACTGGGGAGTCATCGGAAAAAGTAGAAGCGCCTCGGATAGTCACAATGAATGGCTCACGGCCATCCACCTTTGTAGCGATCAAGCGGTCCAACCTGATCAGATCAGCTGCTTTTAAATTGAACGGAGGAACGACCGTAACGTGTGGGTGAATCCTCGAAACACCGACCGAGCCTAGAGCTCTTCGAACGCCATCGATCTGCGATGAGAACGGCTCCGGTATGGAGACCAGAATTCCCAGTCGGAGTCCGGTCAATCTATCTAGTCCGCTTAACCTGTCCCGCGTCGAGCCGCACACGCGCACGGGCCAACGCCGCAATCTCGGCGGCGTCATTGAACTCACGGACCTTCCGTTCGGCGTTCTCAAGCGCTCGCTCGGCCCTGGCCAAATCAACTTCTGATGCCAATTCGGCCACTCCTGCGAGAACCGCCACACTGTCTCCTGCCGCCCTGACAAAGCCTCCGTGTACCGCAGCCAACTCTACCGAGTCATCAGGGAGGGTTATCTTCAGAACGCAGATCTCGACAGTCCCAAGAAATGGGGCATGTCCCCTCAGGAAAGCGATATCACCATTCCCCGAACGTAGCGTGACCATCTGGGCGTTCCCGTCGAACAGAACCCTCTCAGGCGTCACAAGGGTGAAGCGAAACTCCGCCACGACCTATACACCTTCGTTCAAAGTCTTGGCCTTGGCTAATACGGACTCGATCCCTCCGACGTTTAGAAAGGCCTGCTCAGGAACCTCATCTAGGTCCCCACGAACCAACGCCTCGAAGCTCTCGATCGTATCTTGGATCGGGACATATATGCCAGGGATACCCGTAAACACCTCACCAACAAACAGTGGCTGGGAGAGGAACCTTTGGATCTTACGTGCCCTGGAAACCGTGACCCGATCCTCCTCGGACAACTCATCAAGTCCAAGGATGGCGATAATATCCTGGAGCTCCTTCGACCGCTGCAAGACCTCCTGCACCCTTCTTGCCACCGCATAATGACGATCCCCCACGATGTGCGGGGCAAGGATGTTCGAGGTCGATGCCAACGGATCCACCGCTGGGTAGATACCCATCGAAGCGATGTTCCTAGAGAGCTCTGTAGTGGCGTCTAAGTGCGTGAAGGTCGTGAAAGGTGCTGGGTCTGTGTAGTCGTCTGCAGGAACATAGACGGCCTGCAGAGAGGTGATAGACCGACCCTTGGTCGAGGTGATCCTCTCCTGCAATGCTCCCATCTCGTCAGCGAGGGTGGGCTGGTACCCCACGGCCGAAGGGATTCGACCCAACAGGGCAGATACTTCAGATCCTGCTTGGACGAAACGGAAGATGTTGTCAACGAACAAGAGAACGTCCTGACCCTTGACATCCCTGAAATACTCAGCCATCGTCAGAGCCGAAAGGGCCACCCTCAACCTGACACCAGGAGGTTCATCCATCTGCCCGTATACAAGTGCCGCCTTGGAGATAACTCCAGACTCTTGCATCTCTATCCAGAGATCGGTACCTTCCCTAGTACGCTCGCCGACACCAGCGAAAACCGACACGCCACCGTGTTGGTTTGCAACTCGGTTGATCATCTCCATGATCAGAACAGTCTTGCCGACACCGGCTCCACCGAAAAGGCCGATCTTCCCACCCTGCACGTAAGGTTCGAGAAGGTCAATGACCTTTATGCCGGTCTCGAACATAAGCGCCCTTGGCTCGAGGTCAGCAAATGCAGGAGGATCCCTATGGATCTCCCACCGGTCCTCAATCTTGCCGATATCTGTGGTATCAAGCGGATCACCGATCACATTGAACACGTGACCAAGCACCGAATCTCCAACAGGTACGCTTATGCCGCGCCCTGTATTTCGGACGATCGCACCACGACGGAGGCCGTCTGTCTGCTTCATGCAGATACAGCGCACCCTACCTTCGCCGATCTGCTGGGCCACCTCGGCGACAATGATGATCTCCTCGCCGTCGACCACATTGGTGATCTCAACAGCGTGGTTGATGTTTGGAATCGAATCTGGCGGGAACTCTGCATCCACTACAGGTCCCGCTATGGAGACGACCCGACCGTCCTCCATCACCCTGTTTTCAGCTTTGGTACTCACTTGTTCCGTCTACTCCTTGGATTCTGTCCTAAAACTCTTGACCGACTCAGTTCCGATTCTCCCGAAATTGGGTCACACCTACATCGGACTCCCAGTCCAACGCATCGCCTAGCGCTTCAGCGCCACCTACGATCTCCATGATCTCAGTGGTAATTGCGTCCTGACGTGCTCTATTCATAATTCTCGAGAGGCTCTTGATTAGCTCCTCTGCGTTCTCAGTTGCCGCTGCCATAGCCCTCTGTCGAGCTGCGTACTCTGAGGCTGAGGCCTCTAATAGGAGGGCAAAGATTCTAGCTTGGACGAACTGTCGCAGTAGAGGGTCGATAATCAGTTCGGGAGATGGCTCGAACTCGAAGTCATATCCTGCGGGCTTGTCGGTCGAGAATGTCGCTGAATCGATAGGAGCCAACTTGGTCAACTCGAGCTTCTGAAGGCCCGCTGAGAGGAACCTCGTGGATATCACCTCAATGAAGCTGATGGACCCCTCCTCGAAGGGAACCAGCACAAGGTCAGAGATCTTCCTTGCGTCCTCGTACGAAGGCTTATCGGAGATGTGCAGCAGTGACCCGACCACCGGAATGTTCCGATACCGCAGGTAGCTCTCACCTTTACGACCGACAACAACCACTTTTGTGACACGACCGGCAGATTCGCGCTGTCGAATTATTCGTTCAGCCATCCTCAGAGCATTGGAGTTATAGCCTCCACAAAGTCCACGGTCGGCAACCATGACCACTAGGCCCAACACGCCCCCCTGGTCAGCCTCACCCAGATACCTGCTCTTGGGTAATCCAGAACTCGCAGCTATCTCCCGTACGATCTCTGACAGTCTCTCGTAGTAGGGACGCGCCGATGCGATTCGACCCATAGCCCTGACGATCCTCGACGACGCTATGAGTTCCATGGCCCGCGTTATCTTCTTCGTCGACTGGACGCTTTTTATTCGCCTCTTGAGAACCCGTTCCTGACCGCCTGCCATCTAATGTCACGCGCCCTTTTGCGCATGGGCATCAAATCCCGATTTGAAGTCAGCAATTACGGTGTCGAGAACCGACTTATCCGGCAACTTCCCAGTGGCAACTATGTCCGAGAAGATCTGACCATGTCGTGCTCTGACAAAATCCAGTAACCCGGAGATGAAACGGATGACCTCGTGCACAGGGATATCGTCCAGAGCTCCAGAGGTACCCGAGTAGATCGAGATGACCTGCTCCTCGACCGGAACAGGTGCCGACTGTGGCTGCTTGAGGATCTCAGTGAGCCTGTAGCCCCTATCCAGCTGGGCTTGGGAGACCTTATCGAGTTCCGACCCGAAGGCAGCGAAGGCCTCAAGCTCCCTGAACTGAGCTAGGTCGAGTTTCAGTGATCCTGCAACAGACTTCATCGCCGAAATCTGGGCTGCCCCACCTACTCGGGAAACAGAAATACCCACGTTGATAGCCGGCCTGATACCTGAATAGAAGAGATCAGAGTCCAGATAGACCTGCCCGTCAGTGATGGAGATCACGTTGGTGGGAATATATGCAGAAACGTCACCGGCCTTGGTCTCGATGATGGGAAGCGCGGTTAGCGATCCTCCCCCTCTGGCCTCTGAAAGTTTCGCAGCCCGCTCGAGAAGGCGAGAGTGCAAGTAGAAGACGTCACCAGGATAGGCTTCACGCCCCGGCGGCCTCCTCAGGAGCAAGGCAAGCTGGCGATAGGCCTCGGCCTGCTTGGACAGGTCATCATAGACAATGAGCGCGTGCTCGCCATTTTCCATCCAGAACTGGCCCATAGCACAACCCGCATATGGAGCAAGATATTTGAATGGAGCCGGATCGGACGCAGGCGCACTGACGATGACGGTATATTCCATCGCACCGGCTGCCTCGAGGAGCGCTCGAGCCGACGCAACTGTCGAACCCTTCTGCCCGATCGCCACGTAGATGCACTTGACACCTTGACCACGTTGATTGATGATCGTGTCCAACGCAACTGATGTCTTACCGGTCTTACGATCGCCGATGATCAACTCGCGCTGGCCCCTGCCTATCGGAGTCATAGCGTCGATCGCCTTGATTCCGGTCTGCATCGGCTCGCCAACCGGCTGACGGTCTACGATACCCGGGGCTTGGATCTCCAACCTACGCGACGTCGAGGCGTCGAGTGGGCCCCTGTCATCAATAGGCTCTCCCAGAGCGTTGACAACCCTACCAAGCAGGGCATCGCCAACAGGAACCGACAGAATCCGACCCGTAGATCGAACTATGTGACCTTCATCGACGTTTCCTACATCACCCAAGATAACTGCACCGATGGAATCTTCATCGAGGTTCAGAGCGAGCCCGAGCGTTCCATCCTCGAACTCGAGGAGTTCATTAATAGACGCATCCGGCAGGCCCGAGACTCGGGCAATCCCATCGAAAACCTCGAGAACACGACCAACCTGTTCTCCCTCAGTCGACGCTACATATCCCTCGAGGCGACGCTTAAGTACCTCAGATATTTCGTCAGGTCTAATTTCTAACGGCTCCATGAGCAGTGCTCCCTGAATCTAACTCGGGTTATATTAGTTCTTTGCGCTCAGGCGTACCCTGAGCTGGTCGATACGGTGTCTTGCAGACCCGTCGAAGATCTCGTCACCAACGACTGCAACCACGCCCGCTATCAACGAGGGATCTGTGGCTGATCGCATCTCCAAGGTTCTGCCGACCCTCTCTTGCAAGGTCTGTCGAATCCTTTCGATCTGCTCCGCCGTCAAAGGAGTGGCGCTGCGAAGCTGACATACGAAACGGTCGCGCTCGGATGCAGCAAGTGCGACCAAATCGTCCAAGATCTCGACAATATCCCTTATCACCGAGATCGACGACGCATACTTTGCGATATCAAGAGTTAGCCTTGAGCTGCGATTGGCGAGCAGGTCTCCGACAATCTCAATCCTTTGGCGAGGGTGGGTTCCCATCCCCGAAAGCGCCCTTCTAAGGGGCCCCGAAGACTCGGCCAAGCGAGCAAACTTGAAAAGTTCATCCTCGCAACGCTCCAGATCCTGAGCGTCACCCATTGCAAACAGCGCCGATGCAAAGCCCAGCGCCCTCGCCTTGGTGGAATCTGCACCAACGTAGGTGCTCAGATCATCGATCTCAAGTACCTCCAACGCGTCATTAACCGCGTCCGGAATGTACTTAGGGGACTCCGACATAACGATCGTCTGAACGAGCTGCACAGTGAGTCGGTCTGGGTTCGGTCCAAATAGATCGGCGACGACCTCAGCCTTGATCTTCGGTGGTACCGATGGGTCCGTTAGAACCTCACGCAGGTCCTTCGAGGTGTCGATGGCACGCTTCAACCTTGAGATAGCCGCTACGATTGAAGAGCGGACGCCTCGCTCTTCGGCCACAGTTCTGATCGCCTCGGAGTAGCCTCTAACCGACTCCATCATTTTGAGGACGCCTCCGACTCAGCCAGAAAAGCAGTGATCAACGGATCGAACGAAGCCCTATCTAGCTGCTCGGCAAGGATTCGCTCTGCAAGCGATAGAGCGAGTTCGGCTGTCGCTTCCCGCAGTTCCGATACGAGTCTGGTACGTTCGACGTCTAGGGCTTCCTCGGCTCTGACCTTCATAGAAGCCACTTCCGCCTCGGCATTGGCAACTAGCTCCGCTTTGACCGCTTCCGCGGTCTTACGAGCCTCATCAACCAACCTCGACGACTCTCTCCTTGCATCTTCAAGATGTTCCCGTGCCTGAGCTTTCATTTGTTCAGCCTCAGAACGCGCGAGTTCGCCAGCTTCAATGTCTGTCCTGATCTTTTCGGAACGATCCTTCATCATCTTCGCAACAGGTGGAAAAGCCACCTTTGCAAGTATCAACAAAAGCACAAAGAAGGACAGGACCGACCAGATGATCTCACCTGATGCGGGGAGAATCGGGTTGGAAGATTGAGAGGCCGCGAATAGGAGAGTAGACATTTAGCCGGTGTACTTCAAGAGAATGAATACGACGAATCCGATTAGCGCTAGGGCCTCGGCAAGTGCGAAACCGACAAATGCCAAAGCACGAACCGGCCCTGCTGTCTCGGGCTGTCGAGCAATGGCAGAAATTGCCTGCCCAAAGATAATACCAATTCCAACACCAGGTCCGAGGGCGGCAAGGCCGTATGCGAGTCCCGAGCCAAGCTCAGCCAGACCCTTCCTCAGATCGGGGTTGGCAACTGCTACGATTGCCAATAATGAGTGGAACACCCAGATTCCTCCTGCAACATAACTAACGAGTCCACGGGCGAACTTCCCCGTATTTGGACCTTACTCATCCCCCTAAAGCAACGCATCCCTGCGTGGCTATCGGGCACTCTGGCCCCTCTTGCACCTTGGTACATCATAGGGATCCAGCGAACTCGGAATGGAAAACCACCCCTACAACTGGTAATTACTTCTCGAGATGAAACACCTTCTAATGTCCACCTGCCATCGCCTCACCTATGTATACAGCAGTGAGGATTGTGAAGATGAAGGCCTGGAGGGCACTTACGAAGATCTCGTAACCTGTGAGTACCGTGAGCATAGCAAAAGGCAGGGGAAGCAGTACAAGAGCTATCGACTTCGCAAACATAGCCTCGGACAGTATGGCGAAGGTTAGCAGCAGGAGGTGACCCGCAAGCATGTTCCCAAAGAGTCGGATTGCCAGAGCAAAGGGTCTCACGATGAAGGTTGAGAGTATCTCAAGCGGGACGAGTAGCACCAAAATGGCTCCGGGGACCCCAGACGGGACAACTGCGTGCTTGAAATAGGAAGCAAACCCCTGCTTCTTGACACCAACGGCCATAAACGTTACCCAGACCGTGATCGCCAACGGAAGTGTCACTCCCATGCGGGCAGTCGCCGGCATCTGGAAGATCGGGACCACCTCAAAAAGGTTATTGAACAAGATGAAGAAAAAGAGTCCTGTGAGCCACGGTAGCCAAGCGATTCCCTCAGGCCCCATGATATCCAAAACTATGGAGTTCGTAATGAAATCGACTCCTGACTCGACCACGTTCTGGACTCCGGTCGGCACCAGTGCCTTTTTCCGCCCGGCCAAGAAAAAAAGAGCGAGCGTAATTGCCGTGGCGAGCATTGAGGTGAGGCCCACCTTGTTTAGGGCGACACTAGAACCGCCGAACAGAAGGGGTTTCCAGTTCAGCACCTCACCAATAGGTGGGAAGTTGACCGCAGCGAAGATCCCCATGCTCAACTTCTCCTCCCCCTAGGGCGTATGCCCCCGTAGGCAAGATACGCCGTAACTCTACGCGCCTCCCACGAAACCGCAAAGATGTGGGAAACAATCAAGGCCATTCCAAGAGCCTTCAGGTCCATCCAACCAGCGTGTACTACCGGCAGGACCGCCGCAGTCAGCAGCAGCAGATCAAAGAAGAATGATCCCATCGCAACCGCCATCAGCGCAACCGGAGAGATCCTACCGCCCCAGCTGAGCCCCTTTGCAGCAACTGCAAAATTGATAGTCACTAACAGAATTCCATATAGAGCCGAGTAAAGCCCCTGATGACCCCACACGAGGGCAGCGACCAGAACGATGAAGGGGGCGGATAGAAGTACGGCCAGCACCATACCTTTGGCAAGCTCGGCCTCAGGTCCGGTCTCGGATTCGGAAACTGTCGTATTTGATCCAATAGATTCAAACAACTAGGAGTTCCTCTTTCCCGAGTCATCGAAACGTCGAGCAGACTCTGCGATCTCCTCTGGTATTGCCAAATCTCCTCCAAGGAGACCGTCCAAACCACTCGGCCTCGGAGCTGTCTTCCGTATATGAGGTCCCTGATCCCTAGTCATCTCTTTGAACGCATAGTAGTACTTGACGCCAGTGCCTAGGAGTCCGAGCGAGGGAAGCAGCACGACCCAGAGCGGAGTGTGGTACTTGCCGGAGAGGTATAGACCCACCAGGAGCAGGATCACTGTCACTCCCATTAGTTCGACAGCCGACGCCAGTCCATCGGCCGCGCCGGAGATTGCACCAGCCACGCCCGACCTACCTTCCTTAGGAACAGAAGGCCTCAAAAGCAGTCCCAACAGGGATCTCTTTTCAGCTTTCAACTGGTGTTCCCTTCTCGGACAAATCGGTCAAACAAATATGTGCAGACCCAAACATGCTAGGGTAGCGGACAACCTGTTGGTGCGCAAAGTTCACATAACAGTAACCGTCGGGCGCTATCTCAGTCGCCCAATGCACCGCCACCGCTGGCTCCTGTTCTACCGCCCTTTGAATGTGCACCTCGCGTAGCGACCTTTAGCTCCGCGACACCGCGATTTCGCACTTGCCCATGGCGGGTCGATCTGGCTACTGATCCAGCGCCTCTTCGTCGGACGTTCGGGTGGAACATCGTATAGAGCAGTACGAGCGCAGCCAGCACCACGAATGGGATCTCGGCATTGCCGTGGTTTGTAAAAGTCGGAGTGAGTGCAAATCCTGAAAGTATCGCTGTCCATGCCCATAGGATCACGACCGACCGCCTCGGTCCGTGTCCCATCTCGTAGAGTCTGTGATGCAGATGCTCCTTGTCGGGAGAAGAGACTCCGGTTCTACGTGCCGTTCTGCGAATGATTGCGAAAGCCATGTCAAACATCGGCACTCCGAGGATCACAAATGGGATGAAAAGTGGAGCGAAAAAGAAGAAGGTCTCGCCACTTACGTCCGATGTGCGGCCACCAACAACGGAAGTCGATGCAGCCATCAGCAGTCCTAGGAACATAGCGCCAGTATCACCCATGAAGATCTTGGCAGGATTGAAGTTGTGGGGTAGAAACCCTAGGCACACACCAAGTGCAAGAAGTGCGATCAATGGTCCGATACTCGATGACGGTAGCTGACCCAGATTCTCGAGCTTGAGCGAATACAGGGCGAATGATGCCGACGCAATCGCAACAACTCCACCAGCGAGTCCATCCAGACCGTCGATCAGATTGATCGCATTCGCCATTGCGACCACCCAGATCGCAGTCAGGAGCGGAGTGAAGCTGGAAGAGAGTATGACTATCCCTGCAAACGGCACCTTGAACCAGAACATCGTTACACCAAAGACCCACAGGACCGACGAGGAGAGTACCTGACCGGCCACCTTGGCTGGCGCAGAGACATCACGAAGATCGTCTGCGAGACCCACTCCAGCCATCACAACCCCAGCTAGCAGTACGCCTAATGGCTCGGAGGATCCAGAAAAGACTGCATGGAAGCGACCAATCCGGCTGGCAACCGCCATTGCAACGGCGAATCCCAGGACCATAGCGATCCCGCCAACTGTTGGAGTCGGCCTTCCATGTATCTTCCTCCCACCCGGCATGACGATCGCGCCGATCCTCGGAGCCAAGCGCCTTACAGCGAACGTCGTTACGTAGGTGACGACAGCGGCAACCGCCACAACCAGCACATAGTCGAACACCCGGCGGACTCGTTAGTCTTTCTCAGCCGGCGGTGGGAAGGAGGACGTCAGCTCGACGACCTCCTTTCGCACCGACTCAACCTTGACCTCGTCAGCCCTGAATCTGAGTGCTCTTGCGATCAATGAACCAATTGTCTTCATCTCCGCTACCCCCATATCACAAGTGGTCATAGCGGGAGTACCGAAGCGCAGTCCCGAGGTAACGAATGGAGATCGCGGATCGAACGGAATCTGGTTTCTGTTGCAAGTTATTCCTGCCTTATCCAGAACCTCCTGGGCCTCTTTTCCAGAAAGTTCCGCGTCAAAGGTCCGCAGGTCACAGAGTATGAGGTGCGTGTCGGTTCCTCCAGAAACCAGGCGGAAACCCTGCTCGATCAACTCTTGGGCTAGGGCTTGAGCATTCTGAACTACCTTGCGGGAGTACCCCTTGAAATCAGGCTGGGCCGCCTCTTTGAAAGCCACAGCCTTGGCTGCGATCGTATTCTCTAATGGTCCCCCCTGGAGCCCGGGAAATACAGCCTTGTCGATCTTGGGGCCCAGTTCGAGCCCCGCGAGTATCGCACCACCCCTCGGTCCGCGCAGCGTCTTGTGCGTTGTGAAGGTCATCACGTCCGCACCTTTGCCAGCACGGGAATGCAGGGGGTTCGGATACACCCCACCGGCTATGAGGCCAGCGACGTGCGCGGCATCAAACATCACCATGGCCCCGACCTCGTCAGCAATCTCACGAACGGGCGCTACATCAATCACCCGAGGATATGCAGTCGCGCCAATGACGATGAGTTTCGGACGGTGCTCAACGGCCAACTTATGGATCTGCTCTATGTCGATTCGCTCCCCGGATCCATCCGGAACAGCCGAAGTAACTCCATAGGAGATGAAGTTGTACAGCCTTCCCGAAAAGTTCACCGGAGAGCCGTGAGTTAGGTGTCCCCCCTGGTCTAGACGCATGGCCAGGACCGTGTCCCCGGTCTCAAGGAGTGCAAGATAGGCAGCTGCGTTTGCATTGGCTCCTGCGTGAGGTTGTACGTTGGCGAACTCCGCGGAAAAGAGTGACTTCAGCCTGTCGATGGCCAACTGTTCGACATCATCAACGACCTGATTCCCGCCGTAATAGCGCTTCTTGGGATATCCTTCGGAATACTTGTTTGTAAGTACCGTTCCCGTCGCCTCCATGACAGCCTTAGAGGCGAAGTTCTCTGAAGCGATTAGTTGGAGGGTGGTTCTCTGACGCTCCCTCTCCCTCTCGATCATCGAATAGAGTTCGGGATCTGAGCTCTGCACATGGCGTAGTGTGTTGTCCTGCAACATCGGCTGCCTCTCCTTGCGGTGTCCGACCATTTTACCCGGACTTGATCAGGACATAGGGGGCGCCGCCAAGATACATTATGGCACCGCTTACCCAAAGCAAGCCTAGAGCAGAAGCGATTCCCTGATGTCTTGCTCGCTGATCGATCCGATCCTCAGTACCTTTGGTTCAATCCCTGAAATATCCACGACCGTCGACGAGATTCCACTGCTTTGGACGGTCGATTCCACCACCAAGCTCAATCCAGCTGATTGCAAAGAGGGTGAGCCATGGACCCAATCGAGCCCTGTGAACTGGAAAGCTAGATCCTCGGCGGATGCAACTGAGGGCAGACCGTGGAGATTCGCCGAAGTAGTGGCGAGCGGACCCACCAGCTCCAGCAGCTCCAGCAGGAACTCGTCGTCGGGACACCTAATTCCGACGCTTCCGTCGGCCGGTCCGATCGCGTCAGATAGTGCATCATCACAATTAACCACAACGGTAAGCGGTCCGGGCCAGTATCTCTCTGCAAGCAGTTGCAACACCTCGACAGCTGCATCGGGTATCGCCCAGCTGATTTGATCAATCGAGCGGATCAGTACTGGCAGATTCATATCCGCTGGTCGCCTCTTCGCTCTGAAGATTCTCAACACCGCCTCTTCATCGTCAACAAGAGCAGCCATTCCATAGACCGTGTCGGTCGGGATCACCATGAAACTTCCGCGTGAGTGCAACTGCAGTACTGCCTCGGCGGCACTTTGCGGGTCCAAAGACAAAAAGTCTCGCGATCCGGGGGTCATAACCCTGTATTCAGCCATGCAATACGCCCCTCACTTGGGTGTGGCAACCCATGGGCTCGGGGTCACGATGCCCTGCCGAGCACAAGTACACGTTCCCGCCCTGCCAAGTCAGCAACGACATGTACAGCGAGGAACCCCACTTCACGGGCCCTATCGGAGACGGACTTGACCTGTTCAGGCGAAAGCTCGAGCATCATCACCCCATCGGGAGCGAGTCTCGACGGACCGCCCTCGACAATTCGGAACAGTTGCTCGGTTCCAACGTCTCCAGCTAAAAGTGCGCTTTCAGGCTCGTATTCCCTCACCAATGGGTCTAGTCCCAGATAGTCGTGACGAGATATGTAGGGCGGATTTGAGATGATTAGGTCGGGTGAGACGCCAAGCGGGTCGGTGGCCTCGAACCAATCTCCCTGCAGGAGTGTTACCCGGCTCCTAGTCGATTCATCGAGCCCCGCGAGATTCTGGGCCGCTACATCAAGTGCCTTTGCAGACCTGTCGGAGGCGAATACCCTCGACAATTCCACCTCCGAGGCAACAGAAAGAGCGATTGCGCCCGATCCCGTGCCAAGATCGAACACCACGACCGGTTTTGGACCCGCTCCTTTTGACCTTATCCAACCGACGGCCTCATCAACCAAAACTTCAGTCTCGGGCCTCGGGATCAGCACAGCTGGATTGACTCTGAGTTGCAGGTTGCGGAATGGCCAGACACCTATCGCATACTGGAGGGGCAGTCCAGCCGCACGCCCATTGGCTGCCTCCATGGCCCTTTCAAGCCAACTACGCTCGATTGCAACTCCAAGGCTCCTCGCCTCGTAGTAGTTGAAGCCGGTCACCTGACTGAAGATCCATCTTGCTTCGTGGTCAGACTTCACAATCCCGACAATCGCTTGCATCAGACTCTCAGCGTCGCACCGTCCCAGAGAGTCCTGCGAATTGACGGGTTCAGTTGGATCCACGATAGATACTCAACTGCTCTGCTCGCTCGTTAGCTAACAGAGCATCAACGATTTCGCCGATATCGCCCTGCAACACCCGATCAAGCTTTCTGAGCGTCAACCCGATCCTGTGGTCAGTTACACGGTTCTCGGGAAAGTTGTAGGTTCTGATCTTTTCTGACCTTCCACCTCCGCCAACCTGAGACCTTCTGGCCTCTGACAGCTCGGCGCTCTGTCTGTCCTGCTCAGCTTTCAGCAGCCTCGCTCTCAGGACCTGTAATGCACGCGCCCGATTCTGGATCTGGCTCTTCTCGTCCTGCATAGATACGACAATTCCCGTTGGAATATGGGTAATCCTCACCGCGGAATCGGTTGTGTTCACCGACTGACCACCAGGGCCAGTAGCTCTGTACACGTCAATCCGCAGGTCCTGGGGATCGATGTCAACCTCAATCTCGTCCGCTTCTGGCAATACAGTCACCGTTGACGAAGATGTGTGGATCCTTCCCCTGGCTTCAGTAACAGGGACCCGCTGTACCCTATGTGGACCACCTTCATGTTTCAACTTCCGCCAGGCGTCGTCACCTTTTACCACGAAGGTCACACCATTCAGGCCACCCATGTCAGATGGGTCCGAGGACAGCACCTCGGTCTTCCACCCGACTTTCTCTGCAAATCTGATGTACATCTCGAAGAGGTCTTTCGCGAAAAGGTTCGCCTCCTCTCCACCCTCCGCACCACGGATTTCCACTATGACGTTCCTTCCGTCATTAGGGTCAGAGGGAAGAAGGATCAGCTCGAGATCGTCCTTGGACGCCTCGGCTTCGGCTTCCAACTCCGAAATATCGGACTTCAACTGCTCCCGCTCGATCGGTGACGCTTCTTGGTGCATCTGGCGGATCGTATCCAAGTCGTCAAGGGCTGCGGAGTAGCGTTTGATCGCAGCAATGATCGCCTCGAGTTCCTTGCGTCGCCGAGAGAGCTCTTTTGCTCGGCGCTGGTCAGAGAAGACCTTTGGATCGGCCAACTCCCTCAGTACGTCGTCGTATTCCCTCTCGTAATCCGATAGTCCATCCGTTAGCACAGGAACTCCAAACCCAATAAACAGAAAATACCATCGCGCAGAGCTTTCAGTCCGGCGTCACCACGCGTCATTCGAGCCACGGTACTTCAACTGCTCGCATATCAAAATCGATCTCTAGAGCTTGAGCCATCTCAAATAAAATTGGATGCAGGTCTATCTTTGGTGTCAAGACCTCGATCCTTCTGAGCCCCAACAGGTCTGCAACTGCTACCGACTCAAGCAGCACCGACGGATCCACTCCCACCATAAATACAGATAGAGCAGTTCCAGATCTGGCAAAACACCACTTGCTATTCACAGACGAAACGGGATCATAGGAGAGTTCGATCGGCATCATCTCGCCTTCGGCTACAGCAACGGCCCGCAACCACTGCGGTCTACTGACGCAGTTGAGAGGGTGTCGTGGCGCGGCGACCTGCCGAAATTTTCCAACGATCTCAAGAACCGTAGAAAGGGCCTCGACTGGACGCTCGGCTAAACCTGGATGGAATGCATTCCACATCTCGAGATCTGGTTGGGAGACCCCAACCTCCAAGCTCGGACCAGTGCTACCGACCTTGATCGCCGCAAGCTCGAGGCCCTGAGTGGCCACCGAAACTCGGTCGGAATGGAAAACCAGTTCAACATTCAGATCTGACGTGATCTCCTCCGCGAACCCGACCACTTCTGGGTCTCGGTCCATGACGAAGGCCCTGTCAACCATCTCCAACTGGGCAGGCGGGATCTGCACTAGCCGGCCGGCGCGGGGCTCCAAAAGAAGTATCGGGCGCGCCAAGGACTGGGTCCACCTCGCCAAAACTCTAAGGTCTGCCATATTCGTCGAAGACCCACCGGTAGCCCAATGGCCCGGCGTGAAAGTGACTGTCCCCACAGCAGCGCCAGTTCTTAATGCACCGATCAGCGCCGAAATAACCGCAACCACGGAGCTGGAATCGACTAGCAGGCAGTCAACCAGTTCGCCTTGTCTGTCCGACAAAAGCACAGCCGTGCTCTTAAGCAGCTCCGTGTCAAAGCCACCTGGGAAGAGCTGTCCTCCGATTGAGTTTCCAAACGACCGGACTAAAAGAGCACGTCGCTCCTGGTCAGAGCCAGGGGCGTCCGAACTCACTTGGTACGCTTGGACCGATCACCGTATCGACGCTGGAAGCGCTCGACCCGACCACCGGTGTCCACAAGCTTTTGCTTCCCAGTGAAGAATGGGTGGCACTCATTGCACAGTTCGAGGTGCATTTCGGCCTTTGTTGAGCGCGTCACGAAGGTATTACCACATGAACAGGTGACCTTCGACAACTCGTACTTGGGATGTATCCCGGTTTTCATCAATCCTCCAAATTAACCCAAATGAGTATAGCCACTCATCCTCCAGCTACCTTGACCCACTGGGTCGGCGTGACCTATTAGATCATCGGTGACTTGGCTATCTCTGCTAGAAACTCCGCATTCGATCTTGTATTCCTGATCTTGTCGATTAGCAGCTCAAGACCAGGAGCAGAACTTCCCTCTTGTGCAAGTGCACTCAGAACTCGCCTCAGTTTCCAGATCTGGGAGAGTTGGTCCTTAGTGAAGAGGAGCTCCTCGTGCCGGGTGGAGGACGCACTCACGTCGATCGCCGGATATAGGCGCCTCTCTGCCAACTTTCTGTCGAGCCTAAGCTCCATATTGCCGGTTCCCTTGAACTCCTCAAAGATCACTTCGTCCATCTTCGACCCCGATTCGACAAGGGCGGTCGCCAATATGGTGAGAGAGCCGCCCTCCTCGACGTTTCGAGCTGCTCCGAAGAACTTCTTTGGCGGATATAGCGCTCCAGAGTCCACTCCACCTGACATAATCCGGCCAGTCGCAGGCTGGGCGAGGTTGTAAGCCCTTGCCAGACGAGTTATACCATCGAGGATGATGACCACATCCTGTCCGCCCTCAACCATGCGCTTTGCGCGCTCGATGGTCAATTCAGCTACAGCTGTGTGTTCGTCCGCCGGTCGATCGAAGGTGGACGCGATCACGTCGCCCTTGACGGACCTTCTAATGTCGGTAACTTCCTCAGGCCTCTCATCAACAAGTAGCATGATGACCGAGACCTCGGGATTGTTCTGCTCGATACAGTGAGCAATCTGCTTCATGATCGTCGTCTTTCCAGCCTTTGAAGGCGAGACG
Organism: Acidimicrobiaceae bacterium; assembly: GCA_013044385.1. GTDB lineage: Bacteria > Actinomycetota > Acidimicrobiia > Acidimicrobiales > Acidimicrobiaceae > JABEUN01. Next base: position 47,853 of record JABEUN010000060.1, read on the forward strand.
ATCAATCCTCTTTGACCCTTTCCGATCGGAGAGATGAGGTCGATTATACGCCCGGTGAGATTTGCAGGATCCCCTGGTAGTTCAAGTCGGAGTTTTTCGTCCGGAAACAGCGGGGTGAGGTCTTCGAATCGCGGCCTGAGCTTGGCAACCTCTGGGTCGTTCCCAGAGATCAAGTCGACCCGAACTAGAGCCGAATACTTCTCATTGTTGTTCGCTGGCCTAGCGCCACCAGAGACTATGTCACCTCTGCGCATCCCATACCGACGGACCGTAGATATCGGCACGTATACATCTCGCGTCGATGGGAGGTAGCCGTTTGCTCGAATGAATCCGAAACCCTCGTCCCTAAGGTCCAAGACGCCTGTTATGTCTGAGAGTTCAACGTTGCTCGAAACCTGTACCTGCGACTCCGAACCTTCCCTCTCGCCCCGTTCATTTCGCTCTGGGCCACGCTCACGACCCCGTCGGCGTCGGCTGTTGCGCCTAGAACTCTGATCGGATTGATCGGAAAACTCGCTACGTCTCGGCTGCTGTTCGCCAGATGAACCGTCGGCGTCGCCATTCGTCCTTGCCTTTGGCACCACCGTGATAGGCGGAAAGAGGGTTGACGTCTGGGGGGTGCCATCCTGCCTGCTCTTTGAAACCTCCGACTCCGCTGGCTGGCTCTTACGCACTTCAGGTGCCGGACGAAGGCCAGTTACCTCCGCAGAGCTCGCCTCGTCCACACTTGAGAACAACCTCGCAGTGGAGCTGGTTATCACTCGAGGTCCACTTGGGCGCTGAGATACGATTTTGGCCTGGGCTTCTTTGGGTTGGGAAACCTGCGACGGCTGTTCGGCCGCTGGCATGGAAACTTCAGATGACCCGTTCGATTCAGTCTGCTTGGCACGACTACGGGCAACCTTTGGTGCCGCAGCAGCGCCATTTTCAGAAAGGTTGGCACCTTTCGAAACATCTGATCCGTTTGTATTCGAGGAGCCCTTGTTCACAAACTCCGACGCTGTGATAATCAGATCCACGAGATCTGACTTCTTGGTCCGCGTCGAGGGCTTGAGTTCCATATCGCCCGCGAGGGCAAAGAGCTCAGTTCTGTCCTTCTTTTCAAGCACAGAACGATCAAGCTGAACCATTCTAATTTTCACTGCCTTTCAAAGCACCGATGAATTGGAACGCCCACGTCGAGACCTAGCCACATGCAGGGGTAACAGTTGCGCAATCTTCACTCGGTCGAGACTTGTCCCCGAGGCAAACGCTCCAAAGGAGATCTTGTCCAAGAGGGGGGTGTAACAACCAGAAGCGACTCGTCTGACTATCGCTATAGCTTTTGGGAAAAGTACGCTCCGACGTCACCCTCAGGCCACTATAGGCGCCTGAGTCTCCCTCCCTGACACCACCGATTCTAGAGGCTTCGACGAAATTGACTGCAGTAGTCACAAAGTCTGAGACTTGCGGTTCGTAACGAACTCAAGCGATTCCGAGTTCATCCGCGATGGCTTGATAGGAAGCTTCAACGGCGTCAGGGACCGAGATCTGGGTTATTGCGGTATCTGGATCCTTGAGGCCGTGGCCGGTCAGGACGCAGACCACCTTTGAACCTGGTTCCACATCTGACACAAGGAGTCCGGCAACCGATGCCGCAGAAGCCGGTTCGCAGAAGACCGACTCGTACCGCGCCACCTTTGTGTACGCATCTAAAATCTGCGCGTCGGTAACGCTTCCAATCCTCCCGCCCGATCCGGTGGCGGCGTCGAGTGCCCCCTCCCAGGATGCTGGATTTCCTATCCGGATCGCCGTGGCGATCGTCTCGGGGTGCTCAACGATATGTCCTTCGACAATCGGAGCAGAGCCTGCTGCCTGAAAGCCCATCATCCTCGGAAGCAGGGACGAACGCCCGGCCTCTGCGTACTGTCGATAACCACGCCAGTACGCAGTAATGTTTCCAGCATTGCCGACTGGAATGAAGTGGTAGTCCGGTGCCTCACCGAGTTGGTCAACAATCTCAAATGCACCGGTCTTTTGACCCTCTATGCGGTAGGGATTTATGGAATTGACCACCGTGATGGATCCAGATTCACCCAGCTTCCTCACGATCTCCAACGCCTCGTCGAAATTACCCTTGATCTGGAGAACCTTCGCACCATAGATCAGGGCCTGAGCCAGCTTGCCAAGAGCTATGTAACCAGCCGGGATCAGAACTATACAGCTCATACCCGCCCTTGCGGCGTACGCCGCA
>JABEUN010000061.1 GCA_013044385.1 Acidimicrobiaceae bacterium
ATGAAGGACACCCGGACAATGTTTTACCTCTACTTCGCAGAAAACAGCATCAACGTCATCGTAGCTCTGATACTACGGCCATCATTAGGAGTATTTGGGCTCAGCCTCTCACTGTCAATCGCATATAGCGTCACCTCATTGGTTGGCTGGTGGGCTATCAAAATGCGTGGTTCGGCACCCCCGTTCAGCTTCGTAAGACCATACGTGGTCAGATCTTTTATCGGATCTGCCGCACTGTATTTGACGTCTTACACTGTCGTTCGCACCATCGGACAGGGTACAAGCGTGGTCGATCGTGCCGCAGCCCTGATAATTGGATCTTTTATAGGTCTCGTCGCATTCCTTGCCGTTACCGAGCTGGCGACTAGAATCGGCAATCGAACGGCTGGGGGGAGTTAGTTTTGTCACAGGTGAAGGTGATCACAGATAGTGCTGCGGACATTCCGGAGCGGATCTGTGGAGAGCTAAATATAGGTGTGGTTCCCCTGACAATCAGGTTCGGCGATACTGAGTACATCGACAAGGTCAATCTCAAGACCGACAAGTTCTGGGAACTCTGCTTGGCAGCCAAGGAGCTTCCCCAAACCGCCGCTCCCTCGCCGGGGCAGTTCCAGGAGGCCTTTGAAAAGGCTCGCGCCGATGGTTATCAAGAGATAGTCTGCATCACGCTATCTTCCAGCCTCTCCGCCACTTTCCAAAGCGCTACGCTCGCTGCAGAAGCTGTGTCTGCAGACATCGACGTCGCTATCATCGACTCCCGCTCCGCAACCGTCGGCCAAGGGGGATTGGTCCTTGACGCGGCCACCCGTGCTGCCGCTGGAGCCGGACTCGAAGAGATCCAAAAAGTTATCAAGTCCGAACTTGAAAGAGTGAGGGTCTTCGGCGCCTTGGACACCTTGGACCACCTTAAACGCGGAGGGAGAATCGGTGCTGCCACTGCTCTGCTCGGATCCCTTCTGAGCTTCAAACCCCTGATTGAAATAAGGGACGGGGTCGTAGAGCCCGATGGTCGCCAACGCACCCGGTCCAGGGCGCTCAACCACCTTATCGAGAAGGTGTCGAGTCACCGTGGTCTCTCACATCTTGCGGTGGTTCACGCCCAGGCCCCCGACATAGACGATTTCCTCGGAAGGCTCTCATCTGCCACCGGAATTGCGGTCAACGATATTTTCGTGAGTGAGATCGGTCCAGTTATCGGTACACACGCCGGCCCTAGAACACTCGGGGTTAGTTTCTGGACCGAATAGATTTTCCACTGCCAAGCCACAGGAAGGTGCGCTGATCCAGGTGATTGAGACAACCGAAGGAAACGCTCGGACGGCTGACACTACGACCGACGTCGATTGGCCCGTAAGAGCTGTCGAATGGGTGGAAAAGATCGCTGAACTGGCCCGCACCAAGGCAATACGTCCGTTGGCGATGCTTGTCAAGGCGATCACCTATGCAATCGTGGGCTTGGCACTCCTCGTCACCCTCTCGGTGGTGCTTGTCATATCCTTGACGAGGATCATTACCGTCTATGCCACCGGGGGAAGGGTATGGATCACTTATCTGGTCCTCGGGGGAATCTTTACCCTGGCGGGTATGTTGATATGGGGTCGAAGAGTCTCGAAGAAGTCGTAGAGAAAGGCGTCCACCGTGACCCAGCACGCAAAAGTCGTAATCGTGGGTTCTGGACCTGCGGGTCTGACTGCGGCCATATATTCTGCAAGAGCGAACCTCGCTCCAATTGTCATCGAAGGTGAGCCTTCTTCGACCTCCGACCAGCCAGGTGGCCAGCTCATGCTGACAACGGAGATCGAGAACTTTCCTGGTTTCATCGATGGAATCATGGGTCCCGAATTGATGATGAACTTCAGATCACAAGCACAGAGGTTTGGCACCACATATAGAACGGCTAAGGCCTCGAGGGTTGATTTCACGAACAAGCCCTTCAAAATCTGGACAAACGACGTTGATAGCCAAGAGCCGCAATATACGGCAGACTCCGTAATCATCTCGACCGGTGCTCGATCACTGATGCTCAACTTAGAAGACGAGACGAGGCTCATTGGCCATGGCGTCTCGACCTGCGCGACCTGCGACGGCTTCTTCTTCAGAGGAAAGGACATAGCTGTGGTCGGAGGGGGAGACTCGGCCATAGAGGAAGCAATCTTCCTGACCAAATTCGCAAACACTGTGACCATCATCCACCGCCGCAAGGAGCTCAGGGCGTCCAAGATCATGCAGGATAGGGCTTTCGCCAATCCAAAGATCCGATTCCACTGGGACGCCGAAGTTGTGAAGCTACACGGAAAAGAGCAGTTAGAAGGTGTCACCGTCAGAGACACAGTTACCGGCGCTGAGTCGTCTTTGGAAATCACGGGCCTCTTCGTGGCTATCGGTCACGTCCCCAATACCGACATCTTCAAAGGTCAGATCGAGATGGAAGAGACTGGCTACATAGTGACAAAGAATGGTACCTATACAAACATCGACGGTGTCTTTGCTTGTGGAGATGTTCAAGACCACACCTACAGGCAGGCAATCACGGCAGCGGGCTCGGGCTGCATGGCAGCCATAGACGTAGAACGCTGGCTTGAATCCCAACACCACGGCAGTTGAACCTCGCCTGCTCTGGTAAAGGGAATCGAAGATGAACTTTTTATGTTTTGATAAGCACAGTCCAAATTCAGCTCAAGGAGAGTGACGTGGCAAGAATTGAGAAACTCAACGACTCTAGTTTTGACGAGTGGGTCAAGGCTTCGGAGGTTCCCGTTCTGGTCGACTTCTGGGCAGAGTGGTGTGGCCCATGCAAAATGATCGCTCCTATTCTGGAGGAGATCGCCGATGAGCGCGACGGCGTCATCAACATTGCAAAGCTGAACGTCGATGATTCACTCGACATCGCCCGCCGCTACGAAGTGATGAGCATCCCGACTCTGATCCTGTTCAAAGATGGAGAACCGGTAAGACGTATCGTAGGTGCCAAACCCAAGGGTAGCCTCTTGAAGGAACTCGACGCAGTTCTTCAATAGTCGCAGTTGAACAGGTGGGCCCAGACTGAATAGGGAACGATTTACTGAACTGCACATCGGCTCGTTCGGCAACGACGTCGCCGATGTGCAGCTTCGACTGGTGAAGCTGGGCCACGTAATTGATGACTTGGAGGGTCATTTTGGACCTTCCACTGCTAGGTCCATAGGTAGATTTCAGGGACTACGGGGGCTCCGGGTCACCGCGAAAGTCGATCGCGCCACTTGGGACAGCATCGTAGAAGCTAGCTACAGGCTCGGCGACAGGTTACTTTACCTCAAATCGCCGATGACCAGGGGTGACGACGTTGCTGAGTTACAAGCCCGACTCGGATCTATTGGGTTCGATCCAGGCAGAGTAGATGGCATATTCGGTGAACGGACTTCTGCAGCACTAAAGGATTTTCAAGAAAACGTTGACCTTCCAACGGACGGGATCTGTGGCAAGGAGACGATCGCTGAACTACTCAGAGTCTTTGGACGCAGTCCAGAACACGTACACGGAGTAAGGGAGCGAGAGTCGCTTCGCAACCTCTCCAAGACCATCGGTGATACAGCAATAGCAATCTCGCACTTCGGAGACTTAGAGCCGGCAGCGGAAACAATTTCACAGAGACTCAAGCAGCAGAACGTACACGTACACGTAATTTCAGATCCGGATCCTTCAATAGTCGTGCCACTTGTGAATCGGCTCGCTGTAGATTTGACACTCCACCTCGAAATGGGTCAGCCAGACTCATTTATCGCCTACTACTCCGGTTACTCCTACGTCTCGCCTCGAGGTAAAACTCTCTCTCAACTGCTCGCTACCGAGATTGAGAAGAAGGCACAGATCCGAGACCTAGAGCAGGTTGGGCTCGCGATACAGATCCTCAGAGAGACAAAGATGCCGACCGTCATCATCTCTTTCAAATCTCCCACAATCTGGGTAAAGGAAGCCCCCCATATTGCCGATGCAGTAGTTGGAGCGGTCAATCACTATGTCAACTGGGTTGAGATAGCCTGACTCATCCTTCTGAAGAGGACTTTTTCCCGCTCAGAGCATTTATCCACAACATTATCCCCAAGTGTGCATAACCTCTACTTCTAGGTTACTGTTCAGCAATTAACCTCTACTTAAAGCTGAGACTCCTGCACCTCACTGGCCATAACCCTGAAAATTCGCTCCAAGTCTTCAAGACTGCCGAACTCTACGGTCAACTTCCCGCCCTGCTCCCCTGTCGAAGCCGACACTCTCCCGAGCTCCACCTTGACCCGAGTTGAAAGTAGTTCTCCTACGAGTTCCTCGAGTTCCAGCACCCACGCCGGCTTGTCCTTTGAGGCCTTCGTTGCATCACTGCTTCTCTCTCTATCACGAGAAATGGCCTGGTCCGCCGGTGGATTCGTCGGCTTAAAACCTCTAACCAGGTCTTCTACCTGCCTAACCGAAAGCTGTTCAGTCAAGACTCGCCTAGCGATCTCCTCCTGCTGAATCCTATCCGATACGCCAAGGAGTGCTCTAGCATGACCAGCACTCACTGATCCAGATACCAGTAGCTCTTGCACGCTCTGCGGCAACTGGAGCAAGCGAAGCGAATTGGTAATCGCCGCTCTACTCTTACCCATCCTCTGCGCAAGGTCATCGTGTGTGAGGCCAAAATCGTCTATCAGTTGGTGATAGGCGGCCGACTCCTCTAATGGATTAAGGTCTTCCCTGTGTAGGTTTTCCACGACCGCTTGCTCGAGAGTTGAAAGATCGTCCGCCTCTTGAACTAGTGCAGGGATCGTGGTCAAACCAGCGCGTCGAGCAGCTCTCCAGCGTCGCTCGCCCGCAATAATCTGATACTCCTCCTCGGCGTGGCGCCTTACAAGGATCGGCTGAAGGACGCCCATGGCCGCAATCGAAGCAGCTAGGTAGCCGAGCGACTCCTCGTCAAAATGCTGTCTTGGTTGTAACGGATTGGGCTTTATCTGCGCTATCGGCAATTCGCGCAGCGCCGATCTGGGTGCCCCCATCTCTCCAGCAGGAATCAACGAAGAGAGTCCCCTGCCGAGTCCGCCTCTTCTATTCGCCATCAAGGACCTCCTTTGCAAGCTCGCGATAGGCCATGGCGCCCCTAGACGATGGATCAAACACGGTAATCGGTTGCCCGAACGAAGGAGCCTCTGAGAGTCGCACAGACCTCGGTATGATCGTCCTACATACGGAAGGTCCACAAAACTCCCGAACATCCTCCACAACCTGTTCAGACAGCTTTGTTCTAGCGTCATACATTGTCATCACCACGTAGCTGACCTCGAGCTCCACGTTCAAACTACTCTTGATGAGCTTCACATTTCGGAACAGTTGCGATAGGCCTTCCAGTGCATAGTATTCACACTGAATTGGAACCATAACTTCGGTAGCTGCCGTCATAGCATTCACGGTCAGTAGTCCCAGCGACGGTGGACAGTCGATGAAGATATAGTCGTAATCTTCAGAAATGGTCTCGATCGTACGCTTCAGCTTTGTCTCGCGGCTGAAGGTGGAGACCAGTTCGATCTCCGATCCAGCAAGGTCGATTGTGGCGGGACATACAAATAATCCCTTTACGCTGGTCGGTTCGATCGCATCCTCAATAGACACGTCCTTCATCAGGACGTCATATATCGAGAACTCCAAGCCCCGAGAGTCGACTCCCAAACCGGTAGTTGCGTTTCCCTGGGGATCGAGGTCGATTACGAGGACTCGCCTCCCGAGTTCGGCAAGTGCCGCAGAGAGATTCACGGTGGTAGTGGTCTTTCCCACTCCACCCTTCTGATTAGCTATAGCTAGGACTCTAGGTCCCGATCTCTCGGTCAACTGACCCTCACTCACTCTATGAAACCCTATAAGAGACCTAGCCGCCATCACTCTGCCAGCAAGATGCTTACACAATAACAACCTAATACAGGATCCGGCAGACATCATCTAGTCCGTAGTCGAAGTTCACCTACCTCCAAATGATCCCCCGAAGACCCGATCGCCAAAATCAATAGGTGTAACTTCTTGGAAGACTCCGATCCACCAGCTCCACGTATTTCAAGACCCAATACGGAATGCGTAGCAAGGCCTCACAGTTTGGAATTCTCGGAACATTCAGGCTTCGAGAACTTGATATCAAACCAACTCCGAAATGGTTCTTTGACTTAGCCTGGCTCTCTCGCAAACAATCTGAGCAAGTCGGAGTGATCACGAAGGTGCTTACAGGAGTTGCGGGACGAATCGGAGATGTTTCACGTGAAACATCTCCGATAGGGGAGTGGGGCTTGGAATCCAATTCTGGTCTGGCTACAGAAGGTCCGACTCCCCCGTTATTCGAACATCTCAAGACCTTAAATGTTTCACGTGAAACATTTCGAAGATCGCGGCATGGCGCAGACGGGACGCCCCTTGCCCCACGGCAACACCAGGACACATCCGCCTAGATACCTCACACCACCACACATGACATCGCCAGTCGAACCGGAATCTCCAAGAACCTCCTGGAAGTCATCCAGTCTCCCATTCAAGAGTCGATTCATATCTACTGCATTTACGCCTGAACATACGGCGAGATCGAAGTCCAGCACACTCGTCCGCCGAAACTCAAATGGCTCGGTATTTGAAATGCCCGCCACATAGTCCGACAATCCTCAAATCTAGGCAACATATAAGCTGCTACAACTCACTCAAATGGCAAATACAGGACTCCCAGGAACAGTACGCAAACCCTCGAAGCACCAGACGGTCAAAGTCACGACTCAGCTCACCAATACTCCGCTATCCATCCCTCTCAGGCCGACCAGCCACATTCCATTTGCCCGCTCGGATAGTAAGAACCCCAACGACTTCTAGCTCTGAACTCGGTAAATTAGCACCTCATATCAAATACCTCTACCAAGCAAATGGGAGGATCCGCTAGCCGCGCACAGCATCCATAGCTAGCTCGCCTTTTCGAACAAGCAGAAGTGAGTATGGATCCTCACAATCTCCGTCAGCGGAGAGCAGCAATCCCCAGTGACTTCATAACTCAATTTCCAAGCCACCATCTCCTTGACGGCACCTTGACACCTACACGACGGCCCCGTCAACCCTCCGCAGTAATAGGGAAGCAGAAAGACACGAAACAAGGAACATCACACTCGGGCTATACATCAGAAATGAAGAGACCGATCAGATATGGCTCGGTCTCTCAGGAGCAAGTGTCACTACCGAGCAGGAGCGACCCGACCTATACGAAACACCCGGTCAC
>JABEUN010000062.1 GCA_013044385.1 Acidimicrobiaceae bacterium
CACCAAGGTTGTTACCCGCTGCATCTTTTGCTTGAAACGTGATCTGAGTCGCCTGGGATGCGCTCGCCGAACTCAACATCGTCGGACCCACTACAAACGCTGCAAGACCCGACAGCGGTGCGACACCGTTGAACACGGGGGCGACGGTGTCGACCACTCCGCTTGGATTTGACATAGTCACGATGGTTGTACCACTTGGCACAGAAAGGAGTACGATCACAGACGGATCGCCCTCAGCAACTCCAAATGGAGCACTTCCAAGTATTGTCAGAGAGGTACCAGCCGTATCGGCGCTCCCTGGCGAGAGTACCTCAAGGGTCCCGACGGCGGCCGAATCCGAAACCTCCACGAGATATTGGGTGGTACTGCGTAGTTCGCCGGTGGACGGCGTTGTCGTAGTGGTGCTCTGCAGGGTTGTCGTGTTCGGTGCGGGTATCGAGGTCACCTCAACTGGCGGCAGTGTTGAACGTGTTACCGAGCCTCCACTACCGCCTGCTTGATCCGTGGTCGACGTCTTGTTAATCGGTAAAGTCATCTTTGTGGTGGACTGGATTGTGATTGGTGGCGAACTCACCGGAGAGTTAGGCGACGAGGAACCCACAGTTCCCGATCCGGTACCACTCACAATCGGTGGCGACCCGCTGATCACCGGGAACGTGCAGATTGTCCGGTAGAGACGGATGGTAACACCATCGGCGTTGGTCCTAGTCGACAGGAGTGTATCTCGTTGGGAAGTGCCACTAGCTGGTTGAGCGGTGGACAAAGGTGCGAGGTTTCCGGCCGGATTCGATGAACTGCCGTAAACAGGATAGCAAGTCAACTGGATGCTCTGCGATGAGCTGCCCACCTGCGAACCTTCCACTGGAGCCGATTGTCTTATGGTTACCGATGCGCCCGATTTCGCCAAACCTGACGAGCTGCTGGTATCTGCCGCAGACAGAGATGTGGGGGACGCCTTGGATTGGGACACCACTAAAGCTGACGTCGTTCCACCGACGAGTAGAGCTGCCAAAGCCACGCCGGCAAAGAGCCTGTACTGCCCTCTTCTATGTCGCTTCAGGACACCGAGCAGTGCCCGTTCGTCACCGAGGTCCATCTCGTTCTTTTCAACACTCATATTCGCCACCTTCCGCCTATACATACAAGAAGTCAAAATCGGTCCGTTTCGCGTATCACGAATCGAAAATTCAACCCTGAACAGCGACTCACTCAATCCGGAGTCAGCTTCGAATAGCGTTGACGCGATGAAGAAACTCCGGGAACGAAAGTGCTAAATCACAAGGAGACAGTCCTTGGCTGAGAGACGGGAACGGGCCTCGAGGCTCGCCAGCTTCGCAAAACTCGGGGTCGGCGTTGCCGGCCAGGTAGCGCTGAATCGCGCTCTTTCGATCTTCGCCAGCGCCGAGCGCAAAGTGGAACTCGATCGTCGCACGGAGATCTCAAGTGCCGCGCAGGTCGCCGAGAAGCTCGGTCAGATGAAAGGCGTGATGGCCAAGTTGGGCCAGATGCTCTCCTACGTCGATGTTGGGGTGTCTGACAGTTTCTCATCCAATCTTGAGCCTCTGTGGGACTCGCTACCTCCCATGACCCGAGAACTCACGTCTACGGTCATAGAGGAGAGTCTCGGAGCAAAGCCCGAGAAGATATTCAAGTTCTGGGATCCAGAACCTATTGCTGCAGCGTCAATCGGTCAGGTCCACAGGGCGCTGACCAGAGATAACCAGGCGGTGGCCGTCAAAGTTCAGTATCCGGGAATTCGGGAGACGGTAGCCGCCGACCTCTCAAACGTAAAGACTCTATCGAGGGTCATGTCCGTTGCGTTCCCATCCATGGACACAAATAAAATAGCTGAAGAGTTGCGCGTCAGACTCTTAGAAGAACTCGACTACAGGCTCGAAGCACGCAACCAGGAGCTCTTCCACGGCTTTTACAAAGGACACCCCTTCATCACGGTTCCTGCAGTAATTCCAAGCCTGAGCACGGACAGAATACTCGTGAGTGAGCTGGCCGAAGGTGTACGTTTCGCCGAGATCACTGAGTGGGACGAAGAACAGAAGTCCGACGCGGCAGAGACGATCTTCCGGTTCGTGTTTCGGAGCCTTTATCAGCTGAACGCCTTCAACGGGGATCCGCACCCCGGCAACTATCTCTTCAACTCAGATGGACGAGTAGTCTTCTTGGACTTCGGCTTGGTCAAGCGGTTCTCGAAGGCAGAGATGGACACCTTTGAATCGATGATTCGGGCAATGGTCATCGACCGGAATCCGAATGCGTTCAGGGAGGCCATCTGTGACGCCGGCCTCATACCGAGAGATGCGCCGATCACCGACGCTCAGATCCGGGACCACTTCGAGGGGTTCTATGCAACGGTAATGGAGGACGCCCCCTTCAAGATGACACGGGAGTACTCACAACAGCTGATCAAACATACATTCGACACCTCTAGCCCATTAGCGCGCTACGTTGATGTACCCGACCCATTCGTCATCATTCAACGTATCAACCTCGGTCTATACGCCCTCATGGCACGACTGGGTGCCGTCAGAAACTGGAGAAGAATAGCAGCTGAAATCTGGCCATTCACGCAGGGACTACCTGCAACACGACTCGGCGAGCTCGAACATAGCTGGCTTGAGAGCAGGGAGGGGCGATAGTTTTCGCCGACCAAACAGTGAGACTTCGACGGGATAGATTGTTACCAAATTAGTGCCGACCGAGGGGTTCTAAACTTGCAGGTGACCATCGACTCTCCAAGCGGCCAGCTGGCTGCGGTTCTAGAGATGCCCGAGGGGGTGGAACAGGCCCCAGGCGTCGTGATAATCCACGAGATCTTCGGACTCACAGATAGCATCAAAGAGACAGCTCGGGAGTTTGCAACCATAGGCTACGCAGCGCTCGCGGTGGATCTGATCGGGAGTTCGAACAAGACGCTGTGTATGTTCAAGCTCTTCTCACAGATGATTGCAAAGCCGCTCGACAATCCCACCCTTCGGAGCCTCCGGGCTGCTCTCGAATACCTGCAGGGCATTCCTGAGGTCGATCCGGAACGAATCGGGGCGGTTGGGTTCTGTATGGGTGGTGGTTTCTCGATTGCATGGGCAGCGACAGATCCCAGAGTGAAAGCGGTCGCACCGTTCTATGCCACGAACCCTCGACCACTAAGTGCAGTTAGCAGAGTCTGTCCACTTGTTGGCTCCTACCCGGACAAGGACTTCACTACCGGCGCCGGTCGAAAACTCGATAGGCAGCTTCAACTTGCCGGAGTCGACCACGACATCAAGATCTATCCGGGGACCAAACACTCGTTCTTCAATAGTACGAGGAACGCTGTCGAGGAAGATGCAAAGAGAGATGCCTGGCAGAGAATGGTGACCTTTTTCGACGAGCGACTCAAGTAGGCCGCGATGGTTGAACTCGAAGAAGTTATATCGCATGGTGTAGCTCATGTGAATGGGATCGACATTCATTATGTCGAGGCAGGAGCCGGGCCGGCCGTACTGCTACTGCACGGATTCCCAGAGTCTTGGTATTCCTGGCGCCATCAGATAATTGCGCTGTCCGAAGTCGGCTATCACGTAGTGGCACCGCATCAGAGGGGCTACGGACTCACCGGAGGTCCCGACGATGTGGGCTCCTATAACATTCTCGAACTGGTCGGCGACATCGTCGGCATTGTAAATCACCTAGGTGTGACCGGGCCTGTGGTAATCGGACACGACTGGGGAGCAGCTGTTGCATGGTCATGCGCCCAATTCAGACCCGACCTGTTCAGAGCGGTTGTTGGAATGAGTGTTCCTCACCGACCGAGAAGTTCGAGTCCACCACTCGAGATCCTTCGCAAGAGGCTCGGCGATCACTTCTACCAGATCTACTTCCAGGAGGAGGGTCCTCCTGAGGCCGATCTCGAGGCGGACGTCAGAACCTCGATTCTGAAGTTCCTATACGCGGCTTCAGGCGACTTCCCGACAATTTGGAATCCCATTTGTCCTCAAGGCAAAGGGTTATTCGATGAGATCGAACTCCCCGATCCGGCCCTAAGCTGGCTCGGCCCGAAAGATGTCGATAGATTCGTCTCCGAGTTCACCGAGAGCGGCTTTAGAAGACCGCTGAATTGGTATCGAAACATCGACTACAACTGGCAAATCACATCCGCGTGGCAAGATGCACCAATTCTCATCCCTTCCCTGTTCATATCTGGCGATCGAGATCTGATAGCACCGTGGTTGGCTTCGGGCGACGTCCACGCCCGGATGCTTCGTTATATGCCGAAGCTAAAAGCGGTCGAGATACTCAAAGGGTGCGGACACTGGACCCAGCAGGAGGAGCCACAAAAGGTAAATCGCATCCTGATCGACTTCCTCGCCGAACTCGACAAGTGACCAGATCGATATTCGAGGGGACCTGTAAACCCGGACTACGAAGAGGCCCGGCGACTGATCTATCCTGAGCAGATGAGGGTTGAGCAACCGCATCTTTCGATCCGAAGGACAGCCTCGGTAATCGGGGTATGCATTGCATTACTGGTCGCCAACGATCTGTTGTTCAACAGTGCCGCCAAGTCATTTGAGAACACGCACAGTCAGACTGCGAGTCGATACGGTAATGCCACTTTGCCGTCACATAGTCCAAAGGTCAATTTCGACCTTGTAATGCAGCCATCATCCCAATTCGCTCTGGAATCGTTCATAACACAGGTCTCAGAACCCATGTCCAGCTCGTATCGACACTATCTGTCCCCTACCGAGTTCGCCAGCCGGTTCGGGCCAACCAAGGCGACAGTAGCAAGTCTGGCTAACTACTTCAGGGGATACGGTCTCAGCGTTGGAAAGCCCTGGAGTGGAGGTGTTGTCATGCCTGTGTCAGGGTCGGTATCAGACGCCGCCAAGGCGCTCAGGGTCAGTTTTGGGTTGGCAAGGATACACGGAATAAACATTCCCCAGGCCAATGGCCAATGGAGAATCCCGTCACAATTGGAGGCAGATCTAGTGTCTGTCATCGGAATTTACCCAGATGGGAATGTACCCAATTATCGCAAGGTGAATGACATGACAAGACTCAAGATCACCAATGCAAATGTCAAACAGTCGTCGAGGCTCAGCCACAGTCTTTCCCGACTTCCAAGGCTCTGTCAGAGTGGGGAAGTCCAAGCTGCAAGCTTGGGCGCGTACCTGCCATCGACATTCGCAGGGCTATACGGCATGAACTCGTTCTATGCCAAAAATGACTTCGGTGCCGGCACCACTATCGCCATCCCGGAGTTTGCCGCTACTTCTCCTACCAAAGCGAGTTACCAGTTCCGCTCGCATCTCGATAACTACCTCAGCTGCATCGGCAGCAGGTCGAAGGTCGACTACATCTCTATCAACGGGGGGAGCAGCGACAGATCCCCAGCCTCGCTAGAGGAGGCCGAACTCGATACGGAGACGGTTTTGAGCCTCGCCCCATCCGCCACCGTACAGATCTACTCAGCCCCCCAAGCGTCGGGGGATCAGATGTATTTGAAGATGGTCTCGAACGATTCGGCGTCGATCATCGTCGGATCTTGGGGTCTGTGTGAGGGGTTGAACGCACCATCAGATTTAAACGTGGAGAACCTCGCCTTCAAAGAGGCTGCGGCTCAGGGACAGACAGTGCTATTCGCCTCCGGTGATGGAGGATCGGAGGACTGTTACTTGAACGGCACGAACCGACAACTCGCAGTTGATGACCCTGCTTCCCAACCCTATGTAACTGGGGTCGGCGGTCTCATGCTTTCGCCAGGATCAGCAAAGGGCGAAAAGGTATGGTTCGACAAAAGTTACGGCGGAGCCAGTGGAGGCGGCGTAAGCCTGATTCACACTCAGCCAATCTGGCAGTCCGGTCCTGGCGTAGATTCCCAGCAAGCGATAGACAACTGTGTCCTGGCGACGGTGTGTAGGGAGGTACCCGACATATCCGCACTCGCTGAAGGATTCCTCGTCTACGCTCCAAAGTATGGCTGGGATGTGCTGGGGGGAACGAGTGGGGCCGCTCCAGTTGTAGCCGCAGGTGTTGCGCTGATAGAGTCTCAGATTCACCATCGGCTGGGACTTCTGACTCCACTGCTTTACAGCTTGTCTCGGCTCGACCCATCTGTCATATCAGATGTCAAGCTTGGCGAGAACGACTATCTGAAGGCCCACGGTGGCATTTACTCTGCTACACAGGGGTATGATCCGGCCTCTGGGCTCGGTTTCGTACACTTCGACAGGTTACTCAATGCTCTTGGCAGGATCAGCTGAGCAGACAGCGTTCATTCAGATCATTCATAATCGCGACTTAATAGTAACTTCCTGCCGAAGTCGGTGTGCTCGACCCTGTTATGGATGCTTTTACTTCGACTCCAGCGGAGTTCAACAGATACCAACTACCACCAAAGGCCTTTAGCCCCTCACCATTTGTCGCGCCGGATACCGTATCCCCCGCGAAGGTATACAGCGGATGGCCGTTGTAGGAGAGCTGCTTGGTTCCATCGGTGCGGGTGATCAATCCGAGCAATCCAGACTGCACGCCCGAACCAGTTGCACTTGTGGCGGCAACGGGTGGCCAGGCCGCCACACACCCACCTGAACAGGCCGATGTCGTCTTGGTATCCGGCGAGAACATGTAATAGACACTGCCAGTAGAAGATCCGAGCACCTTGCCGTACTTCGACGTCGTCACAAGATCTAGACTCCCCGTACCAGCCGTACCACCAGCAGACTGGGAACTTTGAGCCGCAGCCGCTGTGGTAGTGGCGGAACTGCCAGATGCACTTGCACTACCGCATGCCGCTAGGAACAGCACAGTCGAAGCCAATAGGAACGGTCGAGTTCTCTGCATTGTCTACCTCCCAGATGGAACCCCGCCACTTTGTGACGCTGCGCGGAGTACCCCCTCCACCGCTAGTACAACCATGAGATCTCCAATTACTTCCAATTCGGCGCCAAGAACTACCACCTTGGAAGAGTGGACAATCTCTCACCCTTTCCCTCCAGATCAAATTGAGTCTCCTACAACCCGTTTTCCATCCGGCCCGGCACCCTCTCTACAAGCACAAAGGCGATAAACTCCAGTCAAATTGATGCGCAATTGTGCGAATCTTCAATCTGGCAATCAACGATGAAGGTTCGACTAAGCAGGTAGATTTTTCCTAGATCCTCCCAAAGTATGTTCCGTTTCAACCATCATTGCTATTACTATTTTTTACATCATGAAAGTAATATCAAATGGTAGGCTGTTTGGCTTCCCCGATGAGGTAAATGAAAAGGCGGCCCGAACCGTTGCCTGCGGGGTAGTGCTCCTCGTTGTATCAACCGAGCTCAGCAGATCTTGGATACCGCTGGTGTTTTTGACATACGGATTCTTGGCTAGGGTCGCGACCGGACCGAAATTGAGCCCGCTCGGCCAGATCGCTACCAGATTTGTAGCTCCACGACTGGGCCTAGCAACGATGACGGCCGGCAAACCGAAGAGGTTCGCACAAGGAATTGGCGCCTCCTTCTCACTTGTGGTTCTGGTCCTATACCTCACTCATCACGTAAATGTAGGGTTATATCTCCTCTGGATCCTCGGTGCCTTCGCGCTTATGGAGGCTGGACTCGGCCTTTGCGTCGGATGCAAAATATTCGGCATCCTGCAGAGGAGCGGCGTCGTCGCTGAAGTTTGCACAGAATGCAACGACATATTTTTACGCCGAAGGAGTACCCAGGCGCTCTCCAACAACGGAGAGTGACAGAGTGGCCTCACATCGGCCACCGCTTGCCAGCTAACCTCTAGGTAATGGCAAAGATGCGAGGAACAAGGCAAGAGATCCTGTCAGCGACCGGACAGGTCGAGTGCGATCTCGTGCTCCGAGGCGGTTTGGTCTTCTCGTCGACTACGCGGGAGTTCATTCGGACAGACCTAGCCGTACTCGGCTCGAAGATCGTTGGCTGGGCGGACCTCCCAGCAAAAAGAGTCGTGGACGTCACCGGCAAGTACCTGATCCCTGGATTCATAGACGCCCATATGCACCTCGAGTCCACGAAACTCTGGATAGACGAGTTCGCCAGAACCGTTGTCCCCCTCGGCACCACTGCGGTTGCTGCTGATCCCCATGAGATCGCCAACGTTCTCGGAATCAACGGTGTATTTGAGCTGGCGAAGGCCGCCTCCAATTTGCCCCTTCACTTCGGAATCTGCGCTTCATCCTGTGTTCCTGCATCGAAATTTGAAAGCTCAGGGGCGGAACTCGGACCGGCAGAGATTAGCCAGATCCTCGAGCTGGAGCTCGGTCTGGGAGTAGCAGAGATGATGAACTACCCTGGCGTGATCTCCGCCGATCCGGCCGTGCTTGCAAGAATATCCAC
Organism: Acidimicrobiaceae bacterium; assembly: GCA_013044385.1. GTDB lineage: Bacteria > Actinomycetota > Acidimicrobiia > Acidimicrobiales > Acidimicrobiaceae > JABEUN01. Next base: position 8,349 of record JABEUN010000062.1, read on the forward strand.
CGCAGGAGAGAGGCGGGTGGATGGCCACGCCCCTGGGGTCTCGGGTTCTCCGCTCGATGCATACTTGGTCGCCGGTGTCGAGTCGGATCATGAATGCACCAGCTATGAGGAGGCCCACGAAAAGCGCCAGAAGGGAATGTGGGTCTTTATGCGCGAGGGGTCGGCAAGTAGGAACCTTCGCGACCTCATCCGCACGGTACTTGAGACGGGAACCGACAGGGCTGCACTGTGCACTGATGATCGGGAACCAGATACCTTACTTGGTAAGGGACACGTCAACCATTGTGTACAGCTCGCCGTCGAGCTCGGATTGAGGGCGGAGGATGCAATCATTCTGGCGACCTCCAACCCCGCACAGTACCACGGCCTTGATCATCTTGGCTCGATCGCCCCCGGCTACCAAGCCGACATTCTGGTACTGGACAATCTAGTCGACTTCAGACCGACGATGGTTTTCCAAAAGGGAGAACTTGTAGCGCAAGATGGAAAGACAGTGCCCGGAGTAGTCCAAGACATACCGGTACCGGACAGTATGCTCAACACCGTTCACTTAACCCGATCGATAGATCCTGCTCGGTTCGACTTAGCCGTCGTTGATGGGGTAGATGTGAGGGTGATCGCCGTCAAGGAGGGTTCGCTGTCGACCACAGAGGAACGGGTCACTTTCAATTCGAAGAGCACCGAGCTCTCCAGGCTCGCCGTAATTGAGAGACACCACGGCACGGACAGAATGTCGACCGGACTGGTGACCGGATTCGGAATCTCCAAAGGTGCCATCGCCTCAACCGTCGCCCACGATGCACACAACATCATGGTCGTCGGCGGACTGGCTCTCCAGAGCAGCGTAGACATGTCAATCTGCGTGGCCCGTCTTAATCAGATAGGTGGCGGACAGGTGGTCTGCATCGACGGAATCATCGTCGCCGAAGTTCCACTTCCTATTGCCGGTCTCATGAGTGACAAGACGACAAAGGAGGTCGCGCAGATGCTAGAACGTGCCACCGATGCGGCATCTCGACTCGGATCGAGACTCACCTCTCCGTTCATGAACCTAAGCTTCCTTGGGCTGTCTGTCATTCCAGAACTGCGACTCACTGACAAGGGTTTGGTTGACGTGACTCGATTCGAATTGACCTCGCTAATCTTCGACTGAAGCTTCGGCACCTGGTCACTAGCGCAACGCAGACTCAACTCCACCGGACTAGCAAAAGCGAGGCCATCTGATGGGCACCAGCCCAATCAAATAGCCTCGCTTTGAATCACTTATCTAACGGTGCCCAATCAGGACCGCAACTACTCGAAGATCAGTTATCCCCGCCGCTGTTGCCGCCATCTCCTCCTTGGCCACCACCAACTTTGAACACCGGTCCTTGTGGAGCCGAACTCGGAGCGAGCTCCGTTGCGGGTCCACCATCACTCGATACCCGGTCACCTTGGAAATTGGTAGACAGAATCTTTCCCGTTGAGGATATGACCACGTGCAAGCGGACGTTCTTCGGGAATGTTACGATCACCGAGAACGCTCTGGTGCCGTCTCCGCTCCCAAAGCCATTCTGATCTCCGCTGATCGAAACCGAAATCGGCTGGCCCAGGGATGGGTAGTTGGATGCGAGGTAGGTGTGGATCAGTTGTACCAGTTGCGCCGAGAGAGACGCTGGCGAAACTGTCGTCGTCGTTGTGGACGGCGGTGTGTTTTCTACCTCGCTAATTGCGCCATTGACGGCCGAAACCACCATCTTGAATGTGCCGAGCGTGCTCGAATGAACTACGACCTGATAGGAGTCACTGTCCTGGTCCAATACCACTGTACCGACGACGAAATCGGTAACGCTGGGGTAGGTCTTCTCCAAGTACGCCACCGCATCAGTGGCCGCAGCCGCCGATGTGACAGTCGTTGGAGCGATCACCGTAGTCGAAGTGGTGGTCGGCGATGTAGTCGTCGACGTCGTTGATGTCGGCGAATTGGACGATGCAAGAGCGATGCTCGACGCTGGAAGGGTGATCTGTCTGGCCTTATCTCCACTGCCAGAGTCTGCCACCTCGACCGTGGCACTGGTTCCATTAGAACCCATGAGACTAACTGCGTAAGTACCTTCGGCAGAACCAGGGCGAACCGATACAACTTTGTACGGAGCTGCGGTTGGATTCTTCGCCGCTGCGTAGGACTGTGCGGTTGCCTCAAGCTTCGGATAGTTCACCTGAATCGAGGTCGGAATGCCACTGGCACTCGAACTTCCGAAATGCACGGTCGCCTCGGTTACCAACGCGCCTGCAAGTGCTGCGGACGCGATGAGCCCGATCGAAACCGGCGCAATTCTCGGCAACACCTTCCTCTTCGGAGATCGGAATCTGTTATCCGACATATTTACTCCCCTCTCAGAACCACACGGTCTCCGTCGACCGTTGCCAACAGACTGATCGGCAATGCTGACCCGTCGGTGAACGTTCGATGAGAAAAAATTCATGCTTCGTTGATCCGTCTGCCATGCACTATGGCTCAGAGGCCTACTGATCAACCCGCTGCCCCGAATAATAGTCCACCGGCCTGCCTGATAGTATTTGGCTGCAGGAGTAACGCAGGCAAGCCAACTGTTCACCTTTGATCGTTGCCGCCTCGCCTCCGAGGTCATCTACGACCCAGTACCGACCTACCTTTAGGGGGAGACATGCCGAACGCAGTAATCATTGACGCAGTGAGAACACCCGGGGGTAAGCGAAACGGCTCTCTCAAGGGTTGGCACCCCGCCGACCTAGCGGCTGAGACGCTGAAGGCGCTGGTCAGTCGGACCGGAATAGATCCTGAGCTCATCGAGGATGTGATCATGGGTTGCGTCATGCAGGTCGCCGAGCAAGGACTCAACGTCGGAAGGAACGCTGTGCTTGCAGCTGGCTTCCCAGAAAGTGTCCCTGCGACCACTATCGACAGGCAGTGCGGCTCCTCGCAGCAGGCCGCCCACTTCGCAGCCCAAGCGGTCATGTCTGGAGTACACGACGTCGTCATCGCTGCCGGGGTCGAAGTGATGACTCGCGTTCCTATGGGATCTTCGGTGGTAAAAGGGATGGGATTCCCTTTCGGGCCCGAAGTACAGAAGCGATACATGGATAGGGGAGGCCTAGTAAATCAGGGCATCTCCGCTGAGATGATCGCCGATCAATGGAACCTTTCCCGCGAGAACTTGGATTCATTCGGACTTCTAAGCCAGCAAAGAGCCGCACGCGCCACCGCCGAAGGCAGATTCGAACGGGAGATCATCCCAATCGAGATCATGGACGACGAAGGTAGACCAACCGGACAGTTCCTCAGGTCCGACGAGGGTGTCAGGCCGGGGACTACGTTGGACATTCTTGGCACGCTAAAGCCCGCCTTCAAGGAGGATGGCAAGGTGACCGCCGGAAACTCATCACAGATCACAGATGGGGCCTCAGCCGTACTCATCATGAGTGAAGAGCGAGCCAACCAACTAGGGCTTACTCCACGAGCTCGCTTCCACTCATTTGCACTGGCAGGCGTTGATCCAGTGACAATGCTCACTGGACCAATTCCGGCAACCAGGAAGGTACTCGAGAAGGCAAAACTATCCATGTCCGACATAGACCTAGTCGAGATCAATGAGGCCTTCGCATCCGTAGTTCTTGCATGGGAGAAGGAACTCCACCCGGATATGGAAAAGGTGAACGTCAACGGAGGCGCAATCGCCTTGGGTCACCCACTTGGAGCTTCAGGCACGAAATTGATGGCGACACTTTTGAATGAACTCGAGCGAACTGGTGGACGCTACGGACTGCAAACCATGTGCGAGGGCGGCGGTCTGGCAAACGCAACGATCATCGAAAGACTGGGCTAAACACCTCTGTAGATGGGAATTAAAGAGGGCTGGGAGTTAAGAATCCAGCCCTCTGTTGATCGATGAAGCCTCGCCAGGTCAGCTGTGGCGGCCTCAGCGGTAATTGGTAGCGACGAAGAAACCAACCGAGATCAAAGCTAGGCCGAGAAAAAGGTACCAGTTTGACGCGCCACCCGGCAACAGGATGAGGAAGTTGGCGAGGATCAGGAGACCACCCACGGCGATTGGGCCGAAAATCGCATAGAGCATCTTCGGATTGCTCTTCTTGGAACTTTTGGGCTTTGGCGGCGTATACCTTCCGGTCTTACGCGAACTTGATGCCGGTGCTGCCCGCTTTCGGCCCAACCTACCGCCACTTTGTTGAGCTTTGTCGGACGACTTCGATTTCGAACTAGGACTCATTCGATCCATGGTAGCTGTCTAAACTCTTCTGATGGAGACAAGCCCGAAATCCGAGCACCTTGGCAATCAGTTGGTTCTGGAGCCGGAGGTTAGAAGGTTCGAGGGGCTTCGAGTCGCCGTCATAGACAACTTCGACTCCTTTGTCTACAACCTTGTACAGTATGTCGGCGAAACCGGTGCTACTCCGCTGGTCTACAGGAGCAACCAGATAACACCGGCCGAACTGGCATCCCTTGAGCCGGACGCAATACTGGTGTCGCCAGGTCCTGGTCACCCAAGTCAGGCGACGATGTCAAATACGGTACTCGACTCGATCTCCAGGCGAATTCCGACCTTCGGCGTATGCTTGGGGCTGCAGTGCATGGCCGAAGTCTACGGTGCGACCGTCGTCCGGGCCAGCAGACTTATGCATGGGAAGACTTCACACATAGTCCACGATGCATCAGGTGTATTCTCAAACGTTCCACAGAACTTCCGGGCTACCCGCTACCACTCGTTGGTCGTAGACCCTGACACTGTGCCAGAAGATCTGCTGGTCACCGCCCACTCCGACGACGGATACATAATGGGAATACGCCATCGTACTTATCCAATCGAAGGCGTGCAGTTCCACCCTGAATCAATACTCACCGAATCAGGCAGGGTAATCGTCTCCAATTTCCTTGAGATCGCAAGGGACTACAGGGCTATCGCAGAGCTTTAACCGGCCGAGGTCGTCGTGGTCGATGACGGCACCGTAGTTGTCGTCGAGGATGTGGTCGTCGTTGTCGGAGCGGTGGTCGTCGTTGTCGGAGCGTTCCCGGTCGAGACAATCATATCTACCGCTGAATTCGGGGCCGCCGTACTCCCCGCCGGAGGATTGGTATCCAGTACCGTTCCCTGTGGCTGCAGCGAGTCCTGGTAAGTAACATTACCGACCGTCAGCTGCTGACTCCCGAGCTGATTAGCCGCCTGTGCCAGCTGTAGACCGACGACATTCGGCACCGTGACCTGCGCAGGCCCGGAGGAGACCACGAGATTCACAGTTCCACCCTTGGCGATGGAAGTTCCACCTGCTGGAGTCTGACTGGTTACGGTACCAAGGGCCGCCGAATTGGCGACGTAGTTGGTTGAGACATTAAAGCCGGCATTGAGCAGGGTGCCTTCAGCTGCTGTGACATTCTGATTTAAGACATTCGGCACAGCTACGGACCCCGGACCGGAGGAGACGATCAGATGCACTGTCGATCCTTTGGAGAGCAGTGATCCACTCACTGGCGTCTGGGAGATTACCGTGCCAGAACTTCTCGAGCTCTGTGCCAAGGTAGTAGACACCTTCAAACCAAGACCTTGCAGTTGGGTTTGGGCCTGACTCAGCGGTATGTCAGAGACACTCGGAACCGTGACCGACGCTGCTTTTACCAGCGTCGTAGTCGTGGAACTATTTTTGAATAATCCGAGTTCAGAACCGCCGAGAAAAGCAACGCCAGCCAGAATCACCACTGCGAGGACTCCGATCAGGATGATCGTTCCCGCCCTTCTACCCCTACCGGAGTCCACGTAGGAGAGTGCACCGAAGTCGATCGTGTCGGGTTCGTCGACGATAGTAATGGTCTTTGCGACTTTCGGGATCGCCCTGGTCGCCTCGTCGTTTCTACCTACCGCTGCATCAACCGGCTTTCCCTGTTCGAACCTGTTCAGATCCGACCTCATCTCGGCTGCTGTCTGGTACCGGTCTTCGGGGCTCTTCGCCATCGCTTTCATAACTATGGCTTCAAGATCGGCTGGAATCTCAGGATAGAATTTCGTCGGTAACGGAGCGGCCTCCTGCACGTGTCGATACGCGATTGCCAACGGCGAATCGCCTGTAAAAGGTACCGCACCGGTGATCATCTCGAAGAGGACGACTCCGAGCGAGTAAACGTCACTTCTTCCGTCGATACTCTGCCCCTGAGCCTGTTCAGGCGAGAGGTAGGTCGCAGTCCCCATTATCGACCCAGTCTGCGTGAGATCAGAATCCCCCGATAGCGCCCTTGCGATACCGAAGTCGGCGACCTTTACCTGTCCGTCCGGCGTGATCAGTACGTTGGAGGGCTTAATGTCACGATGCACCACTCCGTTCTTGTGTGCGAACGACAGGGCTGCTGCAACATCCGATGCGATTGCAGCGGCAACCTTTGGTTCCAGCGGCGCGCTCTCCCGGATCACCTTGGAGAGCGTCTTGCCCTCCACGAGTTCCATGACAATGTAATACGTGTTCTCCGACGAGCCCCAGTCGAAGACCGAGACGATATTCGGATGGGATAGGTTCGCAGCGGCCTGTGCTTCCCTTCTGAAACGAGCGACGAACGACTCGTTGGTCGAAAGCTCAGGAAAAAGTACCTTTAGCGCGACGGGTCTATCCAAGAGCGTGTCGTGTGCCTCGAAGACCTCGGCCATCCCGCCACGCGCCAACTTCTCATTGACCTGATATCTGTCACCGTAGAGCTTGTCAGAAGGGCTGACCATACAAAACTCCGTCTAATTCATCCTGCGACCAAAGCCGCTTCCAACACCGACTTGACTACCGGTCCGGCCTCACTGGCACCTGTCTGAATGCCCGTAAGACCGGCCTGCTTGGGCACTACGACTGCAATCGCAATCGTAGGATTGTTCGCAGGAGCAAAGGCGACCATCCAGTTGTCGGACCCCGAGATTGTCGAACCAATCCCGAGAGTGGTTTGAGCGGTACCAGTTTTAGCTGCAATCGAAATACCTGGAATGGCAATTCCAGCAGCAGTACCACCCTGTACAACACCAACCATCTCAGACGTTACCACCTGTGCAGTAGCCGACGAAGTTGCCTGCAGCCAGACCTTCGGTTGATACTGGACAATGACCTGATCCTGATAGTTGCGAATCTGGTACATGAGGTGCGGGGTCATAATCAGGCCCCCGTTTGCCACTCCAGCTCCCACTAGCGCCATCTGCAAAGCCGTGGCGTTCACGTTCCCCTGCCCAATCGCCGAGTAGGCCAACTGAGGCAGATTCTGATTGAAGAAGGATGCCACTGGAAAATTAGATGCGGCGGCGCCGGGTATATCTATCGGCGGCACCTGATTGAATCCGAAAGCGTTCGCCTCGGTTGACAGGTTGTGGGCACCAAGCTTGATCCCAATCTGTGCATATCCCGTGTCGCAGGAGACCTTCAGGAGTTCGGGGACCATGCCCCCGCAGCTCTCGTAAGCGTAGTTATGGAGCTTGTTTGTGGTGAGTGGTAATGAGATCTGGCTGACCGGTGGAAAACTTATGGTAGCGATACTTGGATCGTGGTCATAAATAGCAGATGTCGTCACAATTTTGAATGTAGACCCGGGAGGGTAAGCGCGAGCTATGGCCCTATTGAGCAAGGGCTGCGAAGGATTAGAAGTTAGGCTCTGCCAGGCACTCTGTTCGATTGTACCGGAATGGGAGGCAAGTGGCGAGGGATCGTAACCCGGGTGACTGACCATCGCAAGGATCGCGCCGGTCGAAGGCTGGATCACGACGACGGCTCCCTTTTTAGTACCGAGAGCATCCGATGCGACCTGCTGCAGTTTGGATGAGATCGTAGTGGTGAGTGAGTCGGTCACATATCCGCTGTTCAGAAGGCCCGACAGCGAGGTAATAGGCGGAATATGTCCCTTCAAATAGGAGTTGTAGCTCGACTCAAGTCCGGTCGCGCCATAATCGATTGAGTAGTAGCCAGTGACATCGCCATACAGTGAGCCACCTGGGTAGGTTCTCAAATAGTGGTAGACGTCATTGACTGGGGTCGACTCAGCAATCACTTTCCCGTCCGCTGTAAGAATCGGTCCTCTCGGCAGCGAAAATGCCCCCACGACCTGCCGAATGTTTCCCGGTGCAGTAGCCAGTGCCTTGGCATGGAACACCTGAAGGTAGTTCAGCTGGACAAAGAGCGCCCCGAACAGGACCAGAAACATCAGACCGATCTGGGATATCCGCCTATCCACGTCTATCCGCCCGCCGTCGAAGTCGGGGTCCCGGGAACCTGCGCTTGTGCTTGGGACTCGGCAATCAGATTGCTTACAAAGCTATCGGCAGCTTTAACACTCGTTTCGACGACACCCGCTTTTACCTGCGCCTGTCTTATGGGATTTAGGCTTGCGACGTCGACTTTGGTTGTATCGACCAGCTTTGGATTAAACCAGAGAATACCCCCAGCTCTTCCTTGATAAATAGCCACCCTCCCAGCAGATTCACCGACGTAGTATGAGTTCTTTACGTAGAGGTCGATGGCCCCTGCGACTATTCCCAAGATCGCGGCAAGCACAAAACCGAATAGGAGGACTCGAAGGAGGCTCAGCAGCAGTGTGGTCTTTTGCACGGAGTTGCGCGGCAGCGGAGTCGGGATCGACGAAAACTCGACCTTTCTAGTCATACTGGAAACAGAGACCCTTGGCGTGGATCCCTCCAGAGAATTCTCCGCTAATAGAGCCCCAGCGGACCCTGTTGCAACCGCTGCCCTCGCTGAAACTGGCAGTTGTGCAGCATCGTCGTCTCCGAGAACATGGACAACTACTGCAGTGATATTGTCACTTCCACCATTCGCCTTTGCCAGAGCTATCAGTTCGTCGGCCGCTCTCTGGGGGTCAGAGTTCTCTATCAGAACCTTTCTGATCTGTGGTTCGACAAGTTCGTTCGATAGTCCATCGGAGCAGAGGAGAACTACATCGCCAGGATGGGGATCGATCTCCCAGAGATCTACGGCAATGTCGGGCTCCACGCCGAGCACTCGCGTCAAAACGTGCCTCGCACCATGGACACTTGCGTCCTCTTCCGATATTCGACCGGCCCTGAGGAGTTCACCAACATAGGTGTGGTCCTCTGTCACCTGGATCAGATCGAGATCATGGAGGAGGTAGGCCCTAGAGTCACCGACCGAAAGCACCTCCACCCGCTTTGGATCTGAGGAGGTTATTGGAACCATCATGGTCAGTGTCGTGCCCATGCCCGATAGAGACGGTACCCTACGAGCCTCCTCATAGATGACTCGGTTAACCTTCTCGACCACCTTGGGAAGCTGGCCAGGCGTCAGATCGATCTCTTCAACCTCGCCAAGACGATCTATTGCCAGCTTGGAGGCCACCTCGCCTCCAGCATGTCCCCCCATACCGTCAGCAACTGCAAAGATCTTCCCGTTGGCGAGCATGCCGTCCTGATTCATGCTTCTCCGCAGACCACGATCGGTTGCAGCCCCCCAACGCAGACGCATCAGCTACTCACCACAAATCTGTGTTTACCGACCTCGATGAGATCACCTTCGTGCAGTGTCATCTTGGTTGTGATCTTCTTGGAGTTCACCAGTGTTCCATTCGTAGATGCCAGATCGGCGATAAACAGTCCACCTGTCTCCCTCCATATCCTTGCGTGAATCGAAGAGACATAGGAGTCGTCCAGCCTTATTGAACATCCACCGGCCCGCCCGATTGTAACTTCGTCATTGACCGAGAAGCGCTCCTTGGTTCCGTCAGTGCGTTGGAGCTCCAGAACCTCGGCCCCTTTCGTCGAATTCTCGAGTATCGGCTGGTCCACTGCCTGTTTCAACTTGGTAGGCCCCTCGATCCTTGCAACTGCAGAAACTTCTGGGGTCTTGGTTTTGCTCATCCTTCTGGTATCCGACCTAACCTCTACCCAGATCGCCCGGGATATTCGCAAAAACATCAACCAGACCAGAACGATAACCACGTACTTGAGTAGATCCTGTAATGGAACTGGCATATCTACGAAACCGAATAGGTGATCTTGGTCCGCCCGATCTGGATCAGATCCCCGTCATTCAGCTTCTGTTCCCCTTTGACAATCGCATCATTCACGTAAGTACCATTTGTCGATCCCATGTCTCTGAGATAGACCTCTCCGTCCACGAGCCGGATCTCGGCGTGCTGCCTTGAGACCTTTGGGTCCTCAATCACAACTGTACAGCCCGGGAGTCTTCCAATAGTTACGGTCGCTTCGGCCAATTCGAGAAGTTGACCATGTCCGAAACTGAGCAGGCGCTTCTCACCGAACTGGTCCTTCTCATCGAACTGAGCATCGACTGAAACGGTACCGAAACGTTGATCGGTGTCGCTGAGGATCTCCACGTCCAGTGGCCCAACGAATCGGAATCCTGATGTCTCTGCGGTCTCGTTAAGGAGTATCAACAGTTCATTCTTAATCGAATTCAATACAGGAGTGAGATTGTCATAGTCCCTCTCCGACAGGCTTACATTGATTCGATTGGGAGCGAGAAAGTATTTAGCACCTGAGAGCAGCTTTTGAGTCACCTCACGGACCGCTTTTCGACCAATCTCTGCGGGCTCTACGCCCCTCCTTGCCGCCTTGGCAAAACTGGACTCGAAGATGGTTTCAAGCCGCTTCTCGAAGTCATGCAGTCCCACAGCGTAACAATCTAGCGGTGTATGTTGATCGTACCTGAAAACAACTATGAGCCTCTCAGGTTTGACACTGTTCGGATGAGTACCAACTAGCTTATCTACTACATTTCGGGGCGAGTGGCGGAATTGGTAGACGCGCAGGATTCAGGTTCCTGTGTCCGCAAGGACGTGGGGGTTCAAGTCCCCCCTCGCCCACCCTTGGGTTACCGACGGAACTCACTCTTCAGAGCGACACAACTGCCTGCGTTAGGGGTGCTGAGGAGCACAAATACAGAAATGGTGCTCAGAAGTGGGCTCTGGGTCTTAAAAAGTC
>JABEUN010000063.1 GCA_013044385.1 Acidimicrobiaceae bacterium
GCTCTTGAAGAGTCCAAGATGGTGGATCATTCGGCCCCTTTTGCAGGGGTACCCATGGTTCTGAAGGACCTCGGTGCGCCACTCGCTGGCGAGCCATACTTCGAGGGAACCAAGTTCCTGAAGGAGGCCGGATACAAGGCCGCCTCATCGTCTTACCTCACGAACAGGTTCTTGAAGGCGGGGTTCGTTGTCATAGGAAGAACGAACTGTCCCGAGATGGGCACCACTATTACGACTGAGCCACTTTCGTACGGGCCGTCTAGGAATCCGTGGAACACCAATCACTCGACAGGAGGGTCCTCGGGAGGATCAGCAGCGGCGGTCGCTTCAGGTATCGTTACCGTAGGACACGCCAATGATGGTGGAGGTTCTATCAGGATCCCTGCATCCTGCTGCTCGCTGTATGGACTCAAGCCATCACGCGGTAGGGTCTCCCAGGGTCCGGAGGTGTCTGATGGTTGGGGCGGAGCGACCATAGACCACGTTCTGACCACCTCGGTGCGTGACTCAGCGGCAATTCTAGATCTGATCTCAGGTTACGAGCCGGGTGATCCTTATGTGGCGCCACCTTCTTCGGAGAGCTTCCTCTCCTTTGTCCACCCGCCCTCCAAGAGGTTACGAGTGGGTTTTCTTACCCACCCCCTCCTTCCGGGAATGGAGGGCCACTCGGAGTGTGAAGATGCGGTTAGAGCGGTTGCGGCCTCACTAGGTGAAATGGGTCATGATGTGCGTGAGGCACACCCGCTTGCCATGGAGGAGGAGGAGTTTCAGAGTCATTTCGTGAATGTTGTTGCCGCTTCGGTCACTGCTGAGGTGAAGATGTGGTCTCAGATCCTTGGCAGGGAGGTTTCTCCAGACGAACTCGAGCCAGATAACGCCTTCTTTTACGCAGTTGGAGAGGCGATAGCTGCTCCGGACTTTATCAATTCGCTCGCATGGCTCGGCGGCTACAGGAGGAGGGTGATGAGCTTCTGGGATGATCTTGGCTTCGATATTCTGGTTACACCGACCATCGCAAAGCCACCGGCTCAGCTTGGCTACTTGAGTGATCCAGTGGAAGGTGGTGCTCGTGTGATCGAATACCTGCAGTACACTGCTCAGTTCAATGTGACCGGCCAGCCAGCTGCATCCCTCCCTGTGTCCTACTCAAGCACTGGATTGCCAATTGGAGTCCAAGTGGTGGGGGGATTTTCCCGGGAGGACGACGTCATATCGGTCTCTGCTGCACTTGAAGAGAGCTTCGAGTGGCGATCCAAGCGACCTGCAGTGTCAGTCTGAGCCAGCCCATCTAAGCCTCCGAGGGCATCGGGTCTATTGGCTTTCGCCGACGGCCTGTCCTTCTGTGCCGATTGATCATAGATGGGCACAGAGTCGGGCTTAGTCGTCAGCTACTGGTCAGATTAGGGATGAACTTAGGCACCAGGTTGGCTGGTGCCTAAGTTCGGTTCAGGCTCTAGTTCTCGTCGACGTTGGCGAGAATGAGGTATAGCTTCTTCTTGGTGTCGTCCAATACTGCCTTTGCCTTCTCAAGCTGCTCGGGACTTCCAGAGTGGAAGATCTGTACCACGGCACCGACGAGCTCCTTGATGGTTCCTGGAAGGTTCGAATTTGCTCTGTCGTCTCCAGTCATGAACTGCTCCCAAGGAAGCGGTCCGCCGCTGCCCTCTGCTAGCTGCTCTCTTCCAGCCTCGGTCAGACTGAAGATCCGCTTGCCCTCGACCACGTCCGCCGTGATCAGTCCCTGGTCTTCGAGGGCCTGGAGTGTGGGGTAGACCGATCCGGGGCTCAGTCGCCATCCGCCGTCTGTTCTTTGGTCGATCTCCTGTATGACCTGATAGCCATGCATCGGCTGTTCGGCCAGCAGATTCAGGATCGCCGCCTTGACGTCGCCCCTAGCCGCCTTTGGTCCACCGCCGAAGTAGGCGCCGCCTCGACCCCACTGTCCGCGAGGACCCATGCCCGGCCCGCCTCGGAATCCTCGGGCAAATGGTGGTGGAGGAAAGCCCTCTCGGCCCCTGCCTCTTCCGCCGTGTCCATGCTCTTCATGATTGTGCATATGTATCTCCTCTGAGTGTTCGTTCCAATATCCTGATCTACCCATGTTCGACCCATGCCAGCCACCGTGTGGGTGGCAGCCATGGCACCGTTGCTCGTCGTCGGGCCCGTCGTGGTGATGGTGGCCCCCATGTCCGTGTCCCATTTTCGCTCCTCTCCTGTCTTTGCGTAAGATCCTGTCGGCTCCTGAGATCTCCGAAGTCGGAACCTCTCCTTTGCCGACTGTAACACGATATATCGTAATACATCTTCTAAAACTACCGTTCGGCACGCAGTATTCCATGCAGATTTTGCTGCCGGACTCAGAGTGTGCACGGTAGTTACCTGCGTTTGTTCGGTGCGTGTGTACAGCAAAACAGGTCAGTTTGACAAGTAATACGCGTTATAAATCCCTAACCCTCAACTATGGACTTCGAATTATGGCCAAAGCGAGATGACCATTGGTGCTCTGAGACGTTGGCATGTTCTGGTTCAAGTGACGTGCTGTTCTCTCGGGAACTCAACACAACAGCTAGATCGATTGCTGATCCCGATACTTACTGAGGGAGTCTGCGACCAACCTGAAAGGTTCTGGACTGTGGCTGTGCAGCGGATCGATGGACCGTTCTGAGCTGGGAGTATGGCGTGTAGGTCGATTCTTGGTGTGAACGGTACCGGAAGGGTCGTCGGAATCGCGGGACGACAGAATGAAGTCCGACCTTGATATTCAGTGTGGACTGACTTGCCGAAGACACTCGTCGAGTGCAGCTAAAGCGTTCGGCCTCGCCTTTTTGGTGGTGATTCGGTGGGAGAACTAGATGGTGAGTTATCTTCCAGAATTGCCGCTTTCCCAGCTCGAGATCGCTTGCGATCACTCATCCGAAGACCGCTGAGAGTTTCCCGGCGACGTCGATCAACTTGAGGTCTGACTTGGGTGGTCCTACCAACTGGAGGCCGAAGGGTAAGCCATCTATGAAGCCTGCCGGGAGTGAGATTGCAGGTGACGCAGTGGCAGATATTGCGGTACACGTGGCCATCCAGCCGATGTAATCGGACATCTGCTTTCCCCCTACCTCCGTCGGGAAGCGGATCTCGGCTGGGAATGGAAGGACACCGACGGTTGGCGTAAGGAGATAGTCGAACTCGAAGAACGTGCGGTTCAGCTTCTGAATGAGCCTCTCCCGGAGGTCCAGCGCATTGAGGATCTGTTTTGCAGAGAGTGCAAGACCCTCCTCGGTGTTTTGGATGATCTCCGCTTTGATCTCCTTGGGGTGCTTGTTGATGAGGTCGCCGAACGTGTTGGCGAAAGACATTGCACGAATAGTCCGGAATACGGTCTCCGCCTCTGTGAGTTCCAAGGCAATATCGATGAGCTCGACGGTGCCATCCAACTGCTCGGCCTCTCGAAGCAGACGGATCCTGTCTGCGAAACCCGATCGAACGACGTCGTCCAAAGGTGCAACACCAAGGTCTGCACTTACTCCTATTCGCAGCGGAGAAGTGGGGCTGGAATCCATGGCACCTTTTCGGCGTGTTTTCAGACTGGCATTCGTGCTCGGCAGGTCGAATGAGAGAGGATCTCGTGGGTCGAATCCTGCGATGACGGAGAAGAGTAAGCTCAGGTCCGCAGCGGTGCGAGCCATGGGACCCGCCGTTGCGAGTTCGACCATTGACAGGCCGTGTTCTAGTTCGGGCACGGATCCGATGCTCGGACGAAGGCCGAAGACTCCGCAGAAACTGGCGGGATTTCTCAGTGATCCACCCATATCGGAACCATCAGCCAAGGCGACCATGTTGGTAGCCAATGCTGCTGCGGCTCCGCCAGAGCTTCCGCCTACGGTCCTGGTCCGATCAAATGGGTTGAATGTGGTGCCGAAGACTGGGTTGAAGGTGTGAGATCCCGCTGCCCACTCTGGAGTGTTCGTCTTGCCGACCACCAGTGCCCCAGCATCGATCATCCTCTGCACGTGGAGGCTCGTCTGGACTGCCAGATGGTTGGTCATCAGGGGCGAGCCGAAGGTGGTCCGCACTCCTTCGATGTCGTGGGTATCCTTGACGCCGACGACTACTCCGAGGAGTGGCATTGTCTCCGAGAGGCCGCTTCTGACCAAGTTGTCTTGGATCTTGGCACTAGCCCTTGCAGCTTCGAACATCGGAATGCAGATCGCGTTGATAGTGGGATTCTCTGCCTCGATGGTTTCGATGTGGGCCTCTAACAGTTCAGACGGACTCACCTCTGTGGAACTGATCAATCGCCTTTGCTCAGTGGCGGACAGTCTTACCAGATCGCTATTCATATCTTCCCTCACCTAATCCATTGGATGGATGATCCACTCCCATCCCTGAGTTGCACCTGCGTCGGGCGAAGCTAGTTAGGTGCGTTCTGTTA
>JABEUN010000064.1 GCA_013044385.1 Acidimicrobiaceae bacterium
GTTATCGGAGCTGGGTAGGAGACAGATGACGCATCGCCGTGGTGGGCCATGTCGCCGAAGGTAAACACCTTCCCATCTGCTGCTGCAAGCATGTATCCCCGCCCGCGATATTTGAGGAGACGGTTGTCAATCTCCGACCTGATCACCTCGTTCACCATTATCGCATGCGCTCCATTTCCGTTCGTCGCTGAGTCCGACCCACTCGCCGTGCCCGTGACCTACGCACACGACTTCACTTGGCCCCTAAAGTGGTGTCTATGGCAGGGGCAGGCTCTCCCCAGGTGCCATATGTGCTGGCTGACCGTCATCGTATCCAGGATCACCTGGCAGGAGAATCCGCAGGCCATCGGAGTCCCTTATCAGCTTCGGAACAACCAGATCTACGCTCTGGGCCGATCTCGCTGCATCAATGACCTCTTCAACATGGGAGAACCTGCCTATCGCCATCAAGTTCCTCATGGTGGGAAGGATTATCTCCAAGGTGTGCTCGTGGGCTGCCTTGATGGCGTCCAGCGGACTGATCCAAACACTCGAAACGGTCTCGGACATATCGTGCTGTCCAACTTGGCCCTCTGGTGCCCGCGCAACAAAGAAGCGCGTGTCGAACCGTCTCGGCGGACCCTCAGGCGTGATCCAGTGTGCGAAGTAGTTCAGCTCCGATACTGAAAGGCGGATATCCAGACTCTCTAGAATCGACTGGAAATCGGCCTCTCCCGCCAACAGCCTTTCCCTCGCAGAATCCAAGTCAGCCTTGGATGGCATGCTTCCATCTGGTTTAGATCCGACAAGGACACCCGCCTCTTCGAACGCCTCCCGGATGGCGGCAACGTAGTAAGCGAGGCCGCCAGAGTCCACACCTAGGTTGACGGAGGCCGCCTGATCATCAAGTCCATCGCACCGTTCCAGGATCGCAGGTAGGTAGTCTCCGGAATCGACTTTGCCCCCGGGGAACACGTATGCCCCTCCGACAAACTCCAAGTTAAGGTTCCTCTTCAACATGAGGACCTTCATGACGGCCCCATCCTGGCGGAGTAGCATCACCGTTGCAGCATTCCTGATCTCTACCAAAACCACGCCCCTCATGAGATCCGAATCCCACCACACTGTCGACCCGAACCCATCACCGGGTGAATTTCCGAATGGGAAGCTATTCTTAGCGTGATGCGTCCGCCTTCAGTCGACAGGCTAGCCCGTTCGATCGCCCATTTGGGATTGCCCCACGCCCTTTCGGTATCCCAAGCACGCTTGGCTATCGCAGAAGGTCCTCCCTACGATGTCGAGCGACTGGCGAACGAGCTGATGGGCCGTCTACCGACCCGCGTGATCAACGCAACAGGCACAATCTTGCACACAAACCTCGCAAGGGCCCCAATCGGCACTTCTGATATCAACTCGCCAACCTTCAGAGCATCGAATGTTGAGTTTGACCTGACGAGTGGGATTCGGGGAAACCGGAATCGACCCTTGTCAGAATTACTCCAACCCCTGATCGATGCAGAGCTTTCCGCAGTCGTCAACAATGGAGCCTCGGCATTACTCCTTGTTCTAGCCACACTCGCCGGATCGGGGTCGGTAATCGTCTCCCGCGGAGAGATGGTCGAGATAGGAGGCGGCTTCCGAATCCCCGAAGTAGTCGGGAGTTCCGGGTGCCGTCTCATCGAGGTCGGTACTACCAATCGAACGCGATTGTCGGATTACGAGCAGGCACTTGCCGCGAATCCCGGGGCGCTGATACTCAAGGTCCATCCCTCCAACTACCGAATCGAGGGCTTCACAGAACAGGTACCCGTAAATCAACTAGCGGGCTTAGGAGTACCCGTAATATACGACATAGGTTCTGGTCTACTGGACAGCAAGATGCCCTGGCTCAAGGCACCACTGTCTGCACTATCCCAGGAACCAGCGGTAAAGCAGTCGCTGCGAGATGGCGCCACCGTTGTTACCTTCTCGGGAGACAAGCTGCTCGGCGGACCACAAGCCGGTTTGATCGCTGGAGATGCAAAAGTAGTCGGAGCATGCTTGACGCACCCCCTCTATCGCGCTCTACGCCCAGGTAGTCACATACTCGAACTTCTCGCTGATACCCTTCTTCGTTATCTCGACGGTACTGCCACGACGACAATTCCTCTTTGGCAGATGCTCTCAGTCGACATCGCACAGCTAAAGCGACGGGCCGAATCCGTCGGTCTAGGAAGAGTCGTCGACTCCCAGGCACTCATAGGGGCTGGATCTGCGCCGGGTGCCGTACTGAATTCAATCGGAGTCGTCATCGAAGGCGACCGACGGGCCGAACTACGAAGTCAGCCAACTCCAATAATTGCCAGAGCTCTGGGGGATGACACCCTATTGGACCTCAGGAGCTACTCCCCCGACGATGATCATCTTGTACGGCGGGCACTTTTGGAAATGGGTTGCGACAAGGAAGCTACTCAATGAGTTCAACATTCGTCATCAATTGGACTCAGTTCCAAACGAACTTCTCATTAACAAGGACTCCTTCGTGCTAGTTGTGGCAACGGCAGGACACGTGGATCATGGCAAGTCCTCACTTGTACGGGCCCTGACCGGTGTGGACCCAGACCGTTTCGCCGAGGAGAAGTCCAGGGGGATGACTATCGACCTCGGCTTCGCGTCGTTCTCTCAGAATGGGGTCGAGGTTTCATTTGTAGATGTGCCGGGCCACACTAGGTTCATCAAGAACATGCTGGCAGGTGTCGGCTCAATGCGTACCGCTTTATTCGTAGTAGCAGCGACGGAGGGATGGAAACCCCAATCCGAAGAGCATCTTCGCATTCTTGAACTCCTGAACTTCGAGTTTGGCCTGATCGCCCTAACCAAGATTGACGGCGCCGACCCTTTACTAATCGAATTGGCTCAACTCGAGATCGCCGAGGCAACCGAAGCCACCTTCCTCAGCTCAGCAGAGGTATTCCCAGTCGACTCGATAACCGGAACCGGCATAGGCGCACTGAAAGCGAGACTGCTCGATCGAGCCGTAACTCAGCAGCGCTCCGCAGCTGTGGGACCGACCCGGATCTGGATCGATCGGGCCTTTTCGGTCCGCGGATCCGGTACTGTCGTCACGGGCACTCTCACTGGGTCATCTCTGTCAACCGGCGCCCAATTGGCTGTAGCTGCAAACGAGCTCCTCCCCAGACCTTCGAGCACAAAGGTGGGCCCGAGACGCTTCTCACGAATTCTGTTGGACCAGCGTTGGACGCCTTTGGTGAGGGTTCGAAAACTCCAGTCCCATGGGCTTGAGCTTTCACTTGTGGAGCCAGATTCCAGAGTGGCCGTAAACCTAAGTGGTATTGACGCGAACCAGCTCTCTCGCGGCGACGCACTTTTCGACCCAAGTAGATGGCTTCTGAGTGCCACCTTCGATGCGACCATCACGGTGCTACCTAAACTTGGCCACACTGTCAACAGAAAGGGCTCCTACAGCGTGCATCTCGGCTCTGCCGAGTCGAGCGCAAGTATTCGGCTGCTGGATGCATCTACCCAGCTAAAGCCCGGCGAAACCGGATTGGCGAGAATCATCATGCCAAGATACTTCCCAATCAGGCCCGGTGATCGCTTCGTTCTCAGAGAGTCGGGGCGACATGAGACTATCGGTGGTGGCGAAATACTCGATGTAGTAGTGACCGTTCCGGCCACTCGGGCACGCCCGAGCAAAGACCTCCTGTCAAAACTGAGGGAACTGCAGCAGATCGAGATCGAACATCTGCCCAAGTTCACCGAGACTGGCTTTGAGATCGAAAACTTCGAATTCCACCGACTCTCCAACCTCGCAGTCGATCAAGAATTCGCTGTCTCCACTAGAGCTAGTCTGACCGAAAGAGCTAACAGCGCGGGTCGCGAGGGATTAGATCTGGCCTCACTTAGTCACTTGGAACGGGCATTAGCAGAAGCTTCGACTGATCTCGAGGTGATCGACTCGAGGCTGTTCCACGCCGAGTTCGCATCCTTGGCCAGAGACGTGACCAACAGTCCTCTGCTCTCCCAGCTCGAACAGGCCGGCTTGCATCCACCAGATTTCCCGCCCAAAGAGAGGCCAACACTCCGCCAGCTCGTCAAGGCGGGCCTGGCAGTGGAAACGGGTGGAACGTACTTTGCAAATAGCGCTGTCGAGGAGGCAAAGCTGCTCCTTTACCGATTAGCGGAGGAGTCCCCGCAAGGCTTTACGGTGTCCGAGGTGCGCACCCTACTCGACACGACTAGGAAGTACCTAGTTCCACTGCTCGAGTATTTCGACCGTACCGGCATTACTCGGCGAGATGGTGACCTGAGGAGTCTCGGACCCGTAGGCGTTCGGGAGAGCAGCAATCACACTGCTGGATCCGTCGAGGACTCAGGTGGAGATAGCTCCGCTCGAGAGTGAGCCATTCGGACTCGCCTTGCGATATGCGGCAACCCTCATCTTTTCGATCTCGGGAATCACCACCTGATCTATCGATCTCACCTCGGTAAGCATCCAACCGTGCGCTCCAGGAACGACCTTCGATTCAGCACCTAGAAGCTCCACCATCTTCTTGAACGACCTGAAGCGTATGACACGGTCCATGTCGGAGTGGATGGCGAACGTTGGAATCCCAATTCGCTTCACTACTCGGAAGGGCTTGGTCAGATCCGCCCGCTGGGCCGCATGGGCCAAGGACATAAGTGGCTGAGAGTCCGGTCCCAGCATTCTGATTACGTCGCTGGTCACCGATGAGACAGTTCCCGGCAGATCCCTAGTAACCATCAGGTCTGATGGAAATGAGAAGGCCCAGTCAAGTGGAGATCGTCTGCCGCCTTCGTCGTCAGGCGCGCCGATCGAGTTGGCGAGGATCATTCCGAAGAAAGATTCTGGATGAGAAGCCACCATCTCGGTGGCTATTCCACCACCCAGTGAGTGGCCAATCACGAACATCGGCTGCTCGGGATCGATCAACTCCAAAAGCCTTGCGGCAACTATACCTACGGTGCGTAAGGTCACGGTAATGTTGGACTTCTCCACCACTCGAGCCAGGTCAGGCACGTGAGGCGACACCACCCTGAAGTTTGCCGATCGGAGCCGTCCTATGAGCTTGGTGTAAGCCCTGTAGCTAAGGCCGATTCCCGGAAGAAGCAGCACGGTACCCTGTCCCGTAGGTGAGTCCCCGTAGTGAACTGTCACTCCAGCGAGCCTGTGGGAATGACCCTCTAACTTTCCGCCAACTCTTACCAAAACCAGACTTCAATCTCTTACGTGCCCCGAATGAGCCCTGCACATCTGAGTTATCGATGAACCTAGCCGTACGGGAGCCTTTCACGCGCCTTGGTACACATAACAGCTAGAAGATTCGATAGGACAATACGTCCCTTAGAATGCAGTAGAAATGCTCAGCGGATGCTCTAATGCTTCTCAGACTCAATTTAGTCGAAGCAGATAGTAACCAAGGGGCGCCATTGAGCACAGTTCGCAATTGCGCTGACTAAACAGATCTAGGAGTCTTTGAGTGACCGATACCAAAAGAAAGCCAAGTCCGGCCAAAAGGCCCTCACCCAAGAAGCGCCAAAGCGGACGTGGGGGACTTTTCGTGGGTATGGCACTGATTGCGGTGGTCGCTATCGTCGTGGTCTTCGTCCTAGTCAGCAGGTCGAATAGTTCGAATTCGACTGCATCCAACTCGGGTTCGAGTCAGTTGGCCCCGCCATCTCTTGTAGCAGCAGTAACTGGGATACCTAGTTCGACACTGACTTCGATCGGTTACAACTCCAAATTGGTCCCACCGCCAAGTGTCATCAAGTCTCAACCCGCCTTAGTCCAAGGGGGTAAGCCAGAGATCCTCTACATGGGTGCCGAGTACTGTCCTTACTGTGCGGCAATGCGGTGGCCGATGGTCGTGGCGCTCTCCAGGTTCGGAACCTTCTCTAAACTTGGGCTGACTCACTCCTCCACCAGCGACGTCTATCCCGGAACTAACACATTCACCTTCTACGGTTCGACTTACAGCAGCAAGTACATCAGCTTCAGCTCCGTAGAGGAGACGACTAACACGTTGGTGAACGGGAACTACCCCACACTGCAGATACCAACCAAGGCGCAGCAAAACCTGATAAACAAGTTCGATATCCCGCCATACTCAAGCACGGCGCAGGGTATTCCGTTCATCGACTTTTCCAACCATTACGTGATATCTGGTGCCAGCTACAATCCACAGATCCTGAGCGGCCTTACCTGGGACGCTATCGCAGGTTCGCTGTCTAACCCCGCCACCCTCCCCGCCCAGGGTATTGGCGAGACCGCCAACATGATCACCGGCACTATCTGCAAGCTCACCAACAATCAGCCGGGCTCGGTCTGCTCAACGCCTCTCATGACCAAAATAGAGAAGACTATTGGAGGCTAAGAACTCATTGACCCGACCGGACATGACCAAGCCAAAGTGGGTCGTCTATTCGAGTTTGGCGCTATCGCTCGTTGGACTTGCGGTCTCGACCTATCTGACAATCGCTCACTTCAATGAGCATGTCGTACTAGCTTGCCCAGAGAATTCAACAATCAACTGCCAGAAGGTGACGACTTCGGCCGAATCGCACTTCTTGGGCATCCCAGTGGCGATCCTCGGTCTCTTGTTCTACATCTTCATGGTAACTGTGAACTTGCCGATGATGTGGCGTAGGTCGAGCCTTGAGATCCCAAGACTCGTGGCTTCTCTCGTTGGAGTCGGCTTCATCCTTTGGCTGGTCTATTCAGAGCTGGTATTGATAAAGGCGATCTGCCTCTGGTGCACTTCAATCCACATTACGACCTTGGCGCTATTCCTAGTTCTGCTGTATGCGCAGGTCACATATAGGACTCTGGATTAGTTCCTAAATTCCAGATCCCTCGGTCGCATGTAGAAGGCCTCGCCTTTCCACCTCGTTCAGACCGCCCCAGACTCCGGTAATCTCTTTGGTTCTAAGCGCCTGGTCAAGACATTCGACCCGGACGGGGCACCGAGCGCATACCCGCTTAGCACGCTCCTCTCGAAGCCGTCTCTCAGACCTCCGCTCGCCCTGCATCGGAGGATAGAAGAGTTCCCCGAAGGTACCTTTGCAAGCAGCATGGTCTCTCCAAGTCGAAACTTCAACTTTTTGTTCCACTCGGTCCTCCTGCCAGACACTAGGAATTATGCGGGATTATCCTCCAAGGATCGGTCGTCGAACTCTCCACAGCTTATGATCAACACGCGCCGAAAATCAAGGATCCATTCTCATTTCACAGTCCGTTCAAACTCCTTGGCCAAGGCCGCCTGATCCGGAGGGTTAGTCAATGAGCCTCGGTCGCTCTAGGCTTGGGGCAAGTGTTGAATACCGGTCTGTCAGACGAAGTACTAGCGATTACACAGGGAGCGAGCATCTGTCTCGTCACCGGCAAGGGAGGCGTGGGTAAGTCCACATTTTCCCGACTTCTGGCAAATCTCGCAGCTAGAACCTCCAAGAATGTACTTTTGGTAAGACTTAGCGACTTCACCGACCTCGCTCCGATTGATGCAGATGCGTCTGATCGGCCAGCTGTGGACACCAGCCCCGAGATCTCCTCGAACCGAGGTGGCTACCGAGTCATGAACTTGGAACCAAAAACCGTCCTCATCGAGTACCTGATCGACCATGGCCTCGGTTCGGTAGCGTCAAAACTACTTTCAACCGGAATCATCAACGTCGTTGCAACGGCTATTCCGGGAATAAGGGATCTGTTGCTGCTGGGGAAATTGAAGCAGCTGGATGCAACCGGTGACTTCGATCTGATTGTCGTAGATCTCCCAGCCTCGGGCCATGCCCTCACCTTCTTGACTACACCGGCCGGTCTGCTTGAAATCGCCAGGGTCGGGCCACTTCGAACCCAAGCGGAGGATGTCATGGCGATGCTCGAAGATCACAAAAGAGCAAGTTGTGTAATTGTGACGATTCCCGAAGAGACACCGGTCACTGAATCGCTCGAACTACTGGATTCGATCAGAACCAGAACTGCACTCAAGGTTGCATCACTAGCAGTAAATCAGATACTCCCTCATATCGGCGCTTCAAGCCAACCGATCGAGCATTTTGATCCAGATGCACAAAAAGCGTGGGATTTTAGACAGCAGAAGTTCTCATCCCAAATGCAACAGCTGTCGAGGCTTGTTGACAAGTTCGATGAGACGGTCGTAGCCACAGAGATCGTTGACACCCCCGGTGGCCGACCCGATACAGATCAACTCATCGACAGCTTCTCAATCATCAAGCACCGATCGGCGAATCCGTGACGGCTTCTGGGCGTACCCTAGCCCAACTTTTTTCGAATAAACGAATTGTCATCTGTCTTGGTCCAGGTGGAGTCGGCAAAACAACAAGCGCGGCCGCTATTGCCTATGCCGAAGCATCACTGTCCAAGCGCGCCTGTGTCGTGACCATCGACCCCGCTAGACGTCTCGCATCAGCGCTCGGATTAGCAGATCTCGGCAACCAGGCGACCCTCGTCACCAAAGTTGGCCATGGTGAACTTTGGGCAACGATGCTCGATGCACACGCGACCTTTGACGATATGGTCAGGAAGTACGCAACCTCCACAGAGCAGGTCGACCGGATACTGGGAAACCGCCTCTACCAGAACCTCACCACTTCCTTGTCGGGCACGCAAGAGTACATGGCTATGGAACGCCTTTACGAACTCTATGAGGATGACCGGTTCGACATAATCGTTGTCGATACGCCGCCAAGCATCAGTGCCTTGGACTTCCTAGATGCGCCAAAGAGACTGGGAAGCTTCTTGGATAACAGGATCTTCAAGCTGCTGATCAAACCGCCACCTACCTACCTCAAGCCCCTCAGTGTTGCCACCAGAGCTCTACTCAAGACGATATCCAAGGTGGTTGGTGCGGAGGTGGTCGACGACGCAATTCAGTTCTTTGAGTCATTTGCCGGGATAGAGGACGGCTTCCGAGAGAGGGCAAACGAGGTCGAGAGGCTACTCGGGTCGGAGGAGACCGGCATAGTAGTAATAACCTCACCCAGACCACAACCAATGTCTGAAGCTTCGGGCTTGGCTTCGCGCCTGAGGACGGCGAATCGTCAGGTCAACGCGATTGTCGTCAACAGAATCACACCCGACTTTGGAGTTCCGCCAGCTCAGACTGATTCTGACGTCGACCCAGTTATCAAAAATTGGCTGGCGCTGGCGGCACAGAGGGTTGCTGATCTCAAGATCAGCTCCGATTTGGCCACAGACGGACAGCCGATACTTTTCATAGACGAGATCTTAGGAGAGGTCTCGGATATGGGTGGGATCGAGGCGATCGCTAAGGTCGTAGCCACCGTCGAGATGGATCTAGCGGGGGCTTGATTCGACCATTGGCCCGACCTGCACTACAGTCAATGACTAATGTTCAAGTTTCTATTAGTTGCAGACACGGAGTCAGTCACAGCTGAACTAGGTTCGGCGCTCGGACCCCTCGCTTCCGAGATCATCGAAGTTGCAGATGGTCGCCTGGTGAGAGGTGCCGTAGAGTCCTACAACCCCGATCTGGTTGTGCTGGATATGCAGGTATCGAGCATGGGTGGGATGGCCATCTGCCTCGACCTCAGACTCGAAGAGTCTGGCGGTCGCTTGCCACATGTAAATGTACTTATGCTCACCGATAGACGTGCCGATGTGTTCCTTGCACGACGTTCCGGAGCCGAAGGTTACTTGGTTAAGCCACTTGACCCTATCCGCATCCGTAAGGCTGCAAAGTTGATCCTCGGAGGTGGGCGGTACGACGATCCGTCCTACGCACCGACAGATACGACCCCCGCTCGGCTCTGATTGCGTCCCGCCACCCACAATTAGACGTCAGCTGATGGTGCCTTGGGGAACTCAGCCCGTATTAGGCCGGTTCGGGCACTCAGGGGACCAGGTTCCCATTACGATCATACGACACGGGAAGTAGCGCAGCTTGGCAGCGCGCAGCGTTCGGGACGCTGAGGCCGCGGGTTCAAATCCCGCCTTCCCGACTAGCAGGCGTGCAGTCCAGACTGCCTCTGTTGGCGTCCATGGGCCCAGTGGGCAGGGCACATA
This sequence comes from Acidimicrobiaceae bacterium, assembly GCA_013044385.1. Taxonomy (GTDB): domain Bacteria; phylum Actinomycetota; class Acidimicrobiia; order Acidimicrobiales; family Acidimicrobiaceae; genus JABEUN01. The sequence continues at coordinate 10,043 of JABEUN010000064.1, forward strand.
CCAGCCTCAGACCCTTCCGTAGTGGTCTTAGGTGGTCGCCGAGGTAGAAAAGTACAGCACCCATACAGCAAAGAGGCCCCTCTGGCTCTCTGGAGAATGCGTTGGGGTCCGCTTTCGCAGTCTGAATTGACTCACGGTGCCAGAAGGAGATTCCACGCCCATTGTGCCAAAGGGCCACTAACTCTGCTTTGTCGGCGTAACCGTGATCCACGTCGCGTTGCAAGATTCAAGCTTGGTCTGCACCATCAACGGGACGGTCACCTCCGGCGCACGGTCTCGCTCAACGTTGTCGGTAACACTGTTGGGATTGGTCACCATTTGGTGGTCCTGAGAGTAGGGGTGGTGGCAGAGCGCTTCGCCATGAGCAGTCGACTACCTTCACAGTTCCGCTCGATTCTGTCTCTGGGAAGATGCCGTGATAACCGACGACGCATGATCGTTCGACCACAGCTACAGACAAGGCGCGTGCGAGGCGCGTTGACTCTAACTCCTACCTTGGCCGTGTCCACTGGGAACGGGAAGGTCGCAGATCCCCCAGCTAGGACGCCTTCGATGGTCGTCAAAGCACCCAGGGGCTGCTAGGCAGTGACCGTCCGTCGTGACCCAGCGTCCGGGCAGAGGTGTGGAACATTCCGACGCGCTTACGTTAACTTTGGCGAACACCCCGAGGTACCGCCTCCTTCGGCAAGAGCGGAAGCTCGCCCCATTGTGCCGCCCGCCGGTTCGATGCCCGGAGCGCCGAGAGTCACCAGAATGAATGACAGCTCCACCTGTGAAGCCTTGAATACCGAGTCGCCGCGCTACCCGCAAAGCTTTGGCTACCCGTCAGGAGATCTTTCAGAGGAAAATCGGGAACTCAATTTCTAAAGAACTTGCGCGGCCGACAGAGGGGCTTACTGGATTGCTGCATGTGGGAGGTTGTCGTGCTCGCTCCTCGGGGGCTGGGTTGTAAAGTAGCGTGGTGAAACAGAACCACTTCGCTTAAGACGTAGCGGCGCGCTACGACCACGAAGAGGCACCCATGTTCGCCCCCGAAGTATTGGGCCCGACCGTTGCTCTACTTGCGGAGTTGGCAGGTGACGGTGCGGCGCTTGAGTTTGCCATCGGTACTGGCCGCGTGGCGATACCGCTAGCGGATAGTGGTGTTACGGTCTCAGGGATGGAGCTGTCCACTGCCATGGTCGACCGACTGCGCGTCAAAGACAGTTCCGATCGCATTTTTGTGGAGATCGGAGACATGGCCACCGCCCGAGTCGATGGCAGCTTCAGTCTCGTTTACCTGGTCTTTCATACAATCGGCAACCTGACCAGCCAAGACGAGCAGGTCTCCTGCTTCGCGAATGCGGCGGCCCATCTAGAGCCCGGAGGGCGGTTCTTGATCGAGGTCGGCGTGCCTGACCTCCGCCGGGTACCTCCTGGCGAAGATGCCCGCGTATTTGCCCACGCCTCGGGCTACGTTGGCTACGACCATTACGTCGACTTTGTCGACCAGCAAGCCGTGCCGCATCATTTCGTAGCCGACAGCGACACTGTGCGCGAGTCGAAGCTTCCCTACCGGTACGTGTGGCCGTCCGAACTCGATTTGATGGCCAAATTGGCCGGCATGGTGCTCAGGCACCGTTGGTCCGACTGGGAGCGATCACCATTCACCTCAGAAAGCACCTCACACATCTCTGTCTGGGAAAAACCGGGCTCCCAATCCTGACCCCCCTTCTTCACCAGCCGACTACCCTCCACTGTGCAGGTCGGTATCGCCCCCTGTTGATGGTCGAGTTCACCAGGTCTACTCCAGCACCTGCCGAGGTGTGAGATGCCAGTCCACTTTATGCTTACCCGTGCAACGCTCCGGGTCGTCACCAAAGCATCCTAAATTGCGGCCCTGTCGACCTCTATGACCGGGTTCGCCGGGCGAGCCGAGCTCAGTAGCTAACGTAGTCGTGGTCGTTTACCAGGACGGAGATCTGCGCGTCTTATCGACTTTGAGACCGGTACCAAACCTACTTCTACGAAAATTGATCGAAGCTACTTACTATAGCGCATCAGGCATCTGCCACTTTGGTGCGTACGGCTCGTTGGACAAACGGATTGTCTTCTGAAGGCAGCTTGAACCAGGAAGGGTGTGACAGAGCGCGCCTCATATCGGAGATTCCACACGCCCAGTGTCCCAACATCGCTCCGCTGCCGAACTGGAAGTCCTTGTCTTGGATGTCATACGGCTTGTCTAGGTAGTTGAGGCGTAATACGTTGTACCGCTTATCGTTTGCCATCTCTTCGACCTCTTTGCAGAAGTCTGTGGCTTGCCTGGTCTGTTCCGGTATCAACTCAAGGAGTCTTCGCAGAATCACACGCTGATCGTGAGCCTGCTCGACGAGGTCAGTAATCCGGTTGGAGCGACTTGCAAACTGAATATCCTTCATCCGCGAAGGCACCTCGAGCAGGTTTTGCGGCAACCGACCGTCACCGTTCCATAGGTCCACCTGGAATACAAGCGTATGACTCTTAGGGTGTCCACCGAGCACCTGCATGAGCGGCGTATTGGAGACCAGACCGCCATCCCAAAAGTACTCACCATCGACTTCGACGGCCGGAAATCCAGGCGGCAACGCGCCGGACGCCATGATGTGCTCGGGACGAATTGTACGATGAGCGCTGTCGAAGATAGTCTCCCGTCCAGTAGCCAAGTTTACTGCGGAGACACTTAGGCGCACTTTGCCGCTGTTCAGAAGTTCGAAATCGACCAGATCCAACAGAGTCTTCTTGAGTGGAGTTGTGTCGTAGAAGCTCAGCCGATCGGGCGTGGACGAAATCTCGGGAAGTCGCGGCGAGAAGAATCCGCGCCTCCCCTCAAGGAGTGATCTGATCCCTTCGACCACGCTTACGAACTGTTGGATCCCGTCGCCAAGTTTGTTAAAGAGTTCACCTTCGATCCTGGGAGAACTCGGGAAAACGCCCGGATGGGAGACCCTGTCCCAGAACTCTCTAATTGCCTCGACTCGTCGATCAAGTGGATTACCGGCCACCAGGGCCGCATTGATGGCTCCGATAGACACGCCAGCCACCCAAGTTGGTTCTATGCCAACTTCAGATATGGCCTCTATGATCCCCGCCTGATACGATCCGAGAGCTCCTCCCCCTTGCAGTACTAGGGCGACCTCATCGTACGGAGCAGTCAGGCTCTTCATGTCACGTGGCTTCTTTTCCAATTACGGACCTTCCTTCGATCTGAACGATCAGCTGAGAGTGGACCAATACATCCCGTCAATGGAAGGAATGCTGCTGGACGCCGCGCTGCGTCGGCAGCTAGGTCGAAAACATCAGTTCATATACCAACCGTGACTAGCGACAATCGATTGACCGGTCAGGGCAGCCGTCGGGAACGCGCTTAGGAAGAGTGCAAGGTTAGCTATATCAGCGGTCGTGGTGAACTCGCCATCAACCGTCTCCCCAAGCATCACCTCCTTGATCACCTTCTCCTCCGAAATGCCCAACTCCTTCGCCTGCTCAGGAATCTGCTTGTCCACAAGGGGGGTACGCACGAAACCAGGGCAGATGACATGCGACCTTACGTTATGCGATCCTCCCTCTTTGGCCACGACGCGGGCAAGTCCCAAGAGGCCGTGCTTTGCTGCTACATACGCGCTCTTAAGTGGCGAAGCTTCATGCGAATGTACGGATCCCATATATATGATCACCCCGCCGCGATCGCCAGGATACATCGTCCGCAATGCCGCCTTGGTGGTTAGGAAACCGCCATCGAGGTGTATGGCGATCATCTTCTTCCAGTCTCCGAAGTCGTAATCCTGGATTGGATTCACAATCTGAATCCCTGCATTGGAAATAAGAATGTCTAATGGGCCGAATGCGTCAGTCACTTGATCAGTGGCGGCATTCACACTTTCCTCACTGGTGACGTCCATGGCGACGGCCACAGCCTTGCCTCCCGAGGCCACAATTGAATCCGCTGTTGCTTTCGCCCCTTCGATATTTAGGTCGCAAATTCCTACGCTGGCTCCAGCGGTGGCGAAGGTCTCGGCTATCTCTTTTCCGATACCACTGGCGGCACCAGTAACCAATGCAGTCTTGTTCTCGAGGTTCAGCTTCATAGTCACGACGAAGGTCTCCTTAGTGGCTCACTAAACGATGTGTTCACTCGGGCCAGACGGCACGATCCTATCCAAAATCTGAGAAGTGTCACAATCGATCATCCACCCAAATCCAGCACTTGCGCCAACTCGATCGCTTCTACCAGCATTTTCGCTTCATGTGGAAACGCTGAGGGAGCATGCAGCCCACTCCAGGTGGACGGAGTCACAGGCCTAGCACAACACTCGGCGGTGCCGAGCTCCACGAGCGTGAGGCGATCTCCGACACTAAGCAAGGATCAACCATGGGTCAGACTGGTTGGCAACTTATACGCGTTCGCAAGGACGACATCGTGGTACCAACCGCACCACCTCGAATTGGTGGCCACAGTTGGGCGGACATAAGCTATCCATCAATAAGGGAGTTTCATGAATAAAGAACAGATCCTCGCAGGCTCTTCAATGCCTCTAGCGTCGCCGAGTTACCCCAAGGGACCTTATCGCTTTTTAAACCGGGAATACCTGCTTGTCCACTATGAGTCGGATCCCGAAGTCATTCGTGAGATGCTCCCCGAACCACTGGAGCCAGACGGAAACCACGTCTTTTACGAGTGGATGAAGATGCCAGACAGCTCTGGATTCGGGAGCTATCAGGAGAGCGGGTGCGGAATTGCTGCAACCTACAACGGAATTGCCTGCAACTTCTCGGTGATGATGTATCTTGATGACGAACCACCAACCAGCGGAGGCAGAGAGATCTGGGGTTTTCCGAAAAAGTTCGGCGTACCCAGATTAGACGTCATACACGACACCCTCACCGGAACCCTGCACTACGACAGAGAGCTGGTCGCCATGGGTACCATGGCATACAAAAACGAGAAACTGGACGCCGAAGAGATCTCGAGGGGCCTTGCATCGAAGTTGAATGTCAACCTGAAGTTGATACCCGATGTAGATGGCAGCCCAAAGATAGCCCAGTTAGTGGGATACCACCTAGCTGACGTATCAGTGAAATTCGCCTTCAAGGGCCCAGCACGACTTCACTTGGTTCCTCACGTGAACTGTCGGGTGGCAGACCTTCCAGTCACGAAGATCCTCTACGGACAACACATACTGGCGGACCTCACTCTCCCTTATGGAGAGGTGCTACTGGACTACTTGGACTAACCGACATTCGCAGTTCACTAACCTTTTTGCGCCACCTGTGCCGCCTGAGGTAATCCGAGCACGCCTGATCCGCCGGTCCGCCCGAGAATCCGTCAACTGTAAAAACCGGAATCTGGCATCGCTTTGGCGGTACCGACGTCAGAACGGATCCGAGATGCGAAACAATCCACTGCATAGAGCCGCCACCAATTCGCAGTGATGTTACGGCATGATTGGGTGATCGGTTTTAGTTCTAGGGAGACTGTCTATTGAAGGTCAAGGTTGATCCGACTATGTGCATGGGTCATGCCCGCTGCGTTTCGCTAGCACCGGCACTATTCGAATCCGACGAGCTGGGAAATGCTGTCGTGATCGGTGATGGTTCGGTGAATTCAAAATGGGAAGAAGCGGTGAAATTAGCGGTAGCAAACTGTCCTGAATACGCCATTTCGATGATCGAATAGCTGGAGGTACATTGCACGAATCTGTCGATGACTGGTCCGGTGATTACGACATCTTCGATCCCAAGTACATCGAGAACCCGTATCCGATCTGGCAGGAGCTGCGGGTTTCCTGTCCCGTCCCTCACACACAGCGTTGGGGTGGTTCTCACATGACAACCACTAATGAGGACACCCGCAAGATTGCAAAGATGGTGGACGTATTCTCTTCGATAAATCCATTAGTCGTCTCCTCTGACGTTCCCGTCACGTTCGATACCGACACCTATGGAGTCGGTGCACCGCCGATCTCCACCGATCCTCCCCAACACGGCCCGGCTCGCAGGCTGATTCTTCCAGCACTTTCTCCCCAGGCCGTGATCGGATACAGGCCGTTCACGGAACAGATCTGCAGGTCTCTCGTTACTGAAATGGGTGACGCCTCCTACGCAGATGCAGCCGAGCAGTATGCACAGCAGATCCCTCCCCGAGTAATCGCGCACATTCTTGGCGTCGACCTTGACGATGCAGACCAGTTCATCGCGTGGGTACGAGATGTTCTGGAACAGGGAAAGGGAGATGTAAGCAAGAGGCTTGACGCTGGACTTGCTATCCGGATGTACTTCGCAGAACAGGTAAAGCTGAAAAGACAGAGTCTGGGATCAGACATGGTTAGTCAGATTTTGAGCGGGGATCTCGATGGCACACCTGTAACCGATCCCCACGCGATAGCTACCTGCGTACTTTTGCTGATAGCCGGAATAGACACCACGTGGAGTTCCATAGGCTCAGCCATCTGGCACCTAGCCACATATCCTGATGATCAGGCCCGGCTACGTCAGAACCGCGACCTGCTCCCAGTAGCAATTGAAGAGTTTCTGCGAGCGTACTCTCCGGTGACAATGGCCAGATTGGTCCTCAAACCGATCCGATACAACGGTGTTGACTTTGTTCCGGGCGACAAACTGCTTCTCAACTTTCCGGCTGCCAACCGAGACCCTCTCGCCTTCGAAGATCCAGAGTCTGTCCAGATAGATAGGAGAGACAACCGACACATCGCCTTCGGGATCGGAATCCACCGATGTGCTGGCTCCAATCTCGCCAGGATGGAGATGGAAACATCCCTGCGCATCCTGCTTGAGATGATGCCACCATTTACCCTCGATCCAAGAAGGTCGGTCACCTGGGGAGGGGGACAGGTCAGGGGTCCCAGGAACCTTCCGCTAAGGTTTAGCGACTAGCGGACCTAGACGGTGGAGTGGGACACCTCAACAGAGCGAGGAATGGGGGGACTTGGTGCCGAAGTCAAGCGTTCCTGGGCCTCGGTACAGACGGGCTTTCAGTTTCAGGACCATCCTCGTCATAATTCTGGCCTCCTCAGCTATCGGGTTCTCTTTGGGCATCTACCTATCCAGGTCAGGTCAAGTACCAGTTTCCTCAGCGAGCGTGACCTCTTCGAGGTCCAATCCCAACACGACAACGCCGTCAACTACTAAACCCGCCACATCCACCACAACCAGCACGGAGACTCCTGGTGTTCTCCCACAAACAGCCCAGCTCCCAAGCTCCACATCTGCAGAGTTCACAGCGCGAATGCAAGACCTTTTCCAGGGAATCGCAAACCTAGACCTGCCGAGTGCGGTCAAGTCCTTCTTTCCGCTGCCCGCATACCTACAGGTAAAGGCACTTACGGATAACTCATTCGACTACGCCGACCGACTGCTCCTGCATTACACACTCGATCTGGAGGCGGCACACGCACTGCTCATGTCACAGGGAACAACATTTTCATTCGTCGGAATGAAAGTTGACGCCGCACACGCTGCGTGGATACCGCCTGGAGCCTGCTCAAACAAGCTCGGATACTGGCACCTCCCGGGTTCCCGACTTCTGTATCGTGCCAACGGCATCTTGTACTCCATAGGCGTCCTCTCTCTGATCTCGTGGAGGGGAGAGTGGTACGTAGTTCACATGGGAGCAATCTCAAGAGCATCCAACATCGGTTACGTCGACTCCCCGGCTACCGGGGCCGGCACCCTCGGACCGGCCGGAGGTTGCTAAAGGAAAGACTTCTCAACTAAGCGCCGACATGACCAGCCGGGCGGCAACACGTGCTGCCCTTCCATCTGTGTCGAAGCTTGGATTGAATTCTGCAAAGTCCACCGCAACGACCTTGCCTGTGTCCATGAACGATCGGATCAACAACTCTACTACCGCCTGGGGCACTCCGAGGGATGACGGTGCCGAAACCGCAGGCATCGCATAGGAGGGAAGGACATCGAGATCGACGGTCAGGTATATATGGTCGAAATCCTCGCAAATCGATGCAACAAGACCGTCTGGTACCGACGCCTGGAGGTCCACGTCAGAAACCCACTCCACCCCGAGCGAACTCGCCCGGTCGAAAAGCGCCTGGGTGTTAGCAACATTCGAAATGCCGAGACAACGATAGTTGAAGCGCCAACCGTTCAGCTCTGAAGACCGAGCCATCTGGTAAAAGGGTGATCCGGAGGATGGGACTGGATTGGAGCGCAAGTCGAAGTGCGCGTCTAGGTTCACAACGCACAGATTTGCAGCTCCTTTGGGGCCCAATGCTCTGACTACACCACTCCAAGTTCCATAGGCGACTTCATGTCCGCCGCCCAACACGACGGGGAGTCCCCCCTTTTCAAGCACCGTAGACACCTCGACTGCAAGCTCCTCTTGGGCCGCGCTAAGGTCTCCATCTTGCGGATGCACGTCCCCAATATCCAGAAGTCTCGGCCCAGAATGGAAAGCGAAGTTGGCCAACTGTCTTCGAATTGCCTCGGGACCACTCCTGGCACCAGGTCGACCATGATTCGCGATAACTCCCAGATCAGAACAGAATCCGATCAGAACTCGATCACCGGGCTGGATCCCGACCTTCGCGTCGAGCACTACCTGATGAATCCGGCGTGAATCGAGTTCACCCTCGTCATCTATCCTTCCGGACATAACTGGATCGGCAGGAGGAATCAGCACTTTATCAACTCTCCAGAACTCAACTTCATGGCCAGAGGATTGAACCCTACGTAGTACCCGATCTCAGCAGGATGGTTGACATTCCAGACGCAGAGATCCGCCCTCATGCCTCGATCCAGTAAACCCCGATCCCTCAGTCCGAGTGCTCTGGCACCACCAAGGGTTACGGCGCCGAGCGTCTCCGCCGGAGTCATACCGAATAGAACCGATGCCATATTCATTACGATCGGGAGAGCGTAGACCGGAGAGGTCCCCGGATTTGCATCCGTTGCAAGGGCCACCATCATCTTCTCCTGTCTGATCAGCTCAATTGGCGGCATTTGCTCCTCAGAGAGAAAGTAAAAGGCGCCAGGGAGTAGAACTGCAACAACCCCGGCCTCGGCGAGGGCCCGGATATCCTGCGGGCCGGAGTACTCAAGATGATCAGCACTGAGACCGCCAAACTCGGCGACCAGCGCCGACCCACCCAGGTTTGAGAGCTGATCCACGTGTCCCTTGACCCTCAGGCCCTGCTTCTGTGCCGCCTCGTATACCCGTCTCGCCTGAGCGACGGAGAATGCTATCCCCTCGCAGAAGACATCGACAGCGTCGACCAAGCCCTCCGTGGCAAGCTCTGGAAGGATCACATCGACAATCTCGTCGACATATCGATCGGGCTCTTCTCGGAACTCTGGGGCAACGGTGTGGGCAGCTAAAAGGGTCGTCTTAATCGAAACACCTTTGAATCCATCCAACTGACGTGCCACACGGAGCATTTTTCTTTCGCTCTCTAAGTCGAGGCCATAGCCGGATTTGATCTCTACCGTAGTTGAGCCCCAAGTTGCCATCTGGGCCAACCTGTCTCGAGCCGATTCCAGTAACTCTGCCAATGTTGAATCCCTAGTGGCACCGACGGTCGAGAGGATGCCTCCGCCTTGTTTGCTGATGTCGGCGTAGGATACGCCGTTTAGCCTCTGCCCGAACTCTGTAACCCGGCTTCCACCGTAGATGATATGGCTATGACAGTCCACCAGACCGGGCGTGACCCAAGCACCGCCACAGTCGACCAACTCGTCGTATTGTGGAATCCCGCCCGATGTCGCACCGTAAGAGACTGACCCGCCCGCAGCTCCTATCCATTCGATGCGACCATCTCGAATGACGAGGTCGGTATCCCTCCGAATCCGATATGTGCCGGGTTCGACACAATCAACGAGATGACAGCCTGTCAATCTGAGCGACATCGGTCCGAGACGAGATGACTCAGTCATGCAGCATTGGTAAGTTGAGTCCAACTCTGTCGGCTACGTCTATCGCGAGCTGGTAACCAGCGTCGGCGTGCCGCATCACACCAGATGCCGGATCGTTGAAAAGGACTCTCCTGATCCGCTCGTCGGCCTCGGTGGTACCATCACAGACAATAACAATGCCCGAATGTTGGGAGAAGCCCATCCCAACACCGCCGCCGTGATGTATCGACACCCAGGTCGCTCCGCCGGCCACACCCAGCATTGCATTCAGCAGTGGCCAGTCCGATACAGCATCAGAACCATCCAGCATCGCCTCAGTCTCTCTGTTGGGGCTCGCAACTGAACCAGTGTCCAAGTGATCACGGCCGATGACGATAGGTGCCTTGAGCTCGCCACTTCTCACCATCGCATTGAAAGCGAGGCCGATCCGGTACCTATCTTCGACGCCAACCCAGCAGATCCTTGCCGGAAGTCCTTGGAATTCGATGCGTTGACGCGCCATCTCTAACCAGTGGTGGAGGTGTTGATCGTCAGGTATGAGCTCCTTGACCTTCTCGTCGGTTCGATAGATGTCCTCGGGATCACCAGAAAGCGCAACCCAGCGGAACGGTCCGTACCCTTGACTGAAGAGTGGCCTTATGTATTCGGGCACGAAACCCGGAAAATCAAAAGCCCTCTTTACTCCGAGGTCAAGGGCAACCTGTCGTATGTTGTTCCCATAATCCACCGTCGGGATTCCTCTGTCGAAGAAGTCGAGCATCTGGCGGACCTGCACTGCCATGGACTCCTTCGCAGCGCTTATGACAAGTTCCGGGTCGGTCATCTGCTTCCTGCGCCACTCTTCGATGGTCCAGCCTTCTGGCAGATATCCATGCAGTGGATCGTGAGCACTCGTCTGGTCCGTGACCACGTCGGGAAAAATTCCTAACTCCTTAAACCGCCTGAACTCCGTTGCCGCGTTACCGAGCAGTCCGACAGAAAGTGGTCTCTTTTCGCTCTTTGCCTCCTGGATTATCGCCATGGCCTCCTCTATTGAGTGAGCCTTGCGATCCAGATAGCCGTTTGAGATCCTCATGTCGATTCGGGACTCGTCACATTCGACTGCAACCATGGAAAAGCCAGCCATCGTAGCTGCGAGCGGCTGTGCACCTCCCATGCCACCGAGGCCGGCCGTCAGGATCCACTTTCCCTCCGGCGATGACCCGAAATGTTGACGGGCGATGGCGAAAAACGTCTCATAGGTGCCTTGAACGATCCCCTGTGAACCGATATAGATCCAACTACCCGCTGTCATCTGCCCGTACATTGCGAGACCACGTTTGTCCAACTCAGCAAAGTGCTCCCACGTCGCCCAGTGGGGCACCAGGTTAGAATTGGCTAACAGTACCCGCGGTGCGTCTCGGTGTGTCTGGAAGACTCCGACGGGCTTACCGCTCTGTATGAGGAGGGTCTGGTCGTCTTCGAGTTCACGAAGTGTCTCAAGGATGCGATCGAAACTCTCCCAGCTCCTTGCCGCTCTACCTATGCCTCCATAGACGACTAGTTCCGAAGGGTGCTCGGCTACCTCTGGATCGAGATTGTTCTGAATCATGCGGAAAGCAGCCTCAGTCAGCCAGCTTTTGCAAGTGAGGGTAGACCCCCGTGGCGCCCTTATGACCCTCGACGGATCTGACCGTGTGAAGTGCCTAGATTCGGGTCCCAACTGTGAAAAAACCTCATCCCTTGTCATCCAACCCTCTCCCCTGCTAATCCGGATTCAAAAAATCCGCTGAACGAAAAACGCGAACCCGGGTGAAGTAGGTCCACCATCGTCACGACATCAAGACCTGACCATGTCTTGCGCCGCAACAGTAAGACGGGCTCTCCGGCCCTCAACTGGAGTATCTCGATCAGATCGGCACTGGCCCTCTCAGCTGAAATGCAGTACTCGACCCTTGTAAGCGGCACCATCCTGATAAGGTACTCAGTAGGCGTTTCGACCAAGAAGTCCTGCTCAAGGTAGGCCGGTGCGACCTTGGGATTGACCCAGCGGCGCTCCAGTTGGATCGGTATTGAATCCTCCCGATGCAGGATCTCAGAATAGAAAGTACGTGATCCAGAGGTAGCATGCATCGATTCGGCAACTTCGGAGATCAACGGTCTCTCCTCAAGAATCCGTACACTTGCGGAGTAGACCGCACCCCCATTTCTTACCTGTTCTGATATTGGCAATATCTCAACTGGGGTCTGGTCGTATCTCCGAGGAGCGACGTAGCTACCTGCACCCTTGACGCGCACCAGAACCTTGCGATGAACAAGTTCGCGCACCGCCCTGTTGGCCGTCATCCTCGCCACACCAAACTGCTCAGCCAGTTCATTCTCCGAAGGCACCTTCGCGCCTACACCGAGCTCGCCAGTTGCTATCTTCCCGCCCAAGTAGTCGATGATCTTCTGATACTCATGAGTACTGCCGTCAGCCATCGGATCCTCCAGATGGGACATCGATACCGCTGAGTTCGGCGACCAGTCCAGAGACAACCAGCTCCGATACCTTTTCTATGTCCGTCGCTAGGTAGTGATCGATGTCGTAGTGAGGAACTTTGGATCTGATCAGGGCCACGGCCTCTAACAGCCTTGGGCTCGTCTTGAACGGTGCTCGAAGCTCGATTCCCTGTGTAGCGGACAAGAGCTCGATAGCGATGATGTAGCTCAGATTTTCGGCGATGTCACCGAGCCGTCTAGCTGCAAATGTCGCCATCGAAACATGGTCCTCCTGGTTGGCCGAGGTAGGCAATGAGTCGACCGAGGCCGGATGTGCAAGCGACTTGTTCTCCGATGCAAGCGATGCTGCGGTGACGTGAGCGATCATGAACCCGGAGTTGACGCCACCGTCTCTTACCAGAAATGGGGGTAGACCAGACAAGGTCGCATCCATCAAAAGGGCTATCCGTCGCTCCGAAAGCGACCCAACCTCCGCGGCTGCCACAGCTAGGGCGTCCGCAGCAAAAGCCACCGGCTCGGCATGGAAGTTTCCACCCGAGAGCACCTCGCCGGTCTCGGGAAATACCAGTGGATTGTCCGACACAGAATTCGATTCGACCAACAGTGTCGAGGCGCAGTACCTGATCTGGTCCAGACACGCGCCCATCACCTGGGGTTGACACCTGAGGCTATAGGGATCCTGAACCTTCTCGCAGTCTTGGTGCGAATAGTTGATCTCCGAATCGACAAGGATCGACCTGAACTCGGCCGCGACATCTATCTGGCCCCTATGGCCACGAAGCTGCTGAATCCTGTCGTCGAATGGTACGGTCGATCCTGCGGCTGCGTCTACAGAGAGCGATCCCGAAACCAAAGCTGATTTGAAGAGATCCTCAATTCTGAAGAGGCCATCGAGCGCGAGAGCGGTAGATACCTGTGTGCCGTTCAGGAGGGCAAGGCCCTCCTTTGCCTTGAGCGTCATCGGTTCCATGCCGATCTTTTCCAATCCTGCGGCTGCACTCATTCGAACGCCGGCCAGGTCGAGCTCTCCCACTCCTAAAAGGACCGAGGACATGTGGGCCAACGGGGCGAGATCCCCACTGGCACCGACTGAGCCCTTGCTCGGTATTACTGGCAGGGCATCAGCATTCAACAGCCTGATCAGCGCCTCTATCACCTCAAGCCTGATCCCCGAGCTGCCCCTGGCAAGAGAGGCAATCTTGAGAACCATGACCAACCTCACCACCCTTGGTGCCAGTGGAGTTCCCACACCGACCGCGTGAGAAAGGATCAGATTCCGTTGGAGCAACTCGAGCTGTTCGATCGGAATATGGGTTTGGGCAAGCCGACCAAATCCGGTATTGATCCCATATGCGGGCTCACCCCCGGCCGCGATCTGCGCCACGGTCCCAGATCCCAGATGCACATTCGGTACGCAACTGGGGTCGAGTTCAATCCGAACCGGATCCCCACCCCTTACGGTGCGGAGCATTCCGAGTGTCAACTCTCCGGGAATGATCTTCATCATTTTCAATCCTGTCTATACAACTTGGTTTGATCATATCAGGAGTGCAGATCAAACCTGTGTCGATCTACCACTGAATTTTTGCTAAGTCTGCGATGCGATCTTCGGGGTCGTTGTTCGAAATTGAAAAGGATCACGCTTTTTCGGTGGATAATCCGATCCAGAGCCAGCAACCCTCGACACCCCTTAACTGAATTATCTTTATATTGACTTTTATCACTAAAACAATTTGCCACTAAATCTCTATAATTCTGAGCGACTATCAAGTTGTGCACATTTCTCTCCGATGCTCTAGATGTGAACCAATCACTCCAGACGGACCAGGTGCCCGGAATCGAAATGACTGAGCCGTTCATGACCTATTTGGGCCAGTACGCACAGCCGCTGCTTCTGATCGAGGATCAGATGATCGCTTGGTGCAACAGGTCGCTCTCGGACCTGATCCAGATCGAAACTCACGACCTGATTGGACTGGCTGCGGCCACCTTCATTCATCCACTCCACGAGTTCGACGACTCTAAGATGACGGTCCATGCATCGTCGATCAGCCACGCAACTGGAGAAAAGTTGCCGGTCGAAATCAGATCCTCCCCTCTCGGCCATAGACGCTGGATGTTGAGTCTGAGTCCCCAGATGGGACATCTGACGGACGTGGACACCGAGCTTCTCCGGGAGCGGCTATTCGCCTTGGCCGAGGAACTTCCGGTGGGAGTCTTTTACGCCGAGAACGGTCTGAGACTGGCGTGGGTCAACAAAGCAATGGCATCAATCTTCGAGCGACCAAGGCAAGATGTACTCGGCACAAATTGGCTCGAATGCATCACGCCAGAATCTCGCGCCCTTGCGCAGGAGGGTGCCATCTCCAGCCTGCTAGGAAAGTCAACCGCCGTTGACGTCCACATGAACTCGGGCTCAGGTGCACGCCGGACCGTCAGGTTCAGTTTCAGTTCGATTACTTCGCTATCGAGGTCCGCCGGATTTATCGGAACGTTGGAGGATGTATCTGATGAACGTGCTGAGATGGAGGTGCTCAGCTTCGCTGCTCTGCATGATCCTCTCACGGGCCTGCCAAATCGAAGGGCGCTCAACTCTGAGCTCGCTCAATTGAGGCCGCTGGTTCGAGATGGTTCGCTTGCTGGTGTGGGAATCATCTTTTGCGACCTGAACGGCTTCAAGGCCATCAATGACAATTTGGGGCACATGGCCGGCGATCGACTCTTAATCGAGACGGCAAATCGGCTGCGCGCAACCTGCCGCAAGTCCGAAGTTGTGTACCGCTATGCCGGCGATGAGTTCGTAGTACTGACCACTAATCCGGGACAGGCCGACGAACCCGATGGGCCCTCGAGAAGGTTCAAGGACGCAATGTCACGGCCGGTCAGGTTGGACAAGCTCGAAATCCAAGTATCAATCTCGATCGGCTTCGCGTCCACTAACTCCGATAACGAGAGTCTCGAGCAGGTGCTAGCAAGGGCAGATCAATCGATGTACATGGACAAGCGAACCTCCTATTCAGAAAAGTCCGAGCCGGAGGGGAGGTGAAGTGGTCCCGACAAGGCCTACCATCGTTCTGGACCTCAACCAGTTCAACGACTTCACCAGTCGCAAGGAGTGTGCTGTGCACCTCTTGGCTCTTTTGGACCTTGATAACACCACTTCGGTCGACTTAGTCAACGTTGTATCTGGCGACCCAATACTCGTCGGCAAGATCATGAGGCTTGCAAATTCTGCCTACTATGGGATGTCGTCCATGGTGAGCGATCTGCGGTTTGCTATCTCGGTCCTCGGGTACTCCACCCTTAGGTCACTAGCAGTCACATCGATCGCCAACTCCATCTACCCCATTCCTCTTCAGCATTGGCGCCGGAGCCTCTTTCTGGCCGGCTCGGCATCTTCCATCGCTACCCAACTTGAGTGCGAACCGACCCAGGCAATCTGCGCTGGTTTGCTCGCCGACATCGGGGAACTCGTTCTCATGCGGACCGATGGCTTCAACTACACCGACATGAGACATGCAGCAGAGTCTTTTTCTGGCTCTGAGCGAATCTCTGCGATTCTGGCCATGGAGCGGGAGCGCTACGGCATGGACCATGCGGCCATCTCTGCAGAACTCATGCGTGGATGGAACTTCCCGACGGAAATAGTGACTTCGGTAGAGCATCACCACCAAAGAGCAGGAACCAGTGGCCTCGAGGCCACTCTCAGCATGGCACAACTCTACGCAGACCATATTGAGACACCCAAAAAACAGGGGCAGGTCGCTATGCCTCCAGAGCTTGCAATTCTGGATCTGAATCGGGTCGGCTCGGACGTCGCCACATTTCTGTCGATCATGCTTGGAATCTGAGCTAAACAGTAGGCACAGGAGATTTGGACATCGTTGTGGCAGGCAACCTTCATCGCCGCCGACAAGTTCTCTCACACCCAGCAGAATTAGCTGAGCCTAAAGCGCTGAACCGTAACCAGGAGCAGTCAATTCAGACCGCCAAGTCGAACACAATTGCATAGTTGGTTCGCCATTTCAATGTACGGTATATGACGTTTTTTTATCCATACCGTTACCATTGATTCTTACCAAAGTTAGACTGTAAGCCGTGACACAGGATTTGTCAGAATTGGGGAGTCGTGGACGAAGTCAACTTTGATTGGCATCTCACCAGCAGCTTTGCTGGTCAAAGCGCAGAGTTGGCCCTACTGGATCGGTGGTGGCAGGACCCATCCACGACGACAATGGTGGTGTCCGGCCCAGTCGGGTCTGGTAAAAGTTGGTTAGTCCGACAGTTCGCCCACCACAAAGACGCCACTGTCGTTCCATGCAGACGCATCTCAGTTGGCGCCCAGCTCGAAAAGATCCGGGCTACTCTGTCGCTCAAGCCAACTGACTCTGAGAGCTCCAATACGCTGTCTGGGCTGATCGCGGAGCTGATGGAGCAGCGGTCGGACCACAAAAGCCTCCTGATAATCGACGACTTCAACTGGCTACTGCCGACGGGGGGATCCACAGTCGACGAGGAGCTGGCCCGACTGAGGAAAACTATCATCTCCCGCAAGGCATCGAGCCCTCTAAAGCTCCTATTCGTAGTAGAGGACAGTTCGGTCGCGGACACCCTTGTTGCAGAGAAGCCTGCCAACTCGGGGGTTATCCAAGGACTCGAAATGTCGAGCCTCAGTCTATCCAACGCTGGGTCACTGCTGCAGGGAAGCGATCCGTTCGAAAGGTTCACGCTGATGTCGGTCTCCGGGGGACTGATATCGAGGGTCGCTATATTTGGCGCCAGCGACCTTCGGCGAGTTGTAGTCGACGAAGTGCTCACACCGGGAGGAGCCCTTTGGGAGACGGGCGAGGTGCCAATCACAGCCTCGCTTCGTGAGCCGAGGATCTACTTTTCAATCCTCGAAGAGTTGGCTGCAGGTGACAGACTTATCGCCGAGCTGAGTCCGGCAATCCATCTCGAAACTGGACCTACGTCGAAATATCTAAACACCCTCGAGACGATTGGACTTGTGGAGAGGAGGTTGCCGGTCGGAGCGCCTCCGCTATCACGAAATGGACATTGGAGACTGAAGGATGGATTCCTGCGCTTCTACTTCCGCTTCGTCTTCCCCAATAAGGAGAAGATCATCGATGGACTCTCGCCCGAGGATCTCTACGACAGCGTCATCGCTCCTGATCTC
Organism: Acidimicrobiaceae bacterium; assembly: GCA_013044385.1. Lineage (GTDB taxonomy): Bacteria > Actinomycetota > Acidimicrobiia > Acidimicrobiales > Acidimicrobiaceae > JABEUN01. Next base: position 27,603 of record JABEUN010000064.1, read on the forward strand.
ATGCGAGGCGTGGAGATCGACTTTCAAGATTGGGCGACCTCTTGGACAAGGAGGAGCCACAGCTTCATCGCACCTATCGCAGGCCCGTGGTGGCCCTCGGTAAAGCCAGACTTCCGACGAAAGCAGTCTCGCAGGACGGAGGGGCTCACCATCGTCGGATTCGACGAGACACAGATAACCATGGCTGGCGAAGCAATCTGGAGCAACCAGCCGATGGGCGAAGAAGTAGTAAGAGATCTGAGAGACAAGAGGCTACCTCTACTGGCAGGGGCAGGTTATGAACAGGAGTTCCCCCCTATTCTCATCCTTTTCTCTAGGGCCGGCTACACCGACGAGCTCAAGAATGCTGCACGAACCGATGAGTCCCTTGTTCTTGTAGACGTCGGACTGGAGATGACCCGGGAGGCAGCCCAGCGCTGATAGTTGGGTAGCTTCAGGCTGGCTAAATGGAAGCGTGTGCCTCCATTATCTGGATCGCGTTGAGGGCGGCTCCCTTCCTCAAATTATCGCCAGAGATGAAAAGTGCTAAGCCGTGTTCGACCGAGCCGTCCTGTCTGATTCTGCCAACAAGGCAGTCGTCCCTACCCGCCGAGTCCAGAGGCGTTGGAACGTCCACAACCTGCACTCCCGGTGCACTCTTAATCACGCGCGTCGCCTCATCGGTTGACAGAGGTCCGCCCAGCTCCACATTCAGACTCACCGAATGTCCCGTGAACACTGGAACTCTGACACAGGTGCAGCTGACCTTGAGGTTCGGAAGCTCAAGAATCTTCCTGGACTCGTCTCGGAACTTGTGTTCCTCGTTTGTCTCCTCATCGACCATCGAACCAGCCAAGGGGATCACATTTGCAGCAATCGTCGCCGGGTAGATGTTGGGTCTCCCGAAATCAACTCCGCGGCCATCGAAGGTCAGGGATGCGAATCTGCCAATCCCACGCTCCAGCTGGTTGGTCAACTCCGACACACCCGCTATCCCGGATCCGGAAACCGCCTGGTAGGTGGACGCAACTACCCTGTTGATGCCAACCGCGTCCCGAAGTGCCTTAAGGGTCGACATCGCAATCATCGTCGTACAGTTGGGATTGGCTACTATTCCTTTGGATATTTCACCCAGAGCGTGTCCATTCACCTCTGGAACTACCAGCGGGACATCTGAATCCATTCGCCAAGCAGAGGAGTTGTCGATGACAATGGCCCCGAACGAGGCGACTTTCGGAGCCAGGGACCTAGACGCTGTCGCCCCTGCAGAAAAAAGCGCGTAGTCGATGCCCGAATAGTCCGCAGTCTCGGCATCTTCGATCTCGATATCCCGTCCTTTGAAGTTCAGCAGCCTTCCGGCAGAACGATGCGACGCAAAAAGTCGGAGCGACTCAATATCGATTCCCCGCTCATCGAGCAGTTGCAACATCACCGAGCCGACCTGACCGGTAGCTCCGACCACGCCAATACGCATCAAAACCTCAATTCAGAGAACCTGCATCACAGTTTGTAGAGGCCGACTGGCCGCCCCATAAGGTCTGCTGTGACCCGGACAGTTAAAGACTAGCCGCGCGGCCATTCCACGCTGGGCACCGATGGATTGCCACTAAAGTTCAAAGGCGGTGTGCAAAGCGACGACCGCTGGTTCGACCATCTCCTGCCGAACTACGCAGGAGATCCGAATAGCCGATGTTGAGATCATCTCGATATTGATCCCCTCCTTGGCCAGCGTTCCAAACATCTTCGCAGTCACGCCAGGGTGACTCTTCATGCCAGCACCGACTAGAGAGACCCTACCGATCTTGTCATCTGCCAACACCTGCTTCGCTCCGACCTCGTCGGCGATCCTGGAGGCCGCCTCCAGCGAGTGAGACAGATCGGTTCTTGGCACCGTAAATGAGATGTCGGTATATCCTTCGACCGAGGTGTTCTGGACGATCATATCCACGTTGACTCCCGCCGCAGCTACGGCGGTGAAGATCCTTGCCGCCACACCCGGCTGATCGGGGACGTGTCTGACCGTCACCTTCGCCTCCGACGTGTCGTGACTTATGGCTGACACTACGGGCTGCTCCATCGTTGAATCCTCCTCTTTGACCCATGTACCCGGCTCCCACGTAAAGCTCGATCTGACGTGGAGCGGAACATGGAAATTTCGGGCAAACTCGACCGATCTGAGCGCAAGGACCCGCCCTCCAGATGCCGCCAACTCCAACATCTCCTCAAACGAGATCTGTGGAATCTTGTGGGCAGACGGAACGACTCGCGGATCTGCTGTAAACACCCCGGATACGTCGGTGTAGATCTCGCAGACGTCGGCTCCCAAAGTGGCCGCAAGCGCAACAGCTGTGGTGTCCGAGCCGCCCCGCCCAAGCGTGGTTATATCCCTCGACGTAGATACCCCTTGGAAGCCCGCCACCACCGGCACGATCCCAGCTGCTATGGCCTCCACCAGCCTATCTGGCTTAATTTCGAGGATTTTTGCCTTGGTGTGATCGGTGTCAGTTATGATTCCGGCCTGCGATCCGGTAAAGGACAAGGCGGGCACACCTAGGTCAGAAAGCGCCATGCAGAGCAGCGCCATGGAGATACGCTCCCCCGAGGTCAGCAGCATGTCCATCTCGCGCGGTGGCTGGGTATCAGACACATCTTTAGAGAGCCTTATCAGATCGTCAGTTGTTTTTCCCATAGCAGAGACAACCACGACCACATCACGTCCGCCACGCTTGGTGCGGGCGACGTGATCTGCGACCGCCCTGATCCTGTCGGCGTCCCCGACCGATGTACCACCAAACTTCTGAACGACCAAACTCACGCAGACAAGCTAGTTGCCGTAAGGGTCAGGGTCCGGCGTGAGCACCCTTTCCCCGAGCGCGAAGTGGGATAATTCTGAACGAATGGAGTGCGTCACATCAGTCCAGCACTCCGGTTGAGGTTAACTTCCGACTATCTTGATTGATCGTGCCAAGTCCAAAGAGAGAACGAATCAGAGAGAACCAGCGCCGCCTGAAGGAGATAAGAGACCAACAGGAGAAGAGGCGGAAGCAGCGACGACTCATTTTTAGCTTCACCCCAGTTGTAGTTGTGATTCTGGGCATCTTGATCTACCAGACGACCAAGGGGCCGTCGAAGACCAGCGCGTCGTCCAAAACGAACTCCACCACCGCCACGACGACGAGTGTTACCCCAACGACGGCAAACCTGGCCAACGTCGTCTGTCCGAATTTCAACGGTTCGTCTCCACGTTACGAGCACTTTTCAAGCGCCCCTCCAATGTGCATCAATCCAGCCAACACCTATGTAGCAAATGTCCAGACTGACGTCGGAAGCTTCCAGATCACACTCAACTCGAAGTTGGCGCCCAAGACTGTCAACAACTTCGTGTTTCTCGCCCTTTACCACTTCTACGATGGACTGATCTTCCACAGGGTCATACCTGGATTTGTCGTCCAGGGCGGAGATCCGCTCGGAACGGGTGCCGGTGGACCTGGTTATCAGTTTGCAGATGAGCTCCCACCAGCTGGGTCTTACAAAATCGGAACCGTTGCCATGGCTAACTCCGGACCGAATACAAACGGCAGTCAGTTCTTCATCGTCACGGGACCTTCAGGCGAACAGCTCCCGCCCAAGTACTCGATTTTCGGTCAGGTCACCTCTGGCATGAGCGTCGTCAATGCTATTTCGGCCGACGGCTCACCCTCAGGAACACCGGTCAAGGTCCACAAGATGATAAAGGTAACAATCACGCAGTCATAGGAAGATCTAGACAGATCTTCAATCGAATACAGCTGAGAAGGAGTTGAAATGGCGTTCGGCAAAAAGGCACATCCCGCACCCAACATGGATGGATCCAGCCCCAAAACCCAGAAGTTCGACGCCCCACCGGATTTCATGATCGACCCCGAACTCACCTACGTGGCTAAGTTCGTGACCAATCACGGTGAGTTCACCGTCGAGCTTGATGCCAAAAGGGCACCAGTCACCGTGAACAACTTCGTGTTCCTCGCCCTATACCACTACTACGACGGACTGGCGTTCCACAGGATCATTCCAGGCTTCGTCATACAAGGAGGGGATCCGGTAGGAAACGGAACCGGCGGACCCGGTTACAGGTTTAGAGACGAACTACCCAAGCAGGGTGAGTACCGAAGCGGATCGCTCGCTATGGCGAACGCCGGACCCAACACCAACGGGAGCCAGTTCTTCATCATCACAGGGCCGGCGGGCGTTGGATTGAACCCTGCATATGCACTATTTGGGCAGGTAACAGAGGGAATGGAGACTGTGATGGCCATCGAGTCGATGGGTTCGCAGTCCGGAACTCCCACGAGCCCCTGCATCATGGAGTCTGTGACTATTTCGGTACTCTGAATCGGCTAACCGCCGTCGAACTGGTCGCCGAAGAACTCAGATCAGGGTAACCCTTGATTCGAGTTCTTCGAGTTCCATGTTCTCACCATTCGAGAAGAGTCTGGCAGAGCCGAAACCCTCCACGCGCCAGACTCCAGCTGCTGATCTGATCAACGCCGTCCGCTCATCCACGCCGGCAACAACGACGTCCCCACGAGCAGCAATTGCGACTGTCCGACTCTCTTTTTCCTTGTCCCAAGTGTCAAAATGTGGAACGAAGGCGACGTTTTTGACCAGACCCAATCCGACCGTCAACGCCCCGCCACGCGGGTCCGACATCGGGTCGGTCAACACCATTGCACCTGCCGAAGAGCCCGCAAGAGTTGCGCCACCTTTCCAAGCTGCGACCAGAGCATCCAAAGCTGGCGTCGCTTTGAGCACCGATCGCAGATGCATCGGTGACCCACCAGATAGGTAGATGAAGTTTGAAGACCTTATGCGATCGATCATCACCTCATCAAACGCGTCGCGTCGCTCCAGAAGCATCACAGCTTCCACCTTCGCCCCGAGACTGCTGAAGTAGTCTGTGGCAGACACGACAGCCCTCTGGGGATATTCGAATGCGGCCGCTGTGGGGAGCAACGTGATGACGTTGTCTTTGGACTCCTCGATCAGTGTCCTGTCGAAGCTGCACCCATCTCGCCATTCCGCGCCACCAACAAGTGCTAGCGTCCCACGGGTCTGCCTGATCTTGGAGGACATCTCTGAGCTTCACAACCTTCCGGAATCGGTCCAACCAAGGGAAACCTAGCCGTACCTCTATCAGATCCGGCAACTAGCAGTGGGTTCAAGAGAATTATGCGTAGATCCAAATGGTAATGCCACCCGAATTTAGCTGACGTGTGGGTCAACCGTGTTCTAACTCTTTTCAGATTGTGCCAATCACGACTGCACTTGGGGACCATCTCCGGGCCAATCCATTCCCTCACTTCACGGCTGCGTGGAGCTCGCCGAGCCTATGACTCCAGATTTGAAAAATGGCCAACCCATCGGTCTTCTAAATGCACGAGATTCTGGATGAAAACCCGCGTCCTCCAGGAGCTTCAAAGGATCGGAGTTGAGCCGGCACCCACCTGTGGCTGAAGTCCAGATGGGTGCGAACCCCGACTGAAATTGGACAAACTTCGGATTCGTGGTGCATGTATGCTCGATAAAGTAGATCTTCCCGTCAGCCTTCAGGACATTCTTCAGCCTTGTCAAGGAGTGCAAAGGATCCTCAATCGAACAGAGGGAAAACGAGAAGACAACCTGGTCGAAACTAGCGGGTCTTAATATTCCGCGGTCCAGCGCCTGACCAACGGTTGTGTCGATGATTGTTACCCGCTCTTTGACACCTAGGCGAACAACTCGTTCCTTCAGTGCCGCAACACAAGCTACATCCGGTTCAAGCAGCGTAATTGTCGAGGCATTCAGCAAGCCAGCCAACGAGGAGCCTGTCCCCGAACCCACCTCAAGAAGATCGCCCCCAGCAGGAATGCCGAGCATCATGCGAGACTTGTCGAGTCCGAGGGGGCGGTACGCGATCTCGAGTAGGCCAAGAGTTTTTGCAAGCGCTTTGGACGTCACAAACCTTTTAAAGCTGGCCTCGGGCACCCAACTGTCCCCCCCCTCGCTGAACCTCCATTTAACCCTACCCGGACAGCCGAGGCGGTCCAGGGTCAAGGTAGCTCGTGGGCGAGAGGGATCACTTCAGCTCTGATGCCGTGAGTACAACCTCCGTTTCAATTTTTGAAAGCCTGAAATCCAGTTCGAAGCTTACGATGACCTTCGGTGAGAAGCTGAGTAGATCTCTCCTTTTCAGGCCGATGTTCCGGAGATCGACGCGACCACTGCCGGACACTCGGGCGACCTCATCCCCTATCCAATCAATTGCCGTTGCACGCAGACTCTGTCGGGACGACATCCCGCGAGCCTCGAGCGAACCGACCACCCTGAACCCTCTTACCAGCGGCTGAAAGTCAGTCGAGAAGAAACGCAGATCCTCGTGACCATTCCTCCGCAGGATACCCTTAGCTACTATCCTTCTGCCAAGACGAGGTCTGGACGTGACTATGTTCTCCGGGTCGATCTGTACCGACAGCGAAACCGGGACACCGGCTTCATCCACTTCGACCTCCGCCGACAACACCCGCAGACGGGCGCTTGCGACTACAATCCCCAAGCGCTTTGCCAGAACTAACACCCCGGAGTCAGTTAGATCTGCTATCCACGTTCCACACTTGGCAATCTCGTGCAGACTCCTAGTTGACACCAACTCCTCCCTTCGCTGTTGGAAGACTCAGTTGGACAACACCTCACCAGCTATCAACATTTAAGTCCAAACACTTATTTCTTACAATTCGAGCTTCCAAACATACTGAGCAGGTAGCCACCTGTCAGTTCTGCCTGCTCTGCGGATCCAGAACGGATCAGGCCGTAGGACATTTTCTCGGCAAACTCGCACGAACATGCGGCAAACGCAATCAAATCAGGGAGATTCGCTCCCGAAATCATCCCGGTATCAATTCCTCAGAGGAAGGGTGACCCGATCGTCGTCGACACCGACGAGGGCGTAAGGCCGGGCACCACTACTGAGTCGGTCTCTAAGCTGCGACCTGCATTCGACCAATCCGGTACCATAACTGCAGCTCGCACGGCCCTTCCGAACTCTATTGTTTCAGCTCTAGTTCAGATGGGCGAGCCAGAATCCCCTGGTGGCGGGGGCACCAACTGGTTGGTTTTGTCGGCGAGATCGTTCCAGGTGAGCCCTTTGCCTAAGTGCCCAACCCAAAATGAGGATCGATGGGCCATGGCCCATCCAACGACCTCAACAAGAACGAGGGCCTACTCAGCCAATTAGATCCTCTCTGGTAAGCAAGCCGCCGGCATTATTGAGTAGGTTGGGGTAATGAACATAAGTAAGGTCGGCGTTGTGGGATCGGGGATCATGGGATCTGGAATCGCTGAGGTGGCGATGATCTCCGGATTTGAAGTGGTACTGAGGTCGAGGAGGCAGGAGAGCGCAGTATCGATGGTCGGTGCGATCGAAAGATCGCTCGCAAAGCGAGTGGAACGTCAGAAGATGACCGCCGAAGATGCACGAGACGCCCTTGCACGACTCCTAGCCACCACTGACATCGACGAACTCGGCGACTGCGATCTAGTAATCGAGTCGGTGGTCGAGGACCTCGAGGTAAAAAGACACCTCTTTGAGCATCTCGACCGGATTGTCAAGCCCCACGCGATCCTAGCCACAAACACCTCGACACTGCCGGTGGTCGACATGGCGATGGCGACCAAGCGTCCCGATTCAGTCTGCGGAATCCACTTCTTCAATCCGGCAGTCGCTATGACCCTGGTCGAAGTTGTACGACCACTAACCGCGTCCGAAGACACTATCCAAGCCGCCCTCAACTTCGCCAAGGTTTGCGGAAAAGAGCCCGTCCTGGTAAAAGATGAAGCCGGCTTCGTTGTAAACGCCCTTCTGTTTCCATATCTCAACAATGCCGTAAGGCTGTACGAGCGAGGGGTCGCCACCGCAATTGAGATCGACAAGTCGATGAAGTTAGGGTGTGGCTTCCCCATGGGGCCCCTCGCACTTTTGGACTTGGTAGGACTCGACACCTCCATTGCAATCCTCGATGCGTTGTACAAGGAGTTCGGCGACCCCGGATCTCTGGCTGCACCGACTCTTCGGAGGATGGTCGCTGCTGGTCACCTCGGCAAAAAGAGTAGACACGGCTTCTACGACTACCATTGATAAACTGGGAATCCGCTTCATATCGGACCCCGTGATCAGAGCCCGATCCAGCTCCCGAAAGGTACGGACGTAACGATGTCTTGTTCAACGGAAGGGTCCGGGTTCAAAAAGGCAGCGGCGCATCTCGACAGGACTGACAGCCCATGGGTCATGAGGACCTACTCCGGGCACTCTTCCGCAAGCGCATCCAACGAACTCTATCGACTCAATTTGGCAAAGGGACAGACGGGACTGTCCATTGCTTTCGATCTGCCAACACAGATCGGTTATGATCCGGACGCCGACCAATCAAGAGGTGAGGTCGGCAAGGTCGGGGTACCCGTAGCTCATTTGGGTCAGATGGAACAACTCTTCGCCGACATACCGATCGAGCAGATGAACACCTCAATGACAATCAATGCGACTGCCGCGTGGCTCCTTGGACTTTACATAGCGTTGGCCGAGTCCAGAGGCGTCGACAAGTCGTTGCTGTCAGGTACCACACAGAACGACATTGTCAAAGAGTATCTATCCCGGGGTACCTTCATCTTCCCTCCCGATGCATCTCGACGTCTGATCGTCGACATGATCTCCTACACGGTGACCAACGTTCCCAAGTGGAATCCGATCAACATCTGTTCCTACCACCTCCAAGAGGCGGGGGCCACTCCTGTCCAAGAGGTCGCATACGCGTTGGCAACCGCCGTCGGGGTGCTCGACGCGACCCGGGAGTCCGGTCAGATACCAGATGATGACTTTCCTCAGGTTGTGGGCCGGATCTCGTTCTTCGTGAACTCTGGCATTCGCTTCATCGAAGAGAATGCAAAGATGCGGGCCTTCACCAGGTTGTGGGACCGTATCTGTACGGACAGATACGGAGTGACAGACGAGAAGCTGCGCCGCTTCCGTTACGGGGTCCAAGTGAACTCATTGGGCCTGACCGAGCAGCAGCCTGAGAACAATGTTCCACGGATCGTACTTGAGGCTCTTGGAGTTCTACTTTCACGAGATGCTAGGGCACGCGCCCTCCAACTGCCCGCCTGGAACGAAGCACTCGGCCTTCCTAGACCGTGGGATCAGCAGTGGTCTCTGAGAATCCAACAGATCCTCGCTTACGAAACAGACCTACTCGACTATCCAGACATATTCGAAGGCTCCAAGGTCATGGACGGCTTGGTTCACGAGATCGAATCAGAGGCTTGGAGCGAGCTGACGGAGATCCTCGACAATGGTGGGATCTTCAACTACATCGATGAATTGAAATCAAGGCTGGTCAGGAGCCAGGCAGAACGAACAGCGTCGATTGAATCGGGGGGACTAAAGGTCGTTGGCGTCAATATCTTCACCGAGACAGCAGCTGGACCACTTTCGAATCCCGATTCAGGCACACACCTCGTAATCGACCCCGCCGTGGAGCAGGCGATGATCCACGACGTCATCGCCTGGCGGCGAGATAGGGACGCTGAACGGGTGGAGAGGGCACTCCAGGCACTACGTGACGCCGCCAAGAGCGACACCAACATAATGATCCCTACCATCGAGCTTGCGTTGGCCGGCGGAACCACGGGAGAGTGGACCGAGGTTCTGAGGGACACCTTCGGTGAGTACAGGGCGCCAACCGGAGTATCTGGAGGAGTAGGCCGGCGCGAGAAACAGATGTCCCGCATTGCCCAACAGGCCAGGTCGCTCCCAGGTGGTCCGCCTCGACTTCTCGTTGCGAAGCCCGGACTAGATGGTCACTCAAACGGCGCAGAACAGATTGCAGTTGCTGCTAGAGACGCAGGTTTTGAGGTCGTTTACCAGGGGATCCGTCTCACTCCAGAACAGATTGCAGTTGCTGCTAGAGACGAGGACGTGGATCTCGTCGGCATCTCGATTCTCTCCGGATCTCATTTGGAACTGGTTCCACAGGTCGTCACAGCGCTCTTGCACCAAGGCGTCGACGCAGAGGTGATAGTAGGTGGTATCATTCCCGCTGCTGATGCCGCCAAACTCCAGGAATCCGGCGTGGCAAGGATATATACGCCTAAGGATTACGAGATATCCGCGATCATGGAGGATCTTTTGAAATTGACGATCCGACATAGAGCGAGAACCGAATCTGATTAGATTCGGTTCTTAGAGTCTCTAATCAAACTTCAAAGTGAAAGAGCCGAAGATTAAAGGTATGAGCCAAAGAAGGTACCTCGCAGCCGCAGCAACAGCAGTCTCACTGGCTCTGATCATCTATGGACTGATTCTTAAGAACACGACATTAATGCTGGTCGCGTGGCTGATGGCTGCCACGGCCATCAGCGCTCTACTGATAGCCGAACGGCGATCAAAAGATGGTCACGTCTCCTCTTTCCCGATGACGGACACCGAAAGCGGATCTAGAAGCAGAGTGAGTAACGCTCCAAGCGGAGCTGCAGCTGTCATCGACCAAGTCACCGGCATGGCAAACGAGAACTTTTTCTCTGCCGTACTAGGACCCAAGATGGCCACGGCTCGGCGACGACTCTGGCCCGTCTCGGTGGTTCTCATCCATGTCATCTTTGCATCCGACATCGATGAACCAGCTGACAGGGATCGGGTTATAGGTGAATTCGCTGCTCTGATCAAGATGACAATCCGTGAAGCGGACGTCGCATGCAGGATCTCTGAGCAGGTCTTCGGACTGATTCTCGACGACACCGACGAAGATGGCGGGGCTTGGACAGCTGAAAGAATCCAAATAGCGCAGTCCAAGCGGGGTAACGACAGGATTGCAAAGGTGTCCGCGGGAATTGCCAGTTACCCAAACCACGGAATGGAGCCCACTCAGGTGCTATCCAAGGCTAGAGAGGCGCTAGAGCGGGCGTGTTCGAACGTCAGCCTTCCTGGACTTGGGATTGTGATAGTGGCTCCGCAGGGACCGATAAGCGGATAACACTAAGTCGCCCCTCAGTACCGCCCAGGTCCTCCCCGCTGCGCTCCCCACCACCTAGCGGCAAACCTCCAAGCGGTCGGGTCTGGCTTAGGGACCCCATTGACCGAACCATCCGAATCAGCTGCCATAAATGCCGTCACAGCTGCAATAATGGCGGCGGATGCCTCCTCATCAGTAGGGAGATCGGGGTATGACACCGCACCTTTGTACTGAGCTTGCTCCATCAAAGCGGTACGTTCCCATGCTTGCGGCGTGGAAGCTCCTCCCGCTTTGACCGGAGTATTCGTAGCGCCTGTACGAGCACCTTGCGGGTATCTGCCGGATTGATAACGTCGTCCACAAAACCTCGCTCTGCAGCAACGTAAGGATTGGCGTACCTCTCGGTGTACTCCTCTACGAGCTCGTTGCGACGTGCTACCGGATCATCTGCTCCAGCTATCTCCCTGCGATGGAGCACCTCAACGGCACCCTGGGGACCCATTACGGCCAACTCCGCCGACGGCCACGCATAAGCCAGATCGGCACCGACGCTCTTCGAGTTCATGACGACATAAGCGCCGCCGTAAGCTTTGCGAGTGATTACCTGGATTCGAGGAACACTGGCCTCACAGTAGGCGTAAAGGAGTTTCGCTCCATGTCGGATGATTCCGCCATACTCCTGGTCGACACCTGGCATGAAGCCCGGTACGTCGACGAAGGTGACAATCGGAATGTTGAAAGAGTCGCAGGTTCTGACGAACCTCGCCGCCTTCTCGGAAGAGTCAATGTCAAGCACTCCAGCCAAGACCGCTGGTTGGTTTCCGACTATCCCTACTACCTGGCCGTCGATACGACCGAAACCGCAAGTAATGTTCTGCGCCCACTGTGGGAAGTACTCAAGGTAGTCTCCGTTGTCGAGACAGGCGGCGATGACCTTCTTCATGTCATACGGAAGGTTCGGACTGTCTGGCATGAGCTCCAACAGTTCGGGTACTAACCTGTCCGGATCGTCGGTCGGCTCCTCCCTAGGAGGCTCCTCCATATTGTTCGAGGGGAGAAAGCTCAACAGATACTTCACTTCATCCAAACAGGACTTCTCGTCATCCAATACGAATGTCGCCACGCCGGACTTTGTTGCATGGCTGGTGGCGCCACCGAGTTCCTCTAACGTCACCTCTTCACCAGTGACGGTCTTTACCACATCTGGTCCGGTGATGAACATATGGGATGTCTCTTTGACCATGAAGATGAAATCCGTCATTGCAGGCGAGTAGACCGCTCCACCTGCACACGGCCCAAGGATGACGCTTATCTGAGGTATAACGCCCGAACTCTTCACATTCCGCCTGAAGATTCCGCCGTAGGAGTGGAGAGAGACGACGCCTTCTTGGATCCTTGCACCTGCGCCGTCATTCAAACCTATCATCGGTACTCCAACCGAATTCGCTAGGTCCATCACCTTGTGGATCTTCTCGGCGAACACCTCTCCGAGTGCACCTCCGAAGACTGTGAAGTCTTGCGAAAAGACACATACCCGACGGCCGTCTATGGTTCCGAACCCGGTCACCACACCATCTGTATACGGTCTGGACTTATCAAGGCCCATTCCATGGGCTCGGTGACGAGCCAACATGTCCAGCTCTTGGAAGGAGCCTTCGTCCAATAGGTAACCGAGCCGCTCACGAGCGGTCATCTTTCCCTTTTGGTGTTGACGCTCGACAGCGTGTGGCGACCCAGCCGAGAGTGCTTCAGCTCTGCGCCTGTTCAGTTCAGCTAGTCTCTCAGACATAGGGTGATCCGACATAGCCTCCAACAATACCAACCGAATGACTCCTTTTACTCCGCTTGATACGGATAGGGGACTATGAACTCCCAGATACCCACAGCATCAGCAGTTCTCCATAGGGTTCGATCGAACCCGAATCTTGACGTACTCCTTTACGTAGGTGGTGAGATTTCAGCTGAGACGCTCTTGGCTGGATATCGAGCTGGCCTGTTCCCGATGGAACTCGAATACGATTCGACAGCGACGGTCGGCTGGCTCTGTCCACAGGTCCGGGCGACGATCTGGATGAAGAAGTGGGAGACAGCTGGACCAACACCTTTCCGGATCACAAAGTCAACCCGTAATGCGGGAAAGCGATTACGCGTCACGATGGACCAAGCTTTCGATGAGGTTGTGGAGAGGTGCTCCGACGTACGCAGTGACGGAAACTGGATCAACTCGGACTACCAGAACGCCTATCACAGACTTCACCTAGATGGTGTTGGTCATTCGATCGAGGTTTGGAAGGACCAAAGCTTGGTAGGTGGACTCTTCGGAGTCGAGGTTGGTGGACTCTTCACAGGTGAGTCGATGTTCCACATCCAAACGGGTGCATCGAAAGTCGCCCTCGTAGCGCTGTATCAAGTGCTGAGTACTGCCGGCTTCACGCTTCTAGATGCACAGTGGCTCACCGATCACCTAGCAAGCCTCGGCTTCGTCGGCACCGAGCGAATCGACTACCTACGAGCAGTAACGACTGTTTCGCTCCTCGAGCCAAGTCGACTCTCACAAGGGGAGATCGTTATCAATTGGCGTACTTTCACCCACGAATCCCCTCCGGAGGCCGTTTCGGACTAGCCTCGGTTCACCGTGAAGCCAAACAAGTCCGAACTTTACTCTTATCTACTTGCAGCGACTTCTCCGTCCGCGGTCGGTCTTGGCATCGCAGTGTCTGGAGCACTCGTGCGCTATCCCGTATTTTCGGGCCAAGCAATCAGGTATGCCATAGGTGCCGTGATGCTAGGAGTCCTCGGAAGGAAGTCGCTCCACACAGTCTTTTCCCTCTCAAGGAGGGAGGTATTCAAGCTCCTACTGCTCAGTGCGACTGGACTTGCCGGTTTCTCCGTCTGCTCCATCGAGGCACTCAGGAGCTCCTCGCCGGCTGCGGTAGGCGTAATAATCGGGTGCCTCCCAATTGTGCTCGCGCTCGTAGTCCCGATACTCAACTGGCGTCGTCCCAAGCCGAGGACCTTCATAGCCGCCGCTATCGTCTCTGTCGGTGCGGCAGTCGTCAACGGGGCAGGACACTCATCCTTTCACGGCGCAATGTGGGCATTGGGAGCCCTAGTAGGTGACGCCTGTTTCTCGATAATCGGAGTCTCGCTCATAGAAAAACTGGGTGCCAGAGCGCTTTCGTTCTGGGCCACCGTGCTGGCAACAGTTGGCCTTTTGGCCGTCGGGGCAGCGGTCGGCGGGTCTACTGCCTTCAGGACACCCACCCTCAATGAGTCCGAGGCGCTACTTTACAGCGGAGTCGCCATATCGTTTTATGCAGTCGGCGTCTGGTACGTGGTGCTCAAGCGGATCTCGGTAGAAAGGGCCGGTCTCCTCACCGGACTCATACCTGTATCGGCTCTGATTGGACAGGCAATTCTAGGAATTGGAGTCGTCAATCTCCGCGAGGTCATAGGGGTAGTAATCGTGACTCTCGGCATCTCGGCTGGCATCATCGCCGGCGACTCCTCCGAGGTTGCACCGAAAGCCAAAAGGGGCAATTCCTTCTAATTCTCCGCTATTGCAAGGACCATCTCGACCTCCACACAAGAGCCAAGCGGAAGACTGGCAACGCCGACTGCGGACCGCGCGTGACGACCAATATCTCCGAAGACCGCTGCGATTAGGTCGGAGGCACCATTGACAACCTGTGGTTGAGCGTGGAACTCCGGCGCCGAGGCCACGAAACCTACAACCTTCAGCACACGCAGTACCTTGTCCAAGCCACCGATTCCCGCATGTATCACAGAAAGACTGTTTTTTACGCACTGGGCCGCAGCTTCGGCTGCCTGCTCCGCGGTTACGTCCTTTCCTACCAGGCCAGGATGGAGTAACTCCCCATCGACGAAGGGGAGGGAACCAGACAGGTAAGCGATCCCACGATCGGTCACAATGGGCTGATAGGAGCCTCGTGGGGGGCCGGGCTCGGTAAGTTCGATGCCGAGACTGTGGAGATTGGCAAATACATCATCACTCATGGATAGGAAGCTACACGAATCCACGACCGACTTGACACCATGTTTTTACCAGCTAGGCATGATCAGGTCACCAATGGGTGGCAGCTAGCGCACATATCACTCCCACCAAAGTGTCGCCCACTCACTATCCGAAAGTTACTCCTGACTGGTCCCTCCAAATGCCGAGCTCGTCGGCTAAGAGGCAATGTTTGAACCAAGGACTACATTCATGTTTCATGCCCAAAATGCAAGCACCTAGTCGGGTCACGTGCCGAAAGTGGACACAGATGCATTAGTTCAAACCCAGTCGGCCCGCAATGCTACCTACTTCGGGTCATCCAGAGCCATAAAGTGACCACTCCTCAAGACCTTTGCCCTGAGATAGTTACGATTGTGATCGGAAAGAAATACGCCGGTGGAGATCCTCGACCGGACATCCACCCCATACCCTTCCAGTTGGAGCGCTTTGTCCGGATTGTTCGATAGCAGATCGATCTTGCGAGTCCCTAAAACCTCCAACATCTCAGCAACAGCCCTGTAGTCTCTTCCATCTGCAGGAAGGTGAAGTTCCAGGTTGGCATCGTAGGTATCGAGTCCGGCGTCCTGAAGGGCGTAGGCATCCAATTTGTTGTACAGTCCGATTCCCCTCCCCTCTTGTCGAAGGTACAGAAGATAACCTCCAACGGCTGCGATCCGATGTATCGCCTCAAGGAGTTGTGGTCCACAATCACACCGGGCCGATCCAAATACGTCGCCAGTCAGACACTCGGAATGCGGACGAACTAGCGGCACCGGGTTGTTGCGGAAATCGCCTAGACCGACAGCGAGATGCTGCAGACCGTCGCTCAGGTCGCTGAAGGAGAACACCACGGAGTCGACTTCGAAACCGTCAGCAAGTCTCAACGGGACGGGGACTTCACGTCTTATCGATGCTCCATTTGTCTTCAGGGTGTGAGCCCCTTTCGATTGCACTTCATCCAATGCATCACCTGCGAAGCCTTGCGTGGAAGTGAACATCACCCTCCTTCTTGGATCGTCCAACAAACCCAAAGAGCTGAACATTGTTGAATGTTAAACAATTCCCGCTGAAATCAACAGATTAGATAATTTGAACTTGTACTCTTTAAATCATGGAATCGGTGAGGTGGCTCAATGACGAAGAGACAGACCTTTGGATCAGCTTCCTCGCCGTCTCTCAGATGGTTGAACGACTGGTAGATCAGCAATTGCGCCGCGATTTCAATATCTCCCACTCCGACTACGAGATCCTCGCTCGACTTTCGCAGGCGCCGGGGAGGTGGCTACGAATGGGCGAGCTCGCCAACACAATCGTCGCTCCAAAGAGCCGGCTATCACACCAGATGGAACGGCTCGAGAAGTCTGGGTGGGTCGAAAGGAAGAACTGTCCGACTGACGGAAGAGGCGTCGTGGCCGAGTTAACCGAGGCCGGGCTGGACCTGCTAATCGGTATCGCTCCGGCCCATGTAACCACTGTGCGCGAAAACTTCATCGACCTGATCCCACAAGAACAGCTGGAGCCCACTCTTCAGGCACTTAAGGCCGTACTGAAATCAATACCGGGGGCGCCACAATCTTTGGTCGAATGTGATCCGGCTGAGGTGACTACTGGGACTCCGACCTGTGAAACCGACACCACCTCTAACGAGGAGTGTCCGGAAAGTTGGGCAAAATGAGAACACCAGCAATTTTTCTCGGCCATGGCAGCCCGATGAATGCCATCGAGCAGAACCAGTGGTCAGAGTCTTGGCGTGCCTTGGGGAGAGAACTCACCGACGTCAAGGGGGTACTTTGCATCTCGGCCCACTGGTATACAAGAGGGTGCGGAGTGACCGCAATGACTACCCCAAGGACCATACATGACTTTGGTGGTTTTCCACAGGAGCTGTTCGAAATAGTGTACCCAGCAGGTGGAGACCCAGCCCTAGCCCAACATACCAAGTCCCTTCTCGCAGGGGAGACAGACGTCGTTCTCGACGAGAGTTGGGGTCTGGATCATGGGACCTGGTCGGTACTTGTCCACCTCTTCCCCGATGCCAATGTTCCAGTAGTCCAGCTGAGCATCGATGCAACTTTAGATCACGAAAAGCACATCGAATATGGGCGGCGGATCAGTGAACTTCGTGACCTCGGCTACCTAATTGTTGGCAGTGGCAACATCGTACATAATCTGCACGAAAGCTTCAGGCACCAAGACGCAAGTGACGGTTTCGAATGGGCAAAGTCCTTCGACACCAAGATCAAGGCCCGACTCGCCGACCACGATTTTTACAGTTTGGCCGACTATGACCGCATTGACGACAACGCAAGGCTCTCAGTACCCACCCCCGATCACTACCTCCCGCTACTTTACGTCGTAGGTACGGCTGCGCCCGATGAACCAATCGACATAGTCTGCGATGGTTTCCAGTGGGGAGGCATATCGATGACCGGAGTCAAGGTCGGGTAGTCGGTTCACCTGTACGTTCCTGTCCCAAAATCGCCCTTCAGACTAGGCCAACCCTCTAGGAGTACTTCGATTAGTATTTCGGTGTGCAGCTAGGTATATCCATTTTCCCTACGGACTACTCAATTCGGCCAGCCGAACTGGCTGTGGAGGTAGAGGCGAGGGGTTTTCAGGCGCTTCTTTTCCCCGAGCACACCCACATCCCTGCGTCTCGACTCACCCCCTACCCCGGCGGTGGCGACCTCCCCAAGGAGTACTACCACACTTTCGATCCGTTCGTAGGCCTCGCCCAGGCGGCGGCGGTCACTACGACGCTTGAGATCGGGACCGGCATCTGCTTGGTAGTCGAGAGGGATCCGATCATCCTTGCAAAAGAGGTCGCAAGTCTCGACTTCCTCTCTGACGGCCGTTTTCTATTCGGCATAGGGGGTGGATGGAACCACGAGGAGATGAAGAATCATGGTACCGATCCAACCACGAGATGGCGATTACTCGACGAGAGAGTCGACGTTCTGAATCGAATCTGGTCCAATGAAGTCGCCGAAGCCGACGGGAAGTTTGTCAAGTTCGGCCCAATGTACAGTTGGCCCAAGCCAAAGCAAGTGCCAAGACCACCAATCCTTTTAGGGGCGAACGGTGCATCTGCGCTCGAGAGGGCGGTGAGGATAGCCGACGAGTGGATGCCGATTCCCGCACGACTGGGAGAAGCGGGCTTAGCACCATGGAAACTCAGGCTGGAAACACTATGTGAGGCGGCTGGTAGACCACCGATGCCGATCAATCTTTATGGCGGAACCCCATCTGCAAAGGCAGTAGACCAGTACGCAGAACTCGGAGTAAAGCGGACGTTTTTTTGGATCCCCTCGGTCAGCAGAGACGAGGCACTTCCTCTGCTAGATCGCTTGGCCGAACTGATCCCACGCTCAGGATCTCACGTCCGCTAGGATACTCAACCTTCTCGCATTCGCACCGTCAGTTGAAAGTCCCTCGGACCCCCATATGGGGGTCCGAGCACTCCCAGCGGAGAGGGTGGGATTTGAACCCACGGTGCCATCACTGACACAGCGGTTTTCGAGACCGCCCGATTCGGCCACTCTCGCACCTCTCCGAGTAGAAGTCACATCTTAGGAGCGCAATCGTCGAAAGAAGCTCTTCAACATCTCCGAACTGCTATCAGCCATCACACCGCCAACCACGTCGATCTCATGATTGAGCCTCGGATCTGCACATAAGTTGTACAACGATCCACAAGCCCCAGCCTTGGTATCGTATGCGGCGAACACAACGCGCTGGATCCTGTATAACACCATCGCTCCAGCACACATCGCACAGGGCTCCAAGGTTGCGAACAGAGTTGCGCCGGTGAGGTAAGTTACCCCCAGTTTTTGAGCGGCTTCCCTTAGCACGAGCATCTCGGCATGGGCAGAGGCATCTCTCGAAGCCTCCTTCTCGTTGTGACGAATCGCAACAACCTCACCGTTCAAGACACATACGGCTGCGACGGGCACGTCGCCATGTAGAAGGGCTGCATCAGCCTCATCAAGGGCCAATTTCATGAACGTATCTAGGTCGGAGTTTCCCGAGTTATCCATGGAGCATCCACTGATTTTGATACTTGTGATCCCCCGAGAAACTCGGGGGATCACTGCGGAGGGGGTGGGATTCGAACCCACGGTGAGTTTCCCCACACGCGATTTCCAATCGCGCCGATTCGGCCACTCTCGCACCTCTCCTCAAGCCGTACAGGCTATCGTAGTCTAGGTGAGTTAACGCGGGGCAGTTTTGTGCGATGGCTGGGCCCTACGCGGCGCAGTTCTGTGAATCGGGTCAGGGCCGGAAGGCAGCAGCCCTCAGCAGTTGACTGTGGGTGCCGTAGTCAGCCTGGCTGTCGCACAAAGTTGCTCTGCCGATGAGAGTCTCACACCACTAGACAGCCAAGCCACGACTCCAGTCACAGCCGGCAGCTAGTGTGGTGATGTGTCAAACACGGTCGACCACGTATCGCTATACAGAAGATTCAGACCACAGCGATTCTCCGAGGTTCTCGGTCAAGGGCACGTAACAAAAGCTCTCAAGAACGCGATTATCAACGGGCATGTATCACACCTATATCTCTTCTCCGGGCCCCGCGGCACGGGCAAGACCTCTACGGCAAGGATCTTGGCCAAGGCTCTCAACTGCGAGTCCCCTACCGATGGCGAGCCCTGCTCTGTCTGTGAATCCTGCATCTCAGTCGTGGAGGGCCGGTCGTTCGACGTGGAGGAGCTCGATGCTGCTTCCAACTCGGGCGTCGATTCGATAAGGGCGCTCATTGCGACAGTTCCCAACGCGTCGGTAGGCGAATGGAAAGTCTACATAATCGACGAAGTCCACATGTTGTCGAACGCTGCATCCTCAGCGCTTCTAAAGACCCTGGAAGAGCCGCCTAGTCGTGTCGTCTTCGTACTTGCCACTACAGATCCCCATAAGGTACTTCCGACGATCCGAAGTAGAGCCCAGCACTTCGAGTTCAAACTTCTCACCACCGAAACGCTCGAGGGTCTCGCCAAGTCGGTATCTGAAGCCGCAGGCATCGACCTTCAGTCGGACGCATTCGAGTGGGTAGCGAACCGCGGATCCGGCTCTGCCAGGGATACGCTCAGTTTCCTAGACCAGGTTGCCGCTCTGGGCTCGGTTCCAGATGGTTCCGGTCAGACTGTACCTGCGCTCGCCATGGCGATTCTCAACAACGACCCGTCAGCGACTTTCGCACTCTCTCAGAGGTTGATTGCAGACGGTTTCGATCCTCAGCGGATACTGGAGGAGATGCTTCTCATCTCACGAGGGGCGTTCGTCGCCTTGGCAGAGGGAGCCGATACCGACTCCTCGATCCTTTTGAATCTGGCCACCAAGCAGGCGGACAAGTTGCCAAACCTCGCATCAATAGTCCGATTCGTCCAAGGTCTCTCTGCTGTGGGACCCACGCTCAAAGAAGCTATTGATTCGACACTCATACTTCAAGCTGGACTCATAGGGCTGTGCGGGAGCGGTGGAACCACTCCAGCTGCCTCCAACGATCCAGAAGTGCACGCGCTCATAGGTCGGGTAGCAAAACTCGAAGCCGAACTAGCGATCTTGAAATCACAGGGACCGGCCCACACGAGCGGTCAGAACCAAAGCCACGCCGGTGCCGAAAAAGATGAGCCGACCAAAATAGCCGATAGTCCCTCTGGGAATCGGGAACGGCCGGAATCTCAGATTCGGGACGACCTAAAAAGGACCCCGCCCAGGTCAGCAAAGTCCGCGAGCGACCCGATGGCGGCCATAAGGGCAGGGATGCGGTCGACTTCAAAAGCCTCGGAACCGTCGGGTGTTCCCGTGCCGTCGGACTCCGAAAACGCTTCGCAACCGTTGGATAACCCGCCTCTGTCCTCCCGGGTTACCGAGGCAGTATCCAGCCAAAATGAATCGTCGACCATCGAATCTGAGGATCCGCCGGCTCTGAAAGCAGAAGTCCTACATACGACGGAGGAATCTAGAGCCGGGACTGACAACTCCCCATTCACCCGAGAGTTACTTACGATTGATTGGTCGGCATCGATACTGGACCAGCTCTCGCCGAAGGCCAGAGCCAGGTTCCTCTCTGGCAGATTTCTCTCGGCAGAGGTTGGAAAGGTTGTCATCGTACTTCCCAACGGAGCTCATCGCGACAGGTGCATAGAATTCACAGCTGAAGTCGCCGCGGCAATCTCGAAAAAGTACGGCGGTGCCCCGGTGGAACTGGTCCTGATGGCAGAGGAGGAGGTCTCCGATCCGTCGGCCCAAAGCACCAAGTTTGAACCTTCCATGGAGATCTTCAACGACGGGGAATCGACGTCCGAGACTCTCACCGATGGACTGTCCGAGATAATCTCATCGGTATTCCCAGGTGCTCGGGAGATCGACGGGTAACAGTCAAGTCGCGACCGAACACCACATTTGCGCTGTAATTTAGACCTAACTAGGCATAGGGAACCATGTATACGCCATCCATCAGAAGCCTTATTGAGGAGCTCGGAAAGCTACCAGGAATTGGACCTAGGTCTGCGCAACGAATCGCCTTCTATCTACTTCGATCTGAAACCAATGACGTCTACCGCTTAGCCGACGCTATCAAGTCCGCTAAGGACAACGCCATGTTCTGCGAGACGTGCTTCAACTTCTCTGAAGGCGTCATGTGCTCCATATGCTCGGATCAAACTCGGGATCGATCGATCATCTGTGTTGTCGAAGAACCGAAAGACGTCGTGGCATTGGAACGGAGCCGCGAGTACAAGGGTCTCTACCATGTCCTGCAGGGTGCACTTAGTCCAATCGACGGAATAGGACCTGACAAGATAAAAGTAAGAGAACTCCTAGTTAGATTAGCCGACAAGACGATCACCGAAGTGATCCTTTGCACAAATCCAAATATTGAAGGCGAAGCCACCGCAATGTACCTAGCACGCCAGCTTCAGGACACCGGACTAACTGTGACACGAATCGCTTCTGGGCTTCCGGTAGGTGGAGATCTTGACTATGCCGATGAACTCACCATCGGTCGAGCCTTACAAGGCAGGAGGCAGGTCTAGTCTGTGCTGCTTGACGGCGTGGTCAGTGAGACTCGCCCTCTTGCACCAGTTCCACCAGTGTGCCAAAGGAACTCTTTGGGTGGACAAATGCCACGGTGGTCCCTCTTGATCCAGGACGAGGATGGACATCGATCACCTCGGCACCACTCGCTTTTAGCTCCTCGAGGGCACTGTCACAGTCTTCTACCCTCCAACCGATATGGTGTAACCCCTCTCCACGCTTTTCAAGGAACTTCGCCACCGGGGAATCGGGCCGCGTAGGGGTAAGCAGCTGGATATAGCTTTCAGCCACCTTCAGCAGTGCCTCTTCCACGCCGTCGGATTCGATGACCTCTCGATGCTCCAAGTTCGCGCCAAGAGCATCTCGAT
Source organism: Acidimicrobiaceae bacterium (assembly GCA_013044385.1). Classification (GTDB taxonomy): domain Bacteria; phylum Actinomycetota; class Acidimicrobiia; order Acidimicrobiales; family Acidimicrobiaceae; genus JABEUN01. The sequence goes on from JABEUN010000064.1 coordinate 50,015, forward strand.
AGTAACAGACCGCTTCCTCGAGATTTCTAACTGCAATGGCAACATGGTCGATCTCAATCGGCCGCATCTAACTCCTTTGGACTTGTTCCCAACTCGGTACACCCGGACCCTAAGTCCCGGCGGTGCCGGCCGGAAGTTACTGATTCGCCTCCGCACGTTTTGCCATCAGCTTCTCGGAGTGCCTCCGGAAAAGCGTTATCCTGTCTTCGCCCACCTTGTCGCGAAACTCTGGATCGTCGATACCTTGGCCCTCTGCATCGGCCTGACAAAGGATCCCCACCTTCCCCTCGTGGAGGTTCTTGTGGACCACATATGTCGCCTCTCCCACGCTTTCGAGTGGGTAGACGGCAGACAGAACCGGCTGCACCTTCCCCTTGGCTATCAACTTATTAGCGTCCCATGCTTCTCTGTAATTGGCGAAGTGGCTCGACTTGATGCTCTTCAGCTTCATCCAGAGGTGACGGTTGTCGTACTCGATCATGTAGCCCGTAGTGGCGGCGCAGGTCATAATGATCCCGCCCCTTTTGGCAACATATACAGATGCTCCCATGGTCTGGCGACCCGGGTGCTCAAAGACAATATCGGGATCCTCGCCGACCTGCTTTCGGATGTCATTCCCAAAACGTCGCCACTCAGATTCATCCTGATTGTGGGCATCCTTCCAGAACTTGTAGTCACCGGCGCGTCTATCGATAACCGCTTCACAACCCAACTCGTTCAGCAGCTCCACCTTGTCGGGGGAGCTGACCACACCGATGGGGATTCCACCACCGTTTAGGACGTACTGGACCGCATAGCCACCGATACCACCCGTAGCACCCCAAACCAGCACGGTCTGGCCCTGCTTCATAGACGCCCCGTTTCTGGAGACGAGCATCCGGTAAGACGTGGAGTTACAAAGTGCATTGACCGCTGACTCCTCCCAGCTAAGGTGAGCTGGCTTCGGCATTAGCTGGTTCGCCTTCACGAGGGTAAAGTCCGCTAAACCACCGAAATTGGATTCGAAACCCCAAATCTTCTGATCATACGAGAGCATGGAGTCATCGTGACCGGTCGGGTCCTGGTCATCGACATAGTTGCAGTGAATGACAACTTTGTCCCCTACCCTCCAATTTCGGACCGCCGAACCTACTCTTACAATTACGCCAGCCCCGTCCGATCCGACGATATGGTAGGGAAGTTCATGCCTTTTTGCCCAGTACCTTCCACTCCGCCCGAGACGTTTGAGCATCTCGAAGGTCGGGATCGGCTCGAAGATCGAAGACCACACCGTGTTGTAATTGATCGACGAGGCCATTACTGCAACGACGACCTCATCGGGGGCCATTTCGGGAAATTCCACCTGCTCAACGTGGAGTGACTTCCGCGGATCCTTGTCCTGGCTGGCCATTCCCGCGAACATGTCGACCTCATCCTGCTGTACAAATGCAGCACGGAAAGTCTTCGGCAATGGCATCGCCGCCAGCACCTCCGAAGAGACACCCGCGGCGATGGCTTCTGCAAATTCAGTCATCACTCAAACCTAGTCCAAAGCTCTCCGGATTGTTACGAACTTACCCACCGATGCAAAGGATTCGAATACGGCCCAACACCACTAAGCAGCAGCTACTGGCCCGACGAGCTGCCAAAGTCGCTGTCATCAGATCTCAGCGGGATTTAGAATTTCGCCCTAGAATCTGAAGGGAAATCAACGTCGGAGGGACGAGATGCCTGGATCAGTTATAGTTGCCGGTGCAAGAACACCGATTGGAAAGATGTCAGGAAGTCTGGCCGACTTCACAGCGATGGACCTCGGTGGGATAGCCATCAAGGAGGCACTCAGCCGAGCCAAGGTAGCAGCCGACAGGGTCCAGTACATCTTCATGGGCCAGGTCCTCCAAGCTGGACAGGGACAGATCACCGCTCGCCAGGCCGGAGTCAAGGCAGGCATTCCAATGACGGTTCCAGCAACGACCATCAACAAGGTCTGCCTGTCCGGACTGAATGCGATCTATCTAGCGGATCTGATGATCACCGCCGGAGAAGCCGACATCGTCGTGGCGGGTGGAATGGAGTCCATGACTCGGGCACCCTACCTACTAAATCAGGCACGGTCTGGCTATAGATTCGGCAATGGGGATCTGGTTGACTCCATGCTGCACGACGGACTGTTCTGTGCATTCGACCAAGTTGCGATGGGTCTTGGAACCGAGCGTTACTGTACCCACTTCCCGGGAGTATCAAGACAGCGGCAAGACAGTTTCTCGGCAAACTCGCATGAGCGTGCGGCAAACGCAATCAAAGCAGGGAGATTCGCTCCCGAAATCATCCCGGTATCAATTCCTCAGAGGAAGGGTGACCCGATCGTCGTCGACACCGACGAGGGAGTAAGGCCGGGCACCACTACTGAGTCGCTCTCCAAGCTGCGACCTGCATTCGACCAATCCGGTACCATAACCGCAGGCAACTCCTCACAGATCTCTGACGGTGCAGCGGCCCTGATTGTAGTCTCAAGAAAAGTTGCTGACCAGCTCGGTGTCGACCCCCTTGGAGAGGTACTGTCCTACGGACAGGTTGCAGGTCCGGATGCTTCACTGCTTACACAGCCGTCTCGGTCGATTCTTTCCGCACTTTCCAAGATCGGCAAGCAAGTAACGGACGTCGATCTGTTCGAAATGAACGAAGCATTCGCAGCTGTCGCCTTAGCTTCAATGGACGATCTAGGGATCTCTGACGACATCGTAAACGTGAATGGTGGTGCAGTAGCTCTAGGTCACCCAATCGGCGCTTCGGGGGCTCGCCTCGCCCTCACACTACTCACCGAACTGCAAAGGCGAGGTGGAGGAATTGGTGCGGCATCTCTTTGCGGAGGTGGAGGCCAGGGCGACGCACTTATAGTCAAGTCTCTGTAAGAAGATAAGTTCGAGCGGGGCTCGAGGCGGCCTCACTGGCCCCTCGAGTCCCGCTTTGTCGACGAGCCGGACTCCCAAGCAAGACACTCCCGCCCTCCGCTGGAAGGGGCGCTAGCTGATGCAGGAGCCAGTCGACACCTTGGCAGTGCGACCCAGGACAGGTGAGACAGTAGAGCTCACTTCGGTGGCCGCCAAGGCGAATCCGACCTCTGGATTGGTGGTAGAACGGGAGAAGACCACTCCGAGTACCTGACCATCCAATCCGACCAGAGGTCCCCCCGAGTTACCTGGTCGTATGATCGCCTCGACTTGATAAACGAGCCGGTTTGTAAGACCTTGGCCGTAGATATCCCTACCGGTCGCATCGAAGGTCGCCATTATCCCAGCCGACCCGTATGTGAGAGGACCACCCTCTGGATAGCCAAGCACCACTGCTTCTGTACCACGGCTCTGCTGCGCACTGTCGAAGTGAAGCACGGGATCCGCCAACGACGGGGAGTACAGCACCGCTACATCCAGCTCCGGATCGAAGAATACAACTGTCGCCGGATGATCTCCCGATGAATCAATTAGAACCGGATTAGCTATGCCGGCGACTACGTGGGCATTGGTCAGGACATACCCCTTGGCTATCACGAATGAGGAGCCCTCCTGAATCTGGCCGCAGCCCAAGCCCTCTACCTTCACCACCGAGGCAGAGACTCTGCTGAAGACGGCTGCCACTTCGGCGGCCGTAGGCAGAGCGACGGGTCCAGCGAGCTGAGGGGGGATCGAGGCAAACACTGGCGGGAACCCTGCAGAACCCATCAACCTATCGACCTTGGCAAAAAGTGACGGTGCGGGCGGCATCACCTTATCTACCGCCTTGACGATCGCAGAGTCGGCGACCTGGGCACTTACCACAGCAAAAGGAGCGTTCACCGCGATCGCTGCAATTATCCAAACACCCAGAAGCGTGGCCAGCACTGAAACCGCGGCCCCGATCATCGAATCGACCGTACCTAGATGCACCTTCTCAAGGCTCCGATTGAGAACGATGCCCCCGTGTCTACCTAGGCTGGCAAGCAGGGTCGCCGCCACCAACAATGTGAGTATCGAGACGACAGTGCGGACTCCGCCAGGACTCACCAAGGAGCCGACAAAGGGTGCAAGAAGTGCACCTAGCACCATTCCGATCCAAAACCCGCCATAGGAACCAAGCTGCACGGCCGCGCCTAACTGAGTCCCTCTCGCAGCGGCAAATGCGACTGCAACAAGGACTATCAGATCGACGAGGTCGAATCCAAAGAGGGTAGATATCAGGAAAGTTGAAACGTCATGCACCACTTGGTCTGCCTCAATCGCAGGCTAATCGTCTCCGATTTCAGGACGGCCACTCACCCCGAAACGTGTGTTTGTTCACACGCTGAGTCCATTAAGCGCTATCTGCATCTCGAGTCCCTCCGCAGACATCGGACGGCCGAGTGAGAACCCGGCCACATATTCAACACCCATACCTCTAAGTAGCGACAACTGATCCGGTGTCTCCACCCCGATGGCACATACCGAAGATCCGAGTCTTTTGATCATCTCGGTAGCGCTCTGGACGATAGTGCGAGCTCTCTCCGATCGATCCAGCTGAACGATAAGAGATTTTGCCATCTTGACCTGGTCGAACTTCAGACGAGAAAGGAGGGACAGTCCCGCGCCATCCTCACCCAGATTGTCCAAGTTAAGTCCCACTCCATAATCAGCGAGGGCTTTAAGTTGAGTCTCACCCCTCTCCCACGAACTGCCGGAAAGGCTACCGACAGACACGTCCAGACAGATTGGAACGTGCTGACCTGATCTACTCTCAAGAAGCTGGATGAGTTCTAGCGCGACCGATGAATCTCTGAGGTAACTCTCGGCGATGTTTACGTCGAGACGCAGTTCCAAGGCAGGAAAGCGCCTCCACAGATTTACCGACTGCTCGACTGCCATAGTCACTACCTGTCGGGAGAGCTCCCTACCTATTCCTGCCTCTTCAGCGATATAGGAAAACTCTGCCGCATCAATCTGACCTCTCTCGGGATGTTCCCACCGCATGAGCGCCTCAATGGCGACCATTCCCATACCAGAGAGTGAATATATTGGTAAATACACTAAATTGATTGTACCGTCGGATACAGCCTTTCGGAGAAGCACCTCATCCAATACGCGTTTTGAGGAGTCTCTGAAGTGTTGTTCATCGTAGATCTCGATTCCACCGAATCCCGACCTCTTCACTACCCCTCTGGCTCGCACCGCCATAGTGAGTATCTCAGATGCGTTGTGTCTCGAGCCAGCAATGACCCGAACGACACCTATCGACGGAGTCACCGAGACACTGGAGACATCATCAAAATGGAATGGCTCTGCCAGTGCTGATTGGATGTGTCGTGCTATTCGGACCGCCTGTTCGTCGGAGGTGACGTCAGTCGCTATCGCTGTAAACATGTCGGTATACAGGCGTCCGACGAGGACATTTGGACCCAGTGCCGACTTCAATCGATCGCCAACCGCCCCGAGAAGGACGTCACCCAACTCGAATCCATACACCTCGTTGATCGACGAGAATCTGTCCATATCCAGAACCAGTACGCAGATTCCTCTAACATCGACCGATTCCAGAATCTGAGCCAGATACGCGTGTATGAATCCCAGATTCGGCAGTTCAGTGAGGCCGTCAAAACGGCTCAGGCTGTGACTGAGGCCACTCACAGACCCCGTGAGACTAATCACGCTCTGGGACTCGGTAACTACCGTGGACTCGACCACCAGCTCCAAGAAGAATCCCTCCGTCTCCACGAGCCTCACGACGGCCGGCAGTTCGAAAGGTTGATTTGAAGCAACCCTCCCAGCTAGCAGGATGTCTACGACTCGTCCGAGGAGTAGTTTTCCCGTTCTGTCACGGCCAATCGCACAGTTAAGGAAGCTCTTTCCAAGCAGTACGTCAATCCTTCCGTCATCTGGGAGTCCGGTGACAGTAATTCCGCAGATTGCACCAGAATGCAGGTCGACTACCAACTCGAAGGTCAAGTCGCCGTTGATGGGCCCGGCCGTAATGGTGTCCGAGAAGACGTCGTCACCATCAGAGATCAGATCCGATCCTTTCAAGTTCAAAATCGAGCCCTCCTCACTCAGCGGTCCGCTGAGCCGAGTTCACAGCAGGTGGATCCGGCCCGACCACATCTCTTCTATCGGCACACCGGCTCTACGCTTGAAGGTCGAATCCTTCCTCGCACGCTGACCGGATCCGAATCCGATGAGTCTTATGCACAGCTATTCTGTTCTCCGGAGGTGAGCCAGTTGCTCGCAAGTGGTTTGGACATTTTCAGGTTGACTCTTCACGTGCTCGCAGCCGCGATCTGGGTGGGTGGTCAGTTTGCACTGGCTGGCATGGTTCCCGCACTCCGCAAAGCGGGCCCGGGGGTCGCATCTGCAGCCGCGAATGCATTTGCCCGACTGTCTTGGCCTGCCTACGCACTGCTCGTCATCACCGGCCTCTGGAACGTCTCGACTTTCCAGATGAGTAAGACTTCAACGGCCTGGAAGATTGTTCTCGGCGTGAAGTTGACGCTCGTCGCAATCGCCGGAATAAGTGCTTACCTGCACCAGAGGGCAAAATCGCCGAGGGCCATAGGGATCTGGGGCGGGGTCACAGCTCTCTCGTCGGTTGCGATTCTCGCCATGGGGGTAGCTCTCGCCGGCTAAAGCAGCAACCGCTGGCGTAATCCAGTCGCCAATCCAATCCAATTCAATCAACACTGTGTGCGGAATCTACTAAGGCTCGACCCCAAATCGTACGACAGATACTTGTGAAGGTGTCGAGGTGGTTGAAGCAACGTGTTTGCGTTTCGGGTGCGCCGAAACCACCTGAGATTGGATCGTGGTGAGCCAGGCGACATCGGACGCAGGAAGTAGCGGGATCATACTGACTCCCCAAGCTGTGGAATCAGCGTTCGTATCTCGTCAGATGATCATGGATGTCCTTGTGAACCCGAGCGACGTGAGGATCCACATGCAGCCCATCGTCGATCTCCAATCTGGCCACATCGTCGGCTACGAAGCGCTCTCCAGATTCGGAACACAAGGGGCCCTGGCACCCGATCGTTGGTTCTCAGAAGCAGCGAGATTCGGACTGGCCGCCGAACTCGAAGCGATGGCAATCACAAAGTCGATCACCTTGAAGGCTGGATTACCGGCGAACAGGTTCCTCTCTCTGAACGTGAGCCCCAACCTCATAGGTACCGAACCGATCCAAGCGGCACTTAGCGGAGATCTGACTGGAATTCTGGTCGAACTTACCGAACACGTCAAACTGCACGACTTCCAAAGCACCATTTCCGCCCTAGATAACTTCCGTGACAGGGGAGCGATGATCGCTGTGGACGACACTGGTTCGGGCTATTCAGGACTCCAAATGCTAACCAAGCTGAGGCCACAGATTGTCAAACTAGATAGGGAACTGGTTGCAGGTATCGATACCGACGACGTCAAAGCAGCTCTAGCCCGGATGCTGGGTGATTTCGTCGGCCTGCTGGACGGATGGATCCTGGCCGAGGGGATCGAGACATTGCCTGAACTGGACCGAATTATCGGCCTCGGTATTCCACTTGCGCAAGGGTGGGTACTCGGCCGGCCCGGTCCCCCTTTCCCGGAGTTGAATCCCAGCCTTAGTCGTCGAATCGCGAAGCGCTCAGGCGAACGGGGCACTCGCGATAGAGCGAGGCGAGCTAACAGGCTCGTAATGGCTGATCTGATAGATCAGACAACCTCGATCGGAATCGGAGAAAGCGTTCCCTGTGAGACCAAGGCCTCACTGATAGTCAGGATAGACGAACACTTACGCCCGACTGAACTACTCATCCGCAAAGGTGAAGGCTCCAGCAACTGGAAGTGTACGCGAACACCCATGAAGGTGAGGGGTGACGACGACGCATCCGTGATATTGGAACGACTCCTACTTCGCGATCTGAACACACGATTCGAGCCGATCACAGTAGTGGATCAAGCTGGTCGACTGACGGGAACGGTGAGGATGGAGGCACTGATTTCGGCCCTTTTGAGCAAGAGTCGGCGCCAGAACCACGATCTAGAAAACGACTCCTCCACCAGATAGATTCGCTCACGCTGACTTGAGTAGTTCAGCTCGGTCCGAAACTGTTTGAGCTAGGATTCGAGGAGTTTCCGCTAGTATTTATGTCTCAACGATCTGGGCCAACGTCGTCCCTTCTTTGTTATCCAATCGGACCGCTGAAACCAAGCGGCAAACAAGGAGACGAAAATGGCTACCATAGCCCCCGGAGATTTTGGACTCTATAGTCCCAACTTCGAGCACGATGCTTGCGGAGTCGCATTCGTAGCCAATATCGAGGGAACTCCAAGCCACCGCATTGTACAGATGGGCATAACCGCCCTGCTCAACCTCGAACACCGTGGGGCATCTGGTGCCGAGGCAAATACCGGGGATGGAGCGGGAATCCTCATCCAGAATCCCGACGCTTTCTGGCGGTCCAAGGTCGACTTCGAACTGCCCGCCCGGGGTCGCTATGCGACCGGGATCGCATTCATCTCAAAGGACGCTTCCAGCAACCTCATAGAGGAGTTCGAAAGCATAACCAAGCAAGAGGGCTGCAGCATCGTCGGCTGGAGATCAGTCCCGACTGATAACTCAGCACTCGGCCAATCGGCACTAGAGATTGAACCAGTGATGAAGCAGGTGTTCATCACTGGTTCCTCGGGTGAATCTGATCTCGAGATGGAGCGACTTGCCTTCGTCATACGCAAGAGATCCGAAAGAGAGCTGGGCGGACTCTACTTTCCGAGCCTTTCGACCAGGACCTTCATCTTCAAAGGTATGTTGACAACTCCACAGGTTCCGGAGTACTTCTTGGACCTCAACGAACCAGGTCTCGAAAGTGCAATCGCTCTGGTCCACTCGCGTTTTTCCACCAACACCTTCCCGGCGTGGAATCTCGCCCACCCCTACCGCCTCATCGCCCACAACGGAGAGATCAACACCGTTCAAGGGAATCGCAACTGGATGCGTGCTCGGCAGTCCCTTCTAGAGAGCGACCTGATACCTGGTGATCTCAGGAGAATCTTTCCGATATGCACTCCGGGCGCCTCAGATTCGGCTTCGTTCGACGAAGTGTTGGAACTGTTGAACATCGGCGGCAGGAGTCTTCCGCATGCGGTTCTGATGATGATTCCAGAGGCATGGGAGAACCATGCGACGATGGATCCCGAGCGCAGGGATTTCTACCGATTCCACTCCTCGTTGATGGAGCCTTGGGATGGTCCAGCAGCGATAGCATTCACCGACGGCACAATCATTGGGGCCGTTCTGGATCGCAACGGTCTGAGGCCCTCCAGATACTGGATCACAGACGACGGGCTAGTAATCATGGCCTCAGAGGTCGGCGTGATCGACGTTCCACCGAGTCGAGTCCTGAAGAAGGGGCGCCTGCAACCCGGCAAGATGTTCTTGATCGACACCAGCCTCGGCAGGGTTGTAACCGATGACGAGATCAAATCCCAGTTAGCAGCGCAGCACCCCTATGGAGACTGGCTCGATCGGAATTTGGTAAGTCTTGAACAGCTTCCTCCGCGCCACATGCTCGTCCCACAACACTCCTCTGTTGTCACAAGTCAACGAGAGTTCGGCTACACCACCGAAGAACTTCGGGTGATCCTCGCCCCTATGGCCAAAAGCGGGGGCGAGCCGCTCGGATCTATGGGGTCCGACACTCCGATCGCCGTCTTGTCAGATGGGCCAAGACTTCTCTTCGACTACTTCACTCAGCAGTTCGCCCAGGTTACAAATCCCCCACTCGATGCAATCAGGGAGGAGCTGGTCACCTCGATGGGCGCGACCATCGGCCCGGAGAAAAACCTGCTATCGCCGTCGGCCGGTTCAGCACGCCAGATACGTCTTGAGCACCCGATAATCGACAACGATGAACTGGCCAAACTGATGTATGTCGACGAGGACGGCGGCGTCGAGGGCTATCGAGCGATCGTAATCGACGCCCTATTCGATCCTCTGACCGGCGGCGTGGGACTTGCCGAAGCGCTCTCATCGATAAGGGCCAAGGCGACACAGGCAACACTCGATGGTGCCAACATCGTCATCCTCTCCGATAGACACACCACGGATCAACTGGCACCGATACCGATTCTGCTTGCACTGTCAAACGTTCACCACCACCTCGTTCGCCAGGAGACCCGCACCCAGGTTGGTTTGGTAGTCGAGACCGGCGAGGCAAGAGAGGTCCACCACATGGCCCTGCTCCTTAGCTATGGGGCAGCAGCCATCAACCCATATCTTGCGTTCGACACGATCGTGGACATGATCAGAGAGGGGATCCTCACAGATATTACGCCCCGTAAGGCGGTCCGGAACTATGTCAAAGCGGCCACCAAAGGCGTCCTGAAGGTCATGTCAAAGATGGGCATCTCCACCGTAGCTTCGTACACAGGTGCCCAGGTATTCGAAGCGATAGGCCTGGACCGGGGCCTGATCAACGAATATTTTACGGGTACCTCAAGCCGAATTGGGGGGATCGGACTCGACCAGATCGCGATGGACACCGCCAAGAGACACGGCGAGGCCCATTCGGAACGCCCCGAGGAACGCGCATTCCGCTCGCTCGAGGTCGGAGGTGAGTACCAGTGGCGCAGAGAGGGTGAGTATCATCTGTTCAATCCCGAAACCGTCTTCAAGCTACAGCATTCGACTCGTCAACGAAGGTGGGATGTCTTTAGGGACTATTCGAGATTGGTGGATGACCAGTCCTCTAAACTTGCCACCCTTCGCGGTCTCTTTCGGTTCAGGACCGACCTACGGGCTCCGATTCCTTTGGACCAAGTCGAGTCCGCATCGCAGATCATCAAAAGGTTCTCTACGGGCGCAATGTCCTATGGGTCAATATCGCAGGAGGCACACGAGACCCTCGCCATCGCAATGAATCGCATCGGCGGGAAATCGAATACTGGGGAGGGCGGGGAAGACCCCGATCGCTATGTGGCCGACCCGAACGGAGACTCAAGAAGGTCTGCTATCAAGCAGGTGGCCTCCGGAAGGTTCGGTGTAACCGCTGAGTACCTAAGTAATGCAGATGACATCCAGATCAAGATGGCCCAAGGTGCCAAGCCAGGCGAGGGAGGACAGCTTCCGGGCGAGAAGGTGTACCCCTGGATCGCAAAGACGCGATACTCGACACCTGGAGTCGGATTGATCTCGCCACCCCCCCACCACGACATCTACTCCATCGAGGATCTGGCCCAACTCATACACGACCTCAAATCCGCCAATCCCGAAGCCAGAGTTCATGTGAAGTTGGTGTCCGAAGTAGGAGTAGGAACCGTGGCAGCGGGTGTATCCAAGGCCCACGCCGACGTGGTGCTGATCTCTGGGGCTGACGGTGGGACTGGTGCTTCACCTCTTACCTCGCTAAAGCATGCTGGCGCACCTTGGGAACTCGGCCTTGCAGAGACTCAACAGACCTTGATTGCAAACGGCCTCCGCGACCGGATAACAGTGCAGGTGGACGGTCAGCTGAAGACCGGAAGGGATGTGGTGATTGCCGCCTTACTCGGAGCCGAGGAGTTCGGGTTTGCAACGGCACCACTTGTGGTCTCCGGTTGCATCATGATGAGGGTCTGCCATCTCGACACCTGTCCCGTCGGCATCGCAACGCAGAATCCAGAGCTTAGGAAGCGGTTCTCGGGCAAGCCAGAGTTTGTGGAGACATTCTTCGAATACATCGCCGAGGAGGTCCGGATCTATCTGGCAGAGCTCGGATTCACTACTTTGGAGGAGGCGGTAGGCCAGGTCGAATCGCTCGACATGGCGGTGGCGATCGACCATTACAAGGCATCCGGACTAGACCTGAGCCCTATTTTCGTTCTACCCGAAGGCATGGCGGATGCGCCAAGGCGCCGGATCCGGGGTCAGGATCACGGCTTGGAGAACTCCTTCGATCAGAGGCTCATAGAACTCTGTGAAAACTCACTTCAGGACGGATCCAAAGTCGCTTTAGACCTCACAATAAGAAATGTGGACCGGAGCGTCGGAGCCACCCTCGGTCACGAAATCATAAAACGCTTCGGTGGTAGTGGGCTGCCTGATGACACCATCCACGTGAGGTTACAAGGATCGGCCGGACAGAGTTTTGGTGCATTCGTTCCAAAAGGTGTCACCCTCGAACTCATGGGTGACTCTAATGACTACCTCGGTAAGGGTCTCTCCGGAGGAAAGCTCATCGTCTACCCACCCAAATCCGCCAACTTTCAGGCTCAAGAGAATGTGATCGCCGGCAATGTCATCCTCTACGGAGCGACATCGGGCGAGGTGTACATCTCAGGTCTGGTCGGTGAGCGCTTCGCAGTCAGAAATTCTGGAGCCATCGCCGTGGTGGAGGGGGTCGGCGACCACGGGTGCGAATACATGACTGGGGGAAGGGTCGTTGTACTGGGTACTACGGGCCGCAACTTCGGAGCGGGCATGTCCGGTGGTGAAGCCTTCGTCTACGATCCGGATTCGTTCTTTTTGAGCAGGGTGAACCCCGAGATGGTCGACCTGGACCCATTGGAGGAGGATGACCGGATCTGGTTAGCTCAGACTTTGCAGGCGCATTTGGACTACACCGGTTCAAACCTGGCAAAGGAGCTCCTATCGAACTTCAGCCACGAAGTAGACAGATTCGTCAAGGTATTCCCCAAGGATTACAAAAGGGTCCTACTCGCACAGTCAGCTGCGCGGATGCAGGGAAGTTCAACCTGACCCGTGTTCGTGGCAAAAAGATACCAGCCATCGAGGCAGACAGAGTGCATGTACAGTTCCGACACAATCCACACAGCAGGGAGAGGTCCCTCCTGTGACTCCGAAGGGTAAAGAATGGCAGATCCAAGAGGGTTTCTAAAGTTCAAACGAGAGACTCAAAAGAGGCGACCGGTGGAGTTGCGCCTCCAAGACTGGCATGAGGTCTACGAACCGATAACTGCATCCGACGTAAGGAATCAGGCTGGGCGGTGCATGGACTGTGGCATTCCCTTCTGCCACCACGGTTGTCCACTTGGAAATCTGATTCCCGAATGGAACGACCTGGGCTGGCGGGACAAGTGGCACGAGGCCTCAGAAAGGCTGCACGCCACCAACAACTTCCCTGAATTCACAGGCAGGCTGTGCCCGGCTCCCTGTGAGGCCGCCTGCGTCCTCGGGATCGGCGACGAACCGGTAACCATTGAACTAGTGGAGAAGGAGATCGCAGAAAGGGCCTGGTCCGAGGGGTGGGTAACTCCGATACTCCCATCTCGGCGAAGCGCCAAGCGCATAGCGATAGTGGGGTCTGGGCCTGCGGGTCTCGCCGCTGCCCAACAGCTCACCAGAGCGGGCCACGAGGTCGTCGTCTTCGAAAGAGCCGATGCAATTGGGGGCCTGCTTCGGTATGGAATTCCCGAGTTCAAGATGGAGAAATCGGTACTGGACCGACGGCTGGAGCAGATGCAGGCGGAAGGTACCCAGTTCAAAACCGGCGTCGACGTAGGCGTTGCCCTATCGGTCTCGGAGCTTCGAGATACCTTTGATGCAACGTTGATCACGGTCGGTTCGACGGTCGGGAGATCGCTGTCGGTCGAAGGTAGTACGGCCAACGGCATCTATCAAGCGATGGACTTCCTGCCGCCAGCTAACCGGTTTGCTGGTGGTCTACCGCATCAGGACCTAATAGACGTTCATGGGAAGAAGGTCGTGATCATCGGGGGAGGCGATACGGGGGCCGACTGTCTTGGCACTGCACATCGCCAAGGCGCCGCCACGATAGTCCAGCTGGAGATCATGCCTATGCCACCGACCAGCAGGGCCGATCAGACACCCTGGCCAACTTGGCCTCTCATCTACCGTACATCCTCTGCCCACGAGGAGGGCGGCGACAGGGTGTTTGCCATCAACACCGAGAAGTTCTTAACCGACACGTCCGGCAACCTTACCGGACTCGCCACCCATCGCGTAGAGCTTGTGCAGACCGAGCGCGGCGTTAGCTTCGAGAAGGTTCCCGGTTCAGACGCCGTAATCGAAGCCGACGTCGTGCTACTCGCCATGGGATTTACCGGGCCTGAGGGTGGGCCACTGCTCGACGGTCTCGGCGTGAAGTTGAACAGCAGGGGTACTATCGACACCGACGACAATTGGATGACGAGCACAGAGGGTATATTCGCTGCTGGCGACGGAAGGAGAGGGCAATCTCTCATCGTCTGGGCGATTGCAGAGGGAAGGTCTGCGGCTGCCTCCGTAGACCGATATCTCGTTGGTGAGTCGGAATTACCCTCTCCCGTTGAACCGAATTCAAAATCTATGACGGCCTGAGAAAAGCCCGATCGGGACCATTTCATAGAAAGTCCCAGATCCGACTACGTGAGCCATAATCTAGAGCTCGATCAGGTTCTGCCGACAGCGGAGATCAGATTCGGTGGGACCGGACATTTTCGATCATGAAGTCCATACATCACGAACTCATAACAGCTGCATGAACCGGTCCTAATAGGTCCCATCCATCTTGGGATCATGAAACTACAACACATAAAAAACATTACGGCGAGTCAAAAATCAAGGAGGCGGTTTTCTGTCCTTCCCCTGGCACTTGGTCTCTCGTCCTGTGGCGCCTCGGCGCTCAGCGCACCCAACACTGCGTCGACTTCGCTTTCCAAGGTGCAGGTTCCAACTAGCGCTACCGTACCTTTTAGGGCAGCAAGTTCTCATAGTCCGTCGAACCAGCCGTCTACCGTGCAGCTGGTGAACAGCACCGGCATCGAACTCAACCAGTTGACCACGCAGCTCAACCAGCTGAACCAGGTCGTCGGCCAGGCACAATCTGATCTCTCTGTGTCAGGAAGCAGGTAGAAAAGTGTACAAAAGAACATATGGTCTGATTGGAGTTGGAAAAGTAAGCACCAGCAGATGGTCAACTAAGCGCGGGGTTGCCGCGACAGGCAAACTCGCCACACTCCTAATTCCTGTTGCGATCGCAACTGGAATCTCAAGTCCTGCCGCTTTCGCCGACAGTACGACCACAACTGGTACCCAATCAGGAACGGTTTCCAGCACCGGAAATGGATCGGGCACTTTCGCAGTTGCTCAGGCCGTCCTCGAGTCACAGCTGGGAGACCGGATTCAATTACTCGGTCAACTCAGCAGCGAGATCGAGAACCATACCAGTCTGAGCCCGCAAGATCGCTCCACACTGCTTAGCACTGTCCAGAGCGACACGACCGCGATCCAGGGACTTCAGCGTACCGTCCAAGGCGACACAACAGGTTCCCAACTGTCATCGGCGCGCCAAGCAATGTACCAGGACTACCGGATCTACGCCGTGCTCTCGCCACAAGTCCACTTGACCATCGCCTGTGACCGCGTATCGAGTACCACTGCGGGCTTGGCAGGATTCGGACAGACCCTAGCCGCCACTTTGACGAGCCTCGGGAACCAGGACGTAAACGTCAATCAAGCCGAGTCCTACCTCTCCCAGTTCCAGGCTTCAGTGGCTGCCAGCAGTGCCGCCACCGCTGGACTCTCTAGCAACCTACTGTCTATAACCCCCATCGACTACCCCAGTTCGACTACTACGTTCAAAGCAGCCCTTAACTCGATAAGGTCCGCTGAGTCCGATCTAATCGCGGCAAGGCAGGACCTGGTTGCGATTGTAAAATCGCTTAACTCATCAACGCCAACGGTCCCTGGCAGTACCTCTAATTCGGGTGTCTCGGCACCAACCACATCTGCTACGGCCTAACGGCAAAATCCTCGGCCAAAGCGCCCTGGTGTTCGTGGCACCTAGAGTCCATCAAAGCTTCGGAACTAGGTGTCCCGACCAAGACGAAAAGGGGGGTGGGTCGCACGCATGAATTGCGCATGACCCACCCCCTGCACCTTACGGTTCAGACGTAAAGTATCAACTAATTGACGTTGAAGATGTAGCTTCCCCAGTTGGCGAAGACATCCCCATTATTAGGTATGTACTGTGTCGCTAGCCAGATCGACCCATTAGGAGCGACAGCACCCGCTGAGTAGTCACCCCAGCGTCCGACTCCTCCGAATCCGGCCGTCCCGGTGAAGCCGTTGTCCGGATAGACGCCCGCCTGAGCGAGAGACACGGGACTGAATCCCATGCTGGAACTGGTCCTAGTGACGTAAGCAGCGCTTAGGTAGGTGTTAGGTCCACCGATACCGAACACTATTGCCTGAGTTCCATTCGGACTCACTTCGATGTGAGGATAGAGCAGGTACTCACCGAGCTGGGCGATATACCCCTGACTCGATATGTTTGCCACGATACTCGTCGGACTAACAGTGGATGGCACCACGTCAAACCATGCAATACCGGACAGCGTTGTCGAAGCTGAAGGCACATTGACACCCGTGTTGAGGGCGCCGTAGAGATGGCCGTTCAGGTACTCAACCTCCTGCATCGCATCGAAGTCGGTATTGACAACTCCCGTGGTTGGTGAGCTCGTGTAGCTGTTGTATCCAGCTGGTGTCTGGGCGTTTGGCGGGAAAGAATACGCCTCGGAGTGGATCGTCACTTCACTTAAGATAGGAGCCACACCCTGAGCTGTCTGAGTCCTGTTGGTCATCTGCCACACACCCAGCCGATTATCAGAAGTCGAGTTCGGATCCAGTGAGGACATGAAGTACTCAGCCGGCGCAGGACTCAAAGTAACCGCTGGTTGGATGTGATATGCGGGCGCACCATTGTTGGACAGGTACGGATACGAGTACAAATTCGGCGAAGGATCGCCAGCAATGAGCTGGCCGAGATTCATCGCCCACATCTCTTGACCGTTGTAACCGTTTCCAACTATCGGGAACTCAGAGGCGGAAACGTACAGATTGAAGGCGTCATATCCCTGAATCGGGTAGTCACCGAAACATGGGCAACCCGCACCAGTTGGATCCGTCGTTGGAATCGAGTATCCATGCCAGGAACCCAACGGACTGCCGTTAGTGACGGCGATCAGCTCTGACGAGGTGTTTGTAGTCATGTTGATATCCAGGATCGTCATAATCCATGCATGCTTAGCTGCATCGTAGTTCACACGCGGATCCGACAGAAAGTCGGTGGTGTTGAAGAACTGGTTCGCTGCGACTGGACCAAGTACCAACGCACCCGAGGTCGAGTAGATCGAAAACGCCACATTGACGAAGTTGATGACGTAGCTCTGGCCAACACCCATCCCCATATCTGGCGGCTCAAGTGGAACCTGGGAGACGCTAGCCTGCTGGATCTCATTGACGCCAGAGAAGCCGTTGATGATCGGCTGGGCAGCCTGAACCTGCTGCACTGAAGTGCTCGCCTGTACCTGACTAGCCGATAGCGTCGGAGCAGCTGAATTCAGCGAAGTTGCGGCTGAACCCGAATTGTGCGTCGCGTATCCTGGTGGGACCCTTGGCGAGTCGAAGGCCGCCAGACTCGAAACCGAAGTACCCGCACTTACACCGGGGTGTACCGAGGCAAGCCCACTAGTCGGACTGACTGCGACTGCAGTGTCTTCAATCAACTTGAGGACGAGACCACTAGTCGGTATGACGTGAGTAGGACTCGCGGCAACAGTCAAATTTCCGATGCTGGTCAACTTCGATATGACTGAGGACGCCGCCTTGGCCCCAGTTGAGCTGACACCGGTAGTACCCAGTGTCGTAGTTGTTGAAGAACTCGAAGCGAAGGCCGCTGTTGCAGCCGTCCCCCCGAGTCCCGCCAGTGATACCAAACCGACTGCTGCCAGACTGGTTCTTAGCGCCTTTCTTCCAATTATCACGTAACCCCCTTGGATTGCCGAAGCCGCCATGATACTCAAATTAATTCGACTAATGGGAAAGTAATCGGAGAATTTGCTCTCCGATTTCGAAGTTCCACGTGGTGTGAAGCTCAATGGTCGAACTGTCACCTTCGCCGTGCGATTATCTATCCATAAGTGACCAATTGAACGCGGCTAGTGGCTCTTTAGGTACACTTAGTCAGCCCATGTATTAGTTGCAACTCGACCAAAGTACCCGTAAACAGGCCAGAATCACGGAGCATAAATATTGCATTTCGGAACATCGATGCGCTACTTCTCGCTGGACAATTCACATTGACAATACGAATTCGCACACTTCCAAGGCCATCGGATCCGGCCCGCGCGTCTTGGTTAATCACCTTGCGAGTTTCAAAGCACCACTCTTCAGCACTAGCTCTGTGACCCTGTAGAGCGCGGTCGTCCCTACACAGCTGGTGACGCCGACGACCTCACCAGTCGAGTCACCCACGGTGTGTCGGCTACCAACTCACCCATATCGCAGCGTGTTCAGCTTGCACTCCCGCAGCGGGCCTTGGCGATGCAGTTCTGGTAGGCTCGGCCACTTCAAACGGGGATTCCACTCTCTCTTCGACTACGCCGGACCTTGTGTTAATCCATGTGATATCCAACCTCGAAAACCCGTTTCGGCTCGAGCTACTGGCTTTTGAAATCTGAAACGCCGTTCGACAAGTAAGAACCGCTCATTCCGTTCCCCACAGTTCAAATTTCAGTGCAAACATCCCTACAGATGTGTATAGATATCCAGAATTGTGAAGTCGTATGCAATAAAGTAAGGAGCTGGTATGTATGTTTGAGAATTAACTACCCTTTTCCGTCTAACTGAAGCAGCGCACCTGATGGACAGGACTCCCTCCCTGACCAAACATGCAGAGTCATTCAGCAAGAAATAGTCCCACCACTGCCCTAAATGATGTTGTCTATTCTCATTAGTTTTCAACAAATGTTGAGGGCTTTCTCGCAGCCATAAGGTATGTTACCCGCGCATTATTTCCCAATTATTCCCGCTCTAAATTCAACTATTGTTCAAGTGCAAATTTAAGTCTGAACCAAAGTTAGCTGATAGAGGATGTTGAACGACTGAACGCACGCGCTGGGCCGGGGAGACTAAAAGTCAGACATTGAGTTGACGCTCCATAGGCTCGATCAAGGCATTGTCGGTAGCCTTCCCCCTTTTCATCCGAACTGATCACGTCCTGCAGGGCCCTCCGAATATCGGTCTGCCTGCCAATAATCAGAGTTGGCGAGTTGTCAATCCGAATCCCACCGAACGCGTCGGCATTCCCAGCTATCATCCTCCAAGCCGAACGGGAAAGTTCTCTTGAAGGTGCTGCCGAGGTTGTCTACCGGTCTCTGTGGGGGGCCTTGTTCGCTTTGCAAGGGACGCCTCCAGGTGGAACCATCGAGATCGACAATTGGACTGGCGCAGAGGCAAAAAGGTCAAGCAGAACCAAGTGATTCAATCCCGCCAAAATTGGATCGGACATGTTGCGAGTACGGACCACTCGGCCGACATCGTCACCTAAATACAAGACGGACTCGAATCCACCGACGCAGATAGCATCCACTGGTTAGGGGTTCTCCAGTTAAATCGGTCAAACACACAACGGACTCGCCACGGATGACCCGTCTATTGCGATTACCTATCACTGGATAAACATGGTGCTCCCGGTGTTGCTGTGA
>JABEUN010000065.1 GCA_013044385.1 Acidimicrobiaceae bacterium
ACATGACGTCGTACTTCACCGGTGGAGTCCTCGGCTCAGCTGGCGCAACGCTTGCCTTCGCTCGCTTTGGCATAGTCGGCTCCTACCTCTTCGGAGTAGCGATCACGGTTTTCGGCCTCTTGGTTTGGGCACTCGGACGTTCCCGAGAAAAGCTCATGATCCAGGAGTTGAATTGATCCTCAGAGATAAAGTCCACTTTGGGAAACGAGCTAGAGGAGCGTTTCCCGCCTACGCGAGGTGATCCGCAACTACGATGCTACCCCAAACGAAAAGGGATGTATCTAGGCCACGCGGGGTTGTCTTGGCGAAATTGGCGTGCAGTAGGTCGGGACAAAACTGAATCCCACAGATCGCAAGCTACATCTCCAAGAGTTCGTAGCGTAGGTAAAACAACTTAGCTAAGTGAATAACCATTCGTTACGAATGTGAGGCGTTGGAGAAACTGGAAATAGTCCTCGCAAACACTTCCTGGGAACTTTGCACTTCAGCATTTTCACTTTGCGTTCTGCGTTGACCACCTGTTAGACACAAGAGAATTGCACCTCGTTGCTACCTTATGCACCCAGCATCATTTAGCTGGTGTCTGGACAGGCAAGACGCGCGTACTGATCGCGCTATCAGGTGTCACAAAAGCTGCCCTTACGTCCGTCACTTGGGACGATGCCAATTCACTCCTCAGTCGAACATTCGACGGAATTCGACAGGAAGTAACTTCCGAAACGCTTTAGTCAGGGCCATCGGCAATGGTACAAATGCGGTCCTCAAAGCACTCCCTGTGCTCACGCTCCTAGCAGATATCTGATAAGAATGACATACCGAGGGCACACACTGATTCAGAGGGGGTCGACTTTTGGCTGATGCAATTTACCTGTTCGACAACCATACCGACACTTCCACCCTGGAACTGATCGGCAGCCATAGTTTCGTCATCGTTGCAAAGAGGGATTGTGAAACGTGCACGATGATCGGAGAATTATTGAGAACACTGTCAGATCGGGCAGACGTCCTGCTCATCACCCAGGATGACCCGGACTTCCCGGCTCCCGGCAGCGCTGAGTTCGACACCGGACTTGAGGCCAGCTTCCACCTAGGAGTCGAAACCGTGCCCACTCTCATAAGGTTCGTGGACGGCATAGAAGTCGAAAGGGCCGTTGGCTGGTCACGGACAGAATGGAGACGGCTCCTTGATGACCCAAACCTGGGTGACTCATTTTCTGAATATAGGCCCGGGTGCGGTTCTTTATCCGTCGACTTCAACTACGCAGAACACCTCGCACTCGCCCATTCGACGGTGCGGTTCTCGTCCCGGCGTGTAGAGATAAGTTCGCTCACTGACGAGTGGGAGGCTGCTTACGAACGAGGTTGGAGCGACGGACTCCCTGTCGTACCGCCAACGCCACTACGCGTTCACCGAATGCTGAGCGGGACGAGCATGTCCCCCGACGATCTGGTCGCGAACGTGCCCCCGAACCTCACTCCAGCTACGGTCGAGAAGATTGCAATCAATGCAGTTATGGCTGGTGCTAAATCCGATTATCTCCCGGTGATAATCGCCGCAGTTAGGGCCTTAGCTTCCGACCAGTTCAACGGTCATGGCCTCTTGGCAACCACGTACCCAGCTAGTCCAGTAATAATAGTGAATGGGCCCGTGGCAAGAAGAATTGGTATGAACCACTCCACCAACGCCTTGGGCCAGGGAAACCGGGCCAACGCTACCATTGGACGAGCTGTTCAACTTGTAGTTCGGAACGTCGGTGGTGGTTTGCCGGGAGGCATCGATAGGGCGGCGCTAGGCGGTCCTGGAAAATATACTTTTTGCTTCGCCGAGGATGAAGAGAGATCCCCTTGGGGGCCCATTTCTGAAGAGCTTGGAATCGACTCTGGCCGATCGTCGGTAACCCTATTTGCAGGTGAGGGGCCACGTGCCATGGTGGATCAGATTTCACGAACTCCAGACTCGCTCGCCCGGTCCTTTGCGTCTTGCCTTCGCAGTGTTGGCCACCCCAAGTTAGCGATCGCCTTTGATGCTTTAGTAGTTGTCTGCCCAGAACACGGAGAAGTCTTTAAACAAGCCGGATGGTCTCGGCAACGGCTACGCGATGAGGTAAATTCACACCTGCTATTAGATCCATTAGAAGTGGCTAGGGGTGCCAACGGGATTGAGGAGGGTCTACTGGTTACCTCTGACACACCGATGATCCCCAAATTTCGAGCAGGTATGCCACTTTTCGCGTTCGCTGGCGGCGGTGCCGGAAAGTTTTCCGCGATAATAGGTGGATGGGTATCTGGCAGTGCGGGATCGACCCCAATTTCCATGGAGTTAATCGAGTAATAATCAGACACTGACCCTGGTGAAAGCTGCCGGGATTACGACAGGAGTGACTTGCAGATGGAGACGAAATTGGAGTCGAACGGAAAGGTGACGGACGAACCTCGCCGGTACTCCGCCACAGACATAAGCATCCTCCTAGATCCGACTGGAGAGGCCCTGCCAGCACATGTTTCTCCAGCACACCGTCCAGCAAATCTTGTCGGGAAACGAGTAGCACTACTAGACATATCCAAGCCTCGTGGGGAGATTTTTCTAGACCGAGTCGAGGAGTTGCTCAACCAGAGAGGTGTCACTACAACACGGTTCAGGAAGCCGACGTTCGCAAAGCCGGCTCCTTCATCTTTGATAGGAGACATCGTCGAGTCGTCCGATCTAGTGGTGGAAGCGTTAGCCGATTGAGGGAGTTGCACGTCGTGTAGTGTGCACGACTCGGCTTGCCTTGAATCGCTCGGGATACCGACAGTCTTCGTCGCTTCCGACCAGTTCACAGATGCCGCCATCGCCCAATCTCGATCTCTTGGGACCGATCCCGCCAGGGTATTCGTACCACATCCGATCCAAGACAGAACCGATGCAGAGATTAGAGACTTAGCTGACGCGGCCTTTCACAAGATCATCTCACGTCTGGTAAGCGAGTCGGACTAGCAATCAGCGGGCTAGCTCATCGACCCAGAAACTTCGGGGGACGCTTCTCGAGGAAAGCTCGAAGGGCCTCCTTTGAATCCTCCGCTGTCAGATTTATGGCCTGTGCTTGGGCTTCACGTTCAACGGTCTCCTCCATCGTAAGAGAGAAGGAGCTGTTCAACATAGCCTTTATCAGCGATATTGCGATCGGAGGACCCTCCACCAACTGATCCGCCACCGCCTTGACCCTTGCATCGAGTTCCTGATCAGGCACCACCTCATTCACGATGCCAATACGCTCAGCCTCTGAAGCCGAAATGACATCACCAAGCAGAGCCAGCTGCTTTGCCTTGTGGATGCCCACGAGCCTAGGCAACAGCCAGGCCCCGCCGAAGTCCAGCGACAGGCCCCTCCTGACAAATATCTCGGAGAACCTTGCAGAGGTCCCGGCATAGATCAAGTCGCAACCCAGCGCCAGATTGCAGCCCGCTCCGGCAGCAATACCACCCACCTTTGCAATAGTCGGCTTAGGCAAACGGTGAAGCTTTAGGGCAATTTCACCTATTTTTCGCACCCTATCCAACGGAGTGTCGGACTGCCGATTCAGGTCTGATAAATCCGCCCCAGAACAGAAGGCTCCCCCAGCTCCGGTAATCACAAGCACTCTTTGCTCTGTAGAGTCGGCGAAGTGATCGAGACAGCTCGATATTTCTGCCCACATGATAGTGTTTGCAGCATTTTTAATATTTGGCCTGTTCAGACACAGCTCTGCCACGCCATCTACGACTCGATAAGTAACAGTCTTTAACTCGTCTTCTTCCACATCAAAGAACTTAGCTAATCGGAGGTCAAAATTCTGGCCGCTCCAGCAGAATGGTAGCTCTGTGTTCCTGTTATCATCACCTCGTGCACAACTCCCCCTTCGACCCACAACGAGATCCGCAAACAGGTCTTGAAGCAGAGGTGCGCTACATCCAACCGCTAATGGCGCTCAAATCCTACGTCTGCCCAAAATGCGGAAATGAAATTCAAGCAGGTAGTGGGCATTTTGTGGTAGTCCCGATTCTCTACCCCGATCTCCGTAGGCACTGGCATAAGCATTGTTGGAATCAGTTACCCAAAAAGCAACGAACGTGGCCGCCGCTCTAGCTGCACCAATTAGCGGCCGATTGCCACCAGTGCCCGATCAAAGTCGACCCAGA
>JABEUN010000066.1 GCA_013044385.1 Acidimicrobiaceae bacterium
AATCTGAAGTACGTCTAGCAGCTCTTCAACAAGTCTGAGCGAATCGTCTCTGGGACGTGCTGACCATAGTTGTCAACCGTATTCACTGCCCACACTTATTGCACAGTGACGATGTTTGACAACAGTGAGCTATTCACACAGCACGTATTCGATGAACCGCTGTTTTCCACTCAGCGAACCTTTCGAAAATGGAAGCTCGCATTAGCTCATCAAAGGGCAGTGGAACAGCAGTTCTGATTCTGCGGTCGTTCTAGCCGGCATGGTTTTGTTGGTGATGGACGGCTCAAGGTAGAGGTTTTGGCTTGGACAGTTGATTTAATGTGGCTTGCCAGTTACCGATGAACTTGAGACCTCCTGAACCGGTTCAGTCGAGACGTCCTGACCATGGAACTGGTACACGTTGTGTCGGTCCCTGGAAATCCTGGAAAAGATGAGGCCCATTGCCAGTAGTGCGGCAATCACATAGTCGATTGACCTTCCAATCACCCTGGGGCCGAATATTAGAAATCCAACCATGAAAGCGAAAAAGAGGGCGGAGGACAGCGCTGAGAGGGCCAACAAGGGCCGATGGCGGTGCACCGTTGAATCTTCGAGTGGTTCCAGGATCTTGTGAACTCGTCTCAGAAACACAGTGGCGGTGAACGAGTCCAAAAAGAACTCCAGAACCAGGAAGAATCCAGCGGTTGCGAGGACGAGGGAGAAAAACGATGCCAAGGATGTAAATAGACTCTGAAGCGTTGTCACGATGAGTGCAGCCGTAATTGTTACAACCGTTGCGTATCCAGGGGTGCCATGCTTGTTGACGCCGGAAAGCTTCCGAGGAACGAGCCCTTCTCTGCCCATTGCAAATAGAGCCCTGATAAGGATGAAGGATGTGAGCCACAGGCCCCCTGCCGTTGAGGCTAGGACCGGTATGAGCAGGAGCCATGGAGCACCTGGAACCAGCCTTTGGCCCCAGATTGCCATAGGATTAGCAGCTCCAGCGAGTAGGTGAAGTGGAGTTTCGCCAAACATGAGGGGATAGATCAAGGCATAAAATCCAAGAGCCATGAAGGCGCCGATAATCCCGCCCATACCGGGATCGGACTTTGGTCGCTGAGCCTCCTCCGAAGCGTAGCTGTCTATCTCCCACCCATCTAGTATCGTCGCCGCCACTACAGCCGTGATGATCATGCCGGCTATTGGCGGCTTACCGAAATGGATTGGCACCGAGATGGCATGCCACCGCAGAAGTGCGATCGTGATGATTACCGCAACCGAGATCAACTCGATGCCAAGGAAGATTTGAGTAAGTTTGGCCGTTGGTCGGGCCCCCCGGAGTAACGGAACCATAGCAAAACTCGCCCAGAATATAGACACTCCGATCTCTGCAAGCGATGATGGATGGTAGTTCGGGAAAACTAGATTCAAGGTATAGGTCGCGGCCGGGATGATAATCGGTGGAATCGAGGAAAAGTAGGCCAAGATCAGCACCCAGGCCTGAAATCGAGACGCTCGCCTACCGAGCACCCTCGCCGACCAGTGGTAAGAGGCTCCGGCGTGTGGGAAGTGTCTATTCAGGAGACGGAAGACGAAGGCGGCGATAATGAAAGGGATCGATATGACTCCGATTGCCGGGAGGGTCCAGAGCCCAGCGTTTGCCGCCATGACTCCTCCGGTCGCCGCAATCGAGAACAGGGGTCCCACACTTGAGACAGAAAGAGCGACAAGGTCACGCACGTGCAAGCTCTGACTCAGTCCCGGTGATCTAATCAGGTCCGGAGTCACCGTCGCGGCCTCTGACGTCTGTTGCTCCTCGGCCAAACCGGGTTTCCCTCCACCTTGCATTGACTTTGCACATGCGATCTGTTCGCATTTATAACGATACCACTCCGCATAAGATTCCGTGGAGGACGAGTTTGTGGTGCATGACGGTGGTGAATCGCGGCCGAAGTAATGGATGGACCCGTAGGGCATCCGCAAAAAATGGCGGGTGATCCGGTGCGAATTGGCTTCTGGTCCCGATCTGTACAGTACCTAAGGACTATTCCTTTGGGTACTGTCGATTCGACGCTCACCGAACGTTGTCTGAAGAAGGAGCGATATGAACGCAATGGGCAGAGGTGGTGCAGCTGCCAACTGGGGATTAATGCGTTCCTTTCGAAGGGACGGTTCAGTTACACAGCAACAGCTACCCAAGGGGCTTTTCAAGAGGATCGCTAGCTTTGCGAAACCGTATCGGAGCAGGCTGGCAGTATTCCTACTCTTGATAATCGTAGATGCCGTGATCACGGCATCTACTCCGCTTTTTTACCGAGCCATCATCGATAGCGGAATCCTCCATAAGAATGTGCACCTCATTGTGGTGTTGGCGCTAGTGGTAGGTGCCCTGGCCATACTTGACGTCGGAATTTCACTATGGCAGAGGTGGATCTCTGCCCAAATTGGTGAAGGGTTAATCTTCGATATGCGAACTCGAGTGTTCGCACATTTCCAGGACATGCCGATTGCATTCTTCCAACGGACCCAGACTGGAGCCCTGGTGAGCCGGCTGAACAACGATGTGATGGATGCTCAACAGGCCTTCACGGACACCTTCTCGTCAGTCATTTCTAATATCATCAGTGTTGCAATAATGCTGGTTGCGATGCTTTTCCTTTCCTGGGAAATTACGATCGTTGCCCTCATCCTGCTCCCAATCTTCGTCATTCCCGCCCGTTTCGTGGGTAAACGGATTCAGACGATCACGCGGGAGAGTTACAACCTCAACGCCAAGATGTTGAATACGATGACCGAACGCTTCAACGTGTCGGGTGCGATGCTCGTGAAACTTTTCGGACGCAGGCAGGACGAAGTCAGAGCTTTTGAGTCCAAGGCAGGCAGGGTCAGAGACATCGGAATCACACAGGCGATGTACACGAGAATATTCATGGCGTCGCTTCTTCTAGTGGCCTCATTGGCAACTGCAATCGTCTATGGGTGGGGTGGAGTCCAAGCGGCTGAAGGAATACTAAAGGTAGGTACCGTTGTCGCACTGACCCAGTATTTGACGCGACTGTACGGACCCCTTACGGCGTTGTCGAATGTCCAGGTAGACGTGATGACAGCGTTGGTCTCCTTTGACAGGATCTTCGAGGTTCTCGACCTCCAACCGATGATCAAAGAGGTGGAGAGTCCGACAGAGATACCCCGTGGCCCCACTGCGGTTGAATTTAGACACGTGGCCTTCAGCTATCCAAAACCTGAAGATGTATCACTTGCTTCACTCGAATCGGTGGCAGTATTGGACCAGACGCCGAGTGCTCAAGTACTTTTTGATATCGATTTCCGAGCAGAGCCGGGTCAACTCGTTGCTCTCGTTGGGCACTCAGGTGCAGGCAAGACCACGATCAGCCACCTTGTTTCTCGACTCTACGATGTGACCTCGGGTTCGGTTGAGATTGGTGGTGTTGATGTAAGAACCGCCAGCCTCAAGTCGTTGCATCACAGTGTTGGTGTGGTGACCCAGGATGTACACCTTTTCCACGAGACAATCCGGTCAAATCTACTGTTTGCGAAGCCGGATGCTACGGATGCTGAGCTGGCCGATTCACTGAAGTCGGCGCAGATCCTTCACCTGATAGAAACCCTTCCCGACGGTTTGGACACTGAGGTAGGGGAGAGGGGCTACAGACTGTCAGGCGGCGAAAAGCAGCGGATCGCCATCGCGAGACTCCTGCTGAAAGCTCCTGATGTCGTAGTACTAGACGAGGCGACAGCACACTTGGACTCGGAGTCCGAGGCCGCAGTTCAATTGGCACTCAAGCACGCACTTAGAGGTCGAACTTCCTTGGTGATCGCTCACCGACTTTCTACGGTCAGGGAGGCAGACCAGATTCTCGTCATCTCCGAGGGTCGAATTGTCGAACGGGGTAGACATGACGAGTTGGTTGAGAGAAACGGTACGTATGCGGACCTCTACCGTACGCAGTTTCAGGCTCAGGAATCGCTCGATCTTGAAACTGGGGCCACAACGAATCAGTAGTACCCAATTGGTGCCGTACGTTTATTAGGGACGTGGGAAGTCAGCAATTTTCTCGGTCATGCGGCTTTTACATCTATCTCCTTGAAGACAAATCGCTCGACTTGCCAATTCGTGAGGATCGTCTGTGGCCGTTTGGTTTGGATTGCGGATTCACCATTAGATTGATGATGTGACAGTCATCAAGATTAACGTCCTTACCGTACCCAGCGAGGGTGGGCAGGAGTTGGCAAAGCGATTCGCTGCCCGCGCAGGCGCAGTGGACAATCAGGACGGGTTTGAGGGCTTTGAATTACTGGAACCTTCTGACGACAGGAACGAATGGCTAGTGATCACGAGATGGCGTGACGAGGACGCATTTGCTGCGTGGCTGACTTCATCAGCATTTGGACATGGTCACGCAGGCGTGGCCAAATCCGATTCCCCAGCACCGCCTGTGGCACTTCGCTCTGAACTCTGGAGTTACCGAGTATCTCTTTCTTCCCCAGGCGGATCAGCGCATTGAAGTTTCGTAGATAAGGAAAATTTCTTCGGCTTTGCTGGCAAGCGACGTAGGGGTCTTTGTGACCTGAAAATGTAAAACTCATCACGGATGAGTGCTCATCACAGGTTGCAGCCTAAGGTGGCTGCGCAAGCGAGCAGTTGAGGTTTGAATTTTGGAGAGTAAAGAGAGTGGGTCAATCGCGTCTGATCTACTGACGGCACACCTGAATGATTATCTCGGATCGTGGTCCACAGACAGGGACCTCCTGCAGGTCGTTGGCTCCGAACGTCGTTTGCTTCCAGATTGGGATGGGGAGGTTCGGGATTTCGTCGGCGTAGTGGACGCTGCCGGTCATGGTGTGATTTCAGTACCACCGAACTTAGTGGAGCCAGTGACTGAGCTAGTGGCTGAAGTTGACGGATCTGATAGGAGTCCCCTTAGAAGGCTTCCCGCCCTACTTGATCTCAAGAACTCCACCTACTTTGAAGGCGTTTTCCGCTTTACTGCGAGCCCAGAGCCGTTAGCAAGTGACGGAGTATGGACCCCATGTTCAAGTAAAGAAGTTCCAGGCTGGCTAAAGCCATTCGGTGGAGACGTTCTTTTGGCATTCGATGATTCCGGTAGATACATAGCCGGGGTCGGAATAAAGCGCCTAAGCCGGTTTGGTCGGGAACTTGCCGTTGTAACCGAGGAGCGAGGCAGAGGTGCCGGTCTAGCCAAGGCACTGATATCACAAGCCTCGGTAAGGATCCTTGAAGAAGGCGCGGTTCCGATATACCTCCATTCGCAACAGAATTTCGCGTCTGCTCGTGTCGCTGATGCCGTCGGATTCTACGACAAGGGATGGCGTATCTTGGGCATTCATCGGCAGTAGTTGGTCTGGAACGCCTAGGACTAGACGATGGTGTGTCGACGTGCTAAGACTGGCTATTTTCGCTCGAGAAGTTCGATGCGTAAGGCGCTTAGGCCTCCCGAACTGATTTCGTAGACGTCCATCGGACAGGCTGAGAGGACAAGGATTACGTCCTCAATAGCCTTGAAAAGGACGAAGTCACCAGGTGCGGCCGTGGAGGGAGTTACCTCAAGACCTCCGCTTTCAGAGACGTGCACTTCCATGAAGAGGTTGAAGGGTTGAGGTGTTGGCATACCCAGACCGCCAAATACCGCCATGGCCTCCTCGAGGTTGGTCGCACAGGTCCTATGGTCGGGTAAGGCGCCGAGCATTTCATAACGTTTCGGGTCACACGCAGCGTATAAGGTGTCGTGTCTTCCCGGAGACGAGTCGGTTACGAGCTGCAGCATTGGGCGCCTCTCGCTGCTGAAGATGAACTCGCCCTCGGAAGGGAACAGCCGCCTCGTAATCGAGCGAGTGTGCGGAGCGCTTGCATACTCCGACCTCTTTTCAGCAACGAAGGCGAATAGATCACCAACTTGCCCGCCGTCGGCATTTACTATTCTCACGAGGCCCTCTGCCTTTATTTCTGCAACTGCATATCCGGACGCGGGTGCCTCGAAAGTCCTCGATACTTCCACGGGTTCCTCCAACGCTCGACACCTCTTCGATGGTTGCCAGTCTCGATCCGGCTGGTAGAGGCTACGTGAAAACCGGGTTACAGGTGCTGAACAAGACTTTAGTTAATCAACTGTTATCGACTCACCAGAATGCGACTCCTAACAGGTATCGATAGCTCGCCTACGACTTCTGCATCTTGGTAGGCCCTTGGTGCAAGGCTCGGTTGCTCGAAAGCGATGTCCGAGAAAGTCGGTTTGTGAGATATCGCCTTGAATTCTGACAAGCCGATCGGAACTGAATTTTGAGATCGATCCCACTATCCTTAGCGCGCACGCGACGAGGTTGGTCGAAGGAGCGAATCTGCTTGTCTTGGGGAAGAACAGAACCTACTGTCTATTTGGTTTTCGGACCCTTCTCCCTGGCCATATTGGCAACTTGGCGAAGCTGGGATCGCTTTTAGTGATCCGGATTGCAAAGTGGCCAGTTCACGGCATGCCGTATGCATCCAGTACTTACCGGAGTACTTTCGAATTTGTCGGAAGAGGAAGCCTCCGTCTGCGAAACAAATCTGAAGCAGCTTAGAAGAAGCTGAATGTTTTTGTTTCTAATGTGTGACGGGGACTTGCATATTGGATACAATATGCAAGTGGTGGCCGGGGAGGCAATTTACCCCGGTGCCGCTTACGACCAATTCAATGGGGGGTAATTGTGCGTGTCACGCTGTTAAAGGGCGTCACTGCTACGGCGGCGCTAGGTGTGATGGTAGCTGCCTGCGGGTCGACTGCGTCGACTTCAACCGGTAGCAGTAGCGGGGGATCTGGTGCATCAGCCGGATCGCCGCTCGTCATCGCAGGCGTCATCGCCATCACGGGTTCAAGCAGCTTTGAAGGCTCGAACCAGGCCGGTGGTATCTATCCAGCCATCAACCAGATCAATGGTGCTGGTGGTGTGCTTGGACATAAGTTGGTTTATAAGGGTGTTGACACCCGTGGCGATCCGGCAGACGCACTCCCAGCAGTGCAGCAGCTGCTGGCCACCACGAGCAATCTAGTACTGGTAGCGGGACCTGGCACGGCTTCGGCACCCACAATTGTTCCAGTCCTGAACTCAGCGAGTATCCCAATGACAGCCGTCGCTGGTGAGTCCTCCTACAACAGGAGTACCTATCAATATTTCTGGAGGCTGTTCCCACCAGACTCTGCAAACGGTACAGGTATGGCACTTTGGGCGCAGAAGAAGGGCTACACCCGGGTGGCTACGGTATTCGGAACTGATAGCGGATCACAGGGTGACCTTCCTGGCGTGCTAGCCAGCTTGAAGGCGCTTCACATGACGTTGGTCTCCCAGCTAAATATCACACCGGATCAGCCGTCTTATCTGTCTTCGGTCCAGAAGTTGATGGCCAGCAATCCACAGGTCATCATGACGGAATCTGATGCAACAACAGCAGGTACTTTCTTCGGTGAACTGAAGCAGCTTGGTGGTTTGAAGCCAATAATCGGAACTGAGGCGACATTTACCGCGCCTTGGCTAACTGCTGTCAAAGGTGCCCTTGGTTCTGCTTTCCTGACGGACTACACCGGCATGGTTACGGAGCCTTCTCAGACGACAGCTGCTGTCACAGCATTCCAGAATGGCGTCCGTGCAAGCAAGGCTCAGGTACCGCCTCCATGGCAGTCATACTTGAATAACCCCTTCTCCATTACCTACTACGACGGTGTAGTCGCAGTGGCATTGGCGATGGAAGCGGCTCACAGTGTGAACCCGAAGGTGTTCAATAGCTACATCTCCAAGGTGACAAATCCTGCACCGGGCAAGACGGTTGTATACACCTTCGCCCAAGGAGTGGCAGCATTGAAAGCCGGAAAGCAGATTCAGTACTTCGGCGCTACCGGCACCATCAACTTCGACAAGTATCACAACTCTGATGGCAACCAGGAAGCCGTTCAGAGCGATGCATCGTTCAATCCGATTCCCCTCGGTGTTGTGACTGCCAAGCAGATCGCGGCTGTTCCGGTTCAGGGAGTCGCATAACGATGTTCGATACGCTAATCTCGGCGGTTGCCTTCGGTGTAGTGCTCGCGTCAGTAGTCGCCATCGGATCGATGGGATTCACCATTCAGTTCGGACTGACCAACATGCTGAACCTCAGCTACGGTGGGGTGATGACGGCGGCTGCTTTTGTGGCCTACATCTTGGTGAGTCACCATGTGAGTGCGTGGCTGGGCCTCGTGGTTGGCGGACTCTTCGGAGCGGTTATGACCTTGGCTATGGGGGTCTATGTTTTCCGTCCATACGCTCGAAGAGGTGCAAAACTCTTTGAGTTGATGATGGTGACCCTCGGCCTCGGCCTCGTGATCGACTATGGGCTGCAGGCGTTGTCTAGAAACAACATCTACCAGTTCACAGTTTTGCAAAGTGCACCGATCCACCTAGGTCCGGTAGTAATTACACCTACTCAGGTAATCTTGGCGGCAATTGGACTAGCGGTCTTTATCGGCCTCGAGCTCCTGCTTAGGCTGTCACGGGTTGGCAAGGCACTGCGGGCGACCGCTGCCGAGCCAAGCCTGGCCCGTTCGTGCGGTATTAGGACCGGACGGGTAGTTACCGTGACCTGGCTACTCAGCGGCTTCCTGTGTGGTCTGGCTGGTGTGGTATATGCCATCGACTCCCAGAGCATTGGTTACTCATCGGGCCAGACTTTCCTGCCCCTTGTCATTGCAGCGGCCCTTCTAGGTGGTGCGGGTTCACCGTCGGGAGCGGTTCTGGCGGCTCTTGCAATGGGCATCGTTACACAGTTGGTGTCCGCTCTTGGGCAGCCTGCTTACAGTCAGGTTGCTGGTTTTGCGGTACTCGTGATAGTGCTGCTTGCACGACCGGGAGCGGTTGGTGGAGGACACAATGCCGAGGCGCAAGTCACGGTCTGAGCTGTAAATGGAGTGCCTGCTGGCCCGTTCCAGCAGGCACTCCCTCGCACACCATTTGAAGGAGATCTGCGCGTGGGCGCTTGGGAATTTTACATAACTACTTTGCTCGTTTATTTCGCTATCGATGTCTTGTCTGCTTACTCGCTGAATCTGCAGTTCGGTTTCGGCGGGATCATCAATCTCTCCTACATAATCTTTCAGGCGATCGGCGCATACGTTGCGGCATCGGTTTCGCTCGGTCCGGACACCGGTGCAAACGCCTTTCAGACCTACCTTTTTGGGGCGAGCCTTCCATTTCCGCTTCCTCTGATTCTGGCTACTCTTGCCGGCGCAGTTTTGGCCCTCGTTATCGGTTCATTTGGACTGCGGCGTATGCGCAAGGATTATCAGGCGGCGGTGCTACTTATCGTGTCGCTAATCGCCTGGCAGGTTGTCAGTTCTGATACGCACCTCTTTAACGGTTCGAACGGAGTCACCGGCGTTGGCCGTCCGTTGGGCACTACTCTTCCCCTTTCTAGCTTGGGCTACCAGTGGATCTACGTTGTGTGGACATTGGTGATCTGCGCTGTGGTCTATTTGCTGGTGCGATGGCTTTCGGTTTCTCCTTGGGGACGCGCCCTTAGAGCGATGCGTGACCAGGAAGATGCGGCTATCAGCTTGGGCATAAACGTGACAGCGCTTCGCTTGCAGGTTTTTGTTATAGGTGGGGCAATCGCTGGCTTGAGCGGTGGTCTCTTAGTTGAATACATTGGAGCTTGGTCTCCCGGAGCGTGGGGCTATGCCGAGACCTTTGTAATCCTGACCGCCATGTTCGTAGGTGGGAATCGAAACTACAAGGGCGTGGTGTTGGGTACACTCCTCGTCCCGATCCTGTTTTTAGAGTTGCCGCGCTTTCTTCCGCCGTTCGGGTACCCGGGGCTGATCGATTCGCTGGAATGGGTGGTAATTGGCCTCATGTGGATGGCGAGCCTTCTCATTCGGCCACAAGGGATCATTCCAGAAAAGCGAAACCTCGTATATGCGGGCAACTTTGATGGAGTTCTAAGAGGCAGGTCCATGTCAAAGCTTTCGCTGCGCCGAACACAAAAGGCAGAGGCGAAGTGAAGACCCAGGGTTGCAGAGCTGAGACATTGAATAGTAGGGGGTCGGCGTGATTGAATCGGAG
Source organism: Acidimicrobiaceae bacterium (assembly GCA_013044385.1). Lineage (GTDB taxonomy): Bacteria > Actinomycetota > Acidimicrobiia > Acidimicrobiales > Acidimicrobiaceae > JABEUN01. The sequence continues at coordinate 10,090 of JABEUN010000066.1, forward strand.
AAGCTAGCAGATGCACCTGTGGAGCGTACGGCCTCTGATGGCGATGGGCGAGTAGTCCTTTCTGCTAGAGATGTAGTGGTGCGATATGGCGGCGTGGTCGCAGTTGACGGTGTCTCCTTCGACGTAAAAGCGGGAGAGGCGGTTGGACTGATCGGACCTAATGGGGCTGGCAAATCAACCATGCTTGCCTCCTTGGGCGGCCAAGCAAAGGCTGCAGGAGGATCAATTCTCCTCGACGGTCGTGACGTGACGAAGTTGAGTGCATATAGGCGAGCTCGACTTGGACTTCTTAGGACCTTCCAATCGACGAGCGAGTTCGGCGATATGACGACTTTTGAGAATCTGGTTACCGCTGGTAACGGATTCAAGGGGGCGAGCTTGACTTCGGTGGTTTTCCATCGAAAGGAGAACTCCCGTTCTGATCGAGAGATCGCAGGTCGGGCTTGGGAAATGCTAGAGCGCTTCGATATGACCCACGTTGCCAATGCTTACGCCAAGGAGCTGAGTGGTGGACAGCGCCGGCTGGTCGAGATTATGCGATGTCTGATGACATCACCAAAGCTACTGCTTTTGGACGAGCCGATGGTCGGAGTGGCACCTCACTTGGTCGAGAAGCTCGTTGGAGATCTTTGCGCTATCCGTGATGAAGGTATATCAATCATCATCGTAGAGCACGCCCTCGAGGTTGTGCGGGCACTGAGCAATCGTGTCGTGGTGATGTCCTTTGGCAAAAAGATCGCAGACGCACCATACGACGAGATTGTCAACAATCGAGAGGTGCAAGATGCATACCTCGGCTGATTTTGAGAGAGAGTTTGCCGTAGTGTCGCCATCTAGGTGCGATGCTCGGCCGGAGCAGATCGGTGATGAGAGTGACTGAGCGGCCAAAGGCCTTTCTGGAGGTGTCCGGCATTAGTGCCGGCTACAACCGGGTGCCAATTGTAAGAGATGTAAGTGTACAAGTTGGCCTTGGAGAGATCATCTTGATCATGGGTCCAAATGGTGCAGGCAAAAGCACGCTTGTGAAGTCAATCATAGGTGAGTTGCCAGCGATTACAGGGTCGGTAAGACTCGACGGTGTCGATCTAACGCCTATGGGTGAGGAGGATCGAGTCGGCCACGGCATTGGCTACGTTCCTCAGGTGCGTGACGTGTTTCCCCCTCTGACTGTTCAGGAGAACATCGAGATGGGCGGCTACGCCTACAAGGGTAAAGATCTCAAGGAGCGGGAGGAGGAGGTTTATACTCTTTTTCCTCAACTTACCAGGAGCAAGAAGCGAGCTGCACGTACGTTGTCCGGTGGCGAGCGAAAGATGCTTGGGATTGCTCGAGCCTTGATGACCCGCCCTCGCCTCCTCATTCTGGACGAGCCGACTGCCAACCTGGCACCATTGATCGCTGAGAAGGTCTTGCAGGGTATCGTCGCTGTCGGAGCTAATGCTGGGCGAGCAGTTCTGCTGATTGAACAGCGAGTAAGTCTCGGCCTCGAGGTGGCTTCTTGGGGTTACATACTTACCGATGGTCAGCTCAAAATGGAAGGTAGCGCTGAAGAGTTGAGAGCTATCCCTGACCTTGGCAAGCTGTTCTTGGGACGTGGTAACGCTGGACCTCTCGTGAGCGGAGCGACTGGAAAATAGAGATGTCCTATGCCAGCTATCGAGTCGTGTGGTTTCGCCCGCCCGTGTACTGCGATGATGAATTTTCTAAAGGAGTTGTTTAGGCATGTGTGCCCAGAAAGGACTTCTGATTGACGGCGTATCCGTCGAAGGTAGTGCCGATCCACTTTCGGTACTAAATCCATCGACAGGTACGGAGATTGCCCTTGTCTCGTGTGCTAATGCGGCAGACATTGATCGGGCCGTTGAAGTTGCGGCGAAGCGATTTGAGGATGGAGTCTGGAGCAGGCGCAGCGTGCATGACCGGGCGAGGATCCTCACCTCATTCGCTGACAGGATTGAAGATGCTCTTGAGGAACTCTTCCAACTCGAGACCTTGAATAATGGGAGACCAATTCGGGAGACTCGAGCTCAGATACAACGTCTGCCAGAATGGTATCGTTACAACGCCGCACTTCTTCTTGCAGATCGCGGCAGTGTGGTTCCCATGCCGGGGCCGTACCACTCCTATACCGAGCGCTCTCCTATTGGGGTGGTTGGTATCCTCTCGTCCTTCAACCATCCGTTGATGATCACTTCTAAGAGTCTTGCTCCTGCTCTAGCAACTGGAAATTCAGTGGTGTTGAAGCCATCTGAGCTGACCCCCCTCACTGCGTTGCGTCTGGGAGAGCTCGCACTTGAGGCTGGCATTCCAGCCGGCGTGCTGAATGTAGTTCCAGGTTTAGGTACGGTTGCAGGCGCTCGCCTAGCTGCTCACCCTAAGGTTGCGAAGATCGTCTTTACTGGTGGAACAGACGCGGGTAGAGCAGTGTCCAGTGCTTGTGCTCAGCGCTTCGCTAAGTGCACGCTTGAACTTGGTGGCTCCTCTCCGGTAGTGGTGTTTGCCGACTCGCCGCTAAAGGATGCAGTTCGTGGGGCTGCATTTGCGGCCTTCATCGGTGCTGGTCAAACCTGCATTGCGGGCCGAAGGTTCATTGTGGAAGACGCCATCTATGAGGAATTCTCCGAAGAGCTCACTCAAGTGGCACGAAGTCTACGTATGGGTGATCCGTCTGAACTTTCTACCCAGCTCGGACCTATGATCTCATCGGCTGCTCGCCAGCGAGTGATCGACAAGGTGGGAAATGCTGAGCAGGACGGCGTCAAGGTGCTTTATGGTGGCGCGATAGCCTCCCTACAAGATCGCCCAGGCGGATTCTTCATCGAGCCGTCAGTTTGTGTGGCACCTTCACAGGAGTATCGACTTGCCAGGGAAGAGATCTTTGGACCAGTGGCTTTTGTTGTTCCATTTCGAGGTGAACAGGAGGCACTAGCTATGGCGAACGATTCAATCTATGGATTGGGTGCAGCACTTTGGACTCGGGATGTAGCGCGGGCTCATCGGGTGGCTTCTGGCCTTCGATCTGGGATTGTATGGGTTAACGACCACCATAGGCTCGATCCGAGTTCGCCTTGGGGGGGAGCAGGAGAGAGTGGGATTGGTCGAGAAGGCGGGTGGGAGTCATTTCATGACTTCACTAACGTGAAAGCGATCACGATTCGAACGGCTGAGGAGCCCGTGGATTGGTACAACGGGGAACGATTGGAGCGTTTGAACTAGATGAGTGATGGGCTGAAGATCGATTCGGTTGGGGCACTGCTGACTGTGGAGATGAACCACGGTCAGGGTAATCATTTCACCCGGGGGATGTGTGAGGAGCTTTCGAGCATTCTTGTCGATCCACCCAGTGGGTCCCGCATACTATTACTCAGGTCGAACGGAGAGACCTTCTGTACTGGAAGGGATGGCTCCGCTCGTGGTGCGTCCAATGTCAGTGCTATGGTTAGGGCGCTTGCTGAGGTCAACGTAGCCATTATCTCCAGTGAGTTGACTGTTGTCTCAGAGGTTGGTGGTCCAGCGGCTGGATTTGGTGTCGGACTGGTCGGTCTGTCAGATGTAACGATTGCATCATCGATTGCGAGTTTCGGTTTTCCCGAGGTTAGAGCGTCGTTGTCGCCAGCTTTAGTGCTCGCTTGGCTTCCCCACGTGGTGGGTCGGCGAGATGCTTTTTGGCTAGCATCCACCGGGGCAACTTTCGATGCCTCTGAAGCCAAGAGTTTGGGGCTTGTGAATGAAGTTGTGGCACCAGAGCTGCTCTCTAATCGCGTTCGAGCTGTAATAGATGAGCTTCTGGATATACCCGCTTCAGTGCTCAAAGCTATTAAGCGTGACCTTCGGTCGAGTATCGTCATGCAGGTGCGAGAGGACAGTTTTGCCGCAGCAGACAGGCTCGCATTGAGAGCCCTGATGGGTGCTGACCAAGAGCGGGCGCATGCCTAGGTCTCTTCTATTGGGGTTGACATGGGAAGTGCTGCCATCCTGCCAGGGTCGGGGGAGCGGATCAGTTTGCCAGAATTCGATATCAACAATCGGGAAACTCAGATGATGGAGATTCTTTGGGATGGTTCGAATGCACTATCGTTATCAGTTCGCCGAGGATAGTTCGTTGCACTTGGCACTGACCCTCGAAAGGAGGGGCCTCCTTGTCTGAAGTGAAGTCAGAGGTAGTTCCGCTACTTCTGAATCGGACAACTGCGACAGAGGCGGCGACCGATGCGGTGCGGGGTCTCATACTTTCGGGCGCCATACCTCCCGGTTCCCTCATTCGCCAGGATCTCCTGTCGAAGAGGCTGGGTGTGAGTAGGACTCCGCTTCGTGAGGCGCTTCAGCGACTCACTGTGGAGGGTCTGATTCGACTCGACCATCATCGTGGCGCGGTAGCTGCGGCTCCTTCGATCACTGAACTTCGCGAGATCTACGAGCTTCAGGAGATGCTTGAGTGCGTAGCCGCAAGAGATGCTTTGAAGCACTTCACTGACGCTGATCTGGCGGATCTCCGGGATTGTATAGACGAATTGTCCCGTGCAGAGACGTCGGTCGAGTGGATCCGGGGAAATCTGGCATTTCATACAACGATGTACCGCATATCCGAAAAGAAGCTCGTCGTCGAGATGATCACCCAATTGAGGAATAGGGCGATTCTGTATATAAACATGGTCGCACGCTCGGGTGAAAGCCGGAAGCGAGCAGAAGCCGACCACATTGAGATGGTGGCGGTTCTGGCCTCCGGTGATGGAGACCGTCTCGAGGAACTCATTCGAAGCCACTTGCGGGCAACGCTCGCATGGGTCGAGTCCATCATTGTTTAGATCGTAATATCCGCTGTGATTAGGAGAAAATAACGATGCGATTAGCAACGTTGACAGACGGCTCGAGTACCGTCATTGCCGTCTGGTCTAAAGATGGCTGGCTCGACACCGGCAGGACCGGGTCGACAGAGTTCATCGAGATACTAATTGGGGGCAGGGCCCTCGCCGATGAATATACCAGTGGTGGCAGATTGTTGCCAGCATCTTTCAAGCCGACGCTGCCTTTTCGTCCAGCGCGGAACGTTATGTGCCTTGGTAAGAACTATGTGGAACATGCGGCGGAGTTCGCCGCCTTCAACAACGATGTGGATGTAGTTCCTAAGGCGCCGATTGTATTCACGAAGGCGGCAACGTCCCTTTGTGGTGCAACCGATGAGATCCAGGTCGACTCAGCTCTGAGCCATGCACTCGACTACGAAACCGAGTTGGCCGTCGTGATTGGTAAGGCGGGACGATCGATCTCTGCGGAGAAGGCGAACGATCACATCGCTGGTTATTCCGTTATCAATGACATCACCGCTCGAGATCTGCAGAGTAAGCATGCCCAGTGGTTTTTGGCGAAATCGCTACCTGCCGCATCCCCGCTTGGTCCAGTTGTGGTGACGCCGGACGAGATTGCGCCAAGAGATGAACGAGCGCTGTCCACTTGGGTAAACGGTGAGCTGAGACAGCATGCGTTGTTATCTGAGATGATCACGGGAATCGAGCAAGCGATCGAGACCATCTCCTCGGTGGTTTCCCTAGAGGTCGGTGACCTCATTGCGATGGGTACACCAAGTGGAGTGGCGGTGAGTTTTGATCCTCCGAAGTACCTCCTTAATGGCGATCTGGTGATCTCTGAGATCGACGGGATCGGAAGGTTGGAGAACCGTATCTCGATTTCTTAACTGTTAACTGATTGAGATTCCCAAGGAGGGTATTCAGCTGCTTATGTAGCTTCCGTTGGTTAATTGAGGTTGTTGACCTTTGCATTGAGGGCTAATCATGAGCCGGCGGAGGTCCAATGTCTAGGCATACTCGATCGCCGCAAGGCAGAACAACTTCAACAGGAGAGCCGGTCACAAGTTAGATCTGCTCAGCCCACTGCCGAAGGCGCCCCTACTTCGGCAGTGGGTCATTCTTTCCGAATGAATCCATCTGTATATGACATGGCTGGATCAGCGGGCCAAGTCCAGCGTCTCTCTTACGCCGACCAACATGAAATAGCCTTTTTGGGCGGCCGATTTCAGCGCTTTTGGTCATCCGCGCAGACAGAACTTTCGTTGGCAGTTACCTTCAACTGAGAATGTGCGGCAAACTTGGCTGTACTGCCTCGGTGAGTCCGATGCTTGGATATTGAGGCATTCAATGGTAACGGTCATCTTTGGTGGCGCGGTTTAAAGTTGAAGTGCTCTAATTGCGGTAGTGGAAAGAGTATGCAACGGATATGGAGCCATGTTCCGGTTATTCAGCAAATCTGGATCATGATAGCTGTCGAGCTAGATGCTCTAAATGATCTACTCACGTTCAACTTCTGGCTGGACTTCCACCAAGCCGGAGCGAAATGCGTTGTGCTGCCTGCAGTAGGGGCTCCAAGGTAGTCGCGATTAGTCGATCTCCCGAGTAGTCCGAGCTGGGTACCGCCACATTCACCGCCGCTACTACTGTTCTGCCGCGTTGATAAATCGGTGCAGCTATCGAACTTAGACCTGGAATTGCCTCCTCGTGCTGGACGAGATAACCGTCGTTTCGAGCTGCCTCGAGCTGGATTCGGAGATCCCCAATGGTTCGTACGGCATTTGGACCCCACCGCCCCGCAAAAGATGACTCAGAGATGCATCTTGTTAACTCTTCGTCGCTCATCGACGCGAGGATGACCTTCCCAATTGAACTGAAGACGGCTGGAACCGTGGAACCCTCCCTTATCCCGGCAGCAAGGAGGCTGTCTGTCCTAGGAACCCGAGCAACGAAGAGGACCTGATCGTTGTAGAGGACTCCTAGATTTACGGTCTCGCCGGTAGTTGCAGCGAGCTCACGGAGGATCGGAGCCGAACTCTGAACAACGTCAAGCCCCTGGACCGCTGCGAAGCCGAGTGCCAGAACACTGGTTCCAGGGCGAACCATTCCGTCAACCGTTCTTTCGAGGTACCCCTCCTCCTCTAAGGTAGCGACGAGTCGAAAGGCAGTTGGCATGGGTATTCCGCTCAATTGGACCAAATCTTTCACTCTCAATGCTGGCCTCTCAGCCGTAAAAAGTGAGAGCAACCTAAGTCCTTTAGACAGAGCCTCCACCCGGTATGACCGTGCTGGCACCTGTGCAGCGGGAGGTACTTCTCCCTCTGAGGGTTGATCGATTCTGTTACTCATCCGGACAGGCCTTCAATCTCCCGTAAAGGCAGATGAGGGAATTATCCGCCACTGGCTGCAAGGATAGCCCGACATTAGGTCCTCCCAATCGACACATGGAACTAGTTGAGAAGTCGGAATCGAAGCAGCAACAAGACCGCGCTGCTGAGGGAGTCAAGTAGTTCAACAAGTTTCGCACTTGGCACCGGGTTACTCGACACGAAAAATACGAAGTTGCAGTGCGAGCGTCGAGTAGTAGCCTATGAGCGTGAGCAGCTCGAAGACGATCTCTGGACCAACCTGATCCACCGCAGCTGCGTACTCGTCGTCGGTTAGATCTGCAGCTTGCAGGATTGTCCAAATGGTGTTCAGCATGACCTTTTCGGTTGGGTCAATCGAATGAAACGATCCGTTTTCGTGGATCGATGCCATTTCGGCTATCGAGACTCCTGCATTGGCGGCTATTGGCTCATGGGCACGTCGTTCGAAGTCACAGTTCCACCTACTTGCGACCATAAGTATCGCAATCTCGCGCAGACGAGGGGAGAGATTGGATTCATATCGGATAGAGGATCCCAATCTTTGCAGTCCTAAACCGACTCTTGGTGCAAGCAGCATTGCATTAAAGGGACCTTCTAGGGCTCCGTCCTGACCGACTATTGGAAAGTGCTGCTTTCCATCGGCTCGTCTGCCGCCGGAAATCTCCCCGTAGAGGGCAAGTTGCTCCTCGTTTAGATCCGACGGAACGTGTCGCTTAAGTCGCATAGATCTTCTCCAATTCAGAACAGTAATTGTGGGTAGGTGCTACCGAAATTCTTCATGGCACCTACCCTCGGAGATACAAGCTTTGCCCAGGAGCCAAGTTAGGCGCCGATCATGCTGTAGCCCCCGTCGCACATGATAAAGTTCCCGGTCATATGTGACGCATCATCTGTTGCCAACCAGAGTGCCGCCGCTGCTAGCTCCTCTGGTTTTGGGATTCGACCCATCGGCGTCTGCGATATCACCCGCTCACGCCTGCCACTGTTCCAGTCTTCACGGGAAAGGGTAGATTCGGTCTCCATGAAGCCGGGGCCAAATGCATTGACTCGCACAGTAGGAGCAAAGGCGTAGGAGTATGACTTGGTGAGTCCGATTATTCCGTACTTTCCCGCAGCATACTGGGGCGCCCTGGGGCTCCCCCGGACCACAACCGTCGATGCTATGTTGACGATTGCTCCTCGTCCACGCTTTAACATCCGCTCGCCATTCTCGTGGATCATCAGCATGGTCCCTTTGATATCGACAGCGAGTACCCGGTCTATCACTTCCTCCTTGATCTCGCGCCATGACATCTGATCCGTTGCTATGTCACCCACATTGTTTATGAGCGCATCAAGTCCGTCGGTCTGCTCCCAGACGTTCTGGACCATCGCTTTGATCTGATCCCAGCTCTTGAGGTCTGCCCTTACAACAAGAGCCTCTCTCCCATACGACTCGACGAGTCTGGCTGTCTGGTGGGCTCCGGCTTCTGAGGAGTTGTAGTGAATGACGACATTAGCCCCTTCTGCAGCCGCCCGCTCAGCTAAGGTTGCGCCGAATCCAGTGCCGGCACCGGTAACCATGACCCATTTCCCGGCGAATCTTGGGAAGACCTCCTGTGGGAATTTTGTCCTTCTCAAATCTTCATTCGTGCCCATAGGGCTCCTTTCTAGCTAAAGATATCTGTACTGGTTCGCTATCGACGGCAACATTGCCGGGAACTCGTCAGACCAGAGTTCTTCCACCATCGATATATAGGACTTGTCCCGTGATAAAACTTGAATGTGGGGATGCGAGAAACAGAACTGGACCAGTCAGCTCCTGTGGTACTCCGAGCCTCCCCATAGGGACAAGAGAGGTGAGTCTCTGTCTATTCTCCTCCTTTTCGAGGTAACCAATAGTCAGTTCTGTCTCGATGTACCCTGGTGCAATTGCATTCAGGGTCACTCCATCATTGGCCCATTCCCTTGCCATTACGCGCATCATCTGGTTTAGGCCGGCTTTCGTGGCGGCGTAAGGAGCATGGTCGGGATGCGCTAGCTGACTAGAGACCGAGGAGACGAGAATAATTCGACCTGACCGTCGAGGAACCATGTGCCGACCGGCCGCCTGTGCCAGCCAGAACGCACTATCGAGATTTACCTTGAGGACTTTGAGCCACTCGTCCGGCTCGAGTTGTAATGAGGGTTTGCGGATGTTGATGCCTACAGCATGCAAAACTACATCTAATCCACCAAATTCGTCCTCGACTGCATCTACAGCAGTCTTGACCTGCTCCGGGACCGCCAGGTCGACTTCCCGAAGATAACACTCACTGGTCAGCGAACCACTCGCAGCCCTCAGCTTTTCGGGATTAGCATCAAATATCGCAATTCTTGCGCCTACATAGGCGAACGCAGTGGCACACGCTAGGCCGATACCACCTGCTCCAGCTATCAAGACTCGGGCTCCGTCCAGGCCGAGCCATTGCCCTGGACGATCTGTGGATGAATACACCGAAGCTATTTCGTCCTCCCGTGAGTTTTATTCAGTAAAAGTCACTTTCATTATGCACAGTAAGAGACGTATTGTCAACCACTGCGATGCGGACTGATCCGACTTTGCTTGCTTGTTGGACCTGTATTTTCGTTCTGGCCCTTTCTGCCACAGAGAAACCGACTTGGCGGCCGGGTGCTTGATCCTTTCAGTGGTCATACACATTGCGCATTGATATCTGGGTACTCGGCTACTGCGCCAAGTCGCGGAACGAAGATTGCCGTGCATGCTTGACAGCTAACTAAGGCGCTGCTACGTTGAAAAGAGTGAAAGTTACTTTTACTGGATAAAAGTAACTGATGTTTGGAGGATGGCGTGAAGCTCGTTACCTTTGATGCAGGAAGGGTTGGCCGGCTGGATGGGGATCAGATCGTGGAGTTTGATTGCCCCGATATGCGTACCTACTTCGAGTTGGCTGGTCGGGTCAGAGAGAGTGGCGAAGTCGTTCCACTAGCTTCTGCGAGACTAAGGGCGCCAATTGTTCCGAAGAAGTTCTTCCACACTGCCGGCAATTTTCGCGAGCATCATGAGGACCTCGTGAGGGTGAACTGGTCCCATCCGGTCAACAAGGGGATCGTTTTCTTCCAGAATGTCGATGCGATCGTGGGTCCCGATGAGCCAGTTGTCTACCCACCGCAACTAACGAATGAACTCGACTACGAATTAGAGATGGCGATCGTCATTGGTAAGCCGGGGAAGTTTTTCTCTGCTGAGCAGGCCCAGGATCACATAGCGGGTTACCTGATATTCAACGACATTACTGCCAGGGATATTCAAAGACGAGAGATGAAGTCGGGAGTCTTCTCATTTTCCAAGGCCATAGATACTTTCTGCCCCATAGGACCATGGATAGTAACAGCCGACGAGGTTGGTGACCCTCATGCCCTGGATATGGAGCTTCGGGTAAACGGCCATGTGAGACAGAAGTCGAACACTTCGAAGATGTCAGTGTCGATACCTCAACTTGTCGCTTATCATTCTCCTCAGACCTACAGCGCTGGCGACCTTGTGACTACCGGAACCATTGCAGGAGTTGCTGCAAGTATGGACGATCCTTTCGCAAACTATCTGAAGCCGGGTGATGTGGTGGAGGCCGAGATTGAGAAGCTCGGAGTTCTCAGATCGCCGATTGTCTCCTGGTTCGATACCTACGGGGAGGAGCCGCCTTCCGCTGACTCATGGGTCTAAAACATCAGGGGCGTCGCCATAAGGTGAGGCAGGAATCGAAATTGAATCTCGTAGAAATAGTTGTCTCAGCACCGAACTTCAAGTTTAAATAGCAAATCCAGGGGGAGATTTGAGAATGTCAAAAAGTGTTTTCAGCGTGAAAAAGGTGAGATTACTCTCGCTAGGTATTACAGCAGCACTGCTTGCAGCCTGTGGGAGCACTGCCTCAAGTAGCTCCTCTACGAGTACAACGGCAGCCAGCGTCACCTCTACGACGGCAGCGCCGGCAACCGTCAACGTCGGTGTTTTGCCGATTGCCGACGTAGCTCCTCTATACCTAGGTATCAAGCAGGGTTTCTTCGCAAAGCAGAACCTCACAGTTGTGCCTCACGCACTTCAGGGTGGTGCCGCAGTAGCGAGCGCTGTTGTTGGAGGTTCGCTCGACTTCGGATTCGGCGCAACGGCCAACCTTATTTTGGCAAGAGCACACAGTTTGCCGCTTCAATTCGTGGCCGAGGGCGACGCAGCCGCAGCCAGCTCTGCCCAGGCGTGGTCCGGAATTCTGGTGAGTGCGAATAGCGGAATTACATCGATCAAAGACTTAGCGGGCAAGACCATTGCTGCAAATGCCCTCCAGGGTGAGAACGAATTGGCGCTCGACAGCCTCCTGCTAAAGAATGGTGTAAACCCATCTTCAGTGCACGTTGTCGCTCTACCTTTCCCGACGATGCCCGCTGCACTTAGTGCTGGTCAGGTGCAAGCCGTCACCGAAGTGGAACCTTTTGTTTCAGCGATTAAGGCACACGGCGGTACCCTGTTGTCGCCGCTTTTTGAGGGCATGTTGCCCAGCATGCTTGTTGCTGGTTATTTCACTACCACGAACGAGATTGCGAGTAATCCTGGCCTGGTCAAGAGGTTTGTCACTGCGATGAACGAGTCGCTCGACTACGCAGCTGCCAATCCGGCTGCTGTCAGACTGATCATTCCAACTTACACGAGCATTCCCGCTGCAGTCGCAAGCGCTATGACGCTCCCGGTTTGGGGTTCAACACTCGATACAAGCAGCGTTCAGGCCCAGGAGAGCCTGATGAAGCAACTGGGCTGGATAACCTCCGACGTAGCTTTGAGCAATTTAGTCTGGTCGGGGGCAAAGCAGTAAGAGATCCAACAACGACCACGAGTGACGGAACTGGAGGAGTTGTTGACTGGCCCAATTGGATCGCGTTCTTCGAGTTCGAGCAGAACGGGGTCGCGATCCACGGGGGGCCTAGACAATCCTGCCGCAAGGATTATGTTTCGCCGGGTCGGTGGTGTTGTATGCGCGTTGCTGATTTGGGAGCTGTTCAGTGAGACTGGCGTAATCAACAAAAGTGCGCTGCCGACCCCACAGGCGACAGCAGTTGCGTTCGTACACAACCTGTCAGGCCTTGGTCGGGGAGCCTTGGGCACCCTTGACGCTTGGGGACTAGGACTACTGGCGGCCAGTGTTTTTGGTGTGGCTATCGGTGTCGTCGTTGGTCGATCGAGGGTCGCCGACTCACTTACTGAGACCCTGGTCAGAATGATGCGTCCTCTGCCTTCTTTGGCACTTATCCCTATTGCTATTCTCATAGCCGGCCTTGGCCTGAAGATGACGGCTGGGCTCGTCTCATTCGCTGCGTTCTGGCCGATCTTCATCAACACCAGAGTTGGAGTCCGACAGATCGACAACCTGATTCTTGAGACTGGAAGGATGTTGGGGATGGGGCGATTGGAGCTGATCCGAAAAGTCGTTATTCCAGCTGCACTTCCGATGATCGCCACAGGAGTGCAAGTGGCGATCAGCCTCGCCCTGGTTGTCACGGTATCTGTTGAACTCGTTGGTGGTACGGGTGGGCTAGGCCAGTTCGTTTTGGTCGCGCAACAAGGTGGTGCAACTGCAACCATGTATGCGGGAATAATCCTAGGAGGAATGCTGGGGTGGGCATTGTCGATGGGATATAGCCGAATCGTAGATCACTGGATTCCGTGGAGGAGTAGAGGTCAGGTGACGACGTCTTGACCGCCAGTACTTCAGCGAGACCTCGGCACCGGAGACTCCGATCATTGTCGACCGTCGCTCTGGGATGGGTTGGAATTCTGATTCTCGCTGCAGCATGGCAAATTCTTGCGATTCTGCTTCACAAGTCAGTATTTCCGACATTCGTGGCGGCCATAGCTGCCGCCTACCATATTGTCACTGGTCCAGCGCTCCGCACAGATATTCTCCCCTCGGTGGAGCGAACGGCGGTGGGGTTTCTGATCAGCTCTTTACTGGGGGTTGGAGTTGGAATGCTCGTGGGGCACTACAGAGCAGTCCAGCAGTGGACCGCAACGGTGATCGACTTCCTGAGGTCATTACCGACTCCACTCCTAGTACCAGTTGCGATCGTGGTGTTTGGACTCAATGGCAAGATGGTGGTGGCGACGATCATATCAGCGGCCATCTGGCCGGTCCTCATCAACACTGCTAATGGAACCGCCGAAATAGAGCCAACGATGATGGATACGGCAAATGTATTTGGGCTCAGGGGTCGAAAGTTATTCCTCAAGGTGATTCTTCCTGCTGCAAGCCCTCAAATATTTGCCGGCCTGAGAATTGCGTTAAGTGTCTCACTAGCCATCATGGTTGTTGCGGAGATTCTTGGCGGATCATCGGGAATTGGTTACTACATATCGAATGCACAGCAGTCGTTTGATATCGTCGGCAGCTATGGCGGAGTGATCGTACTTGGTCTCCTTGGTTGGGTGTTTGACACCTTGTTTCTTGCTTTCGAACGCCGACTGCTCTCGTGGCAGCGGGGAACTGTTGGAGGATTTATCGATGGTTGAACCGGTGCTAAGCGTCCGGAACCTACAGGTGTCACTGCGGAGTCGCGATGGTTCGGTAAATCAAATTACCAAGGACGTCAGCCTCGATCTGATGCCACATGAATTCGTAAGCATCGTCGGTCCATCAGGAAGCGGGAAAACCACACTTCTAAGAAGCGCAGCCGGGTTACGCCCACCTTCTGGAGGACAGGTCCTATTCGAAGGAACGCCAGTTACAGACGTCCCTAAAGGCCTATCAATAGTCTTCCAAGAGTACAACAAAAGCCTATTTCCCTGGTTGTCAGTTGGAAAGAACGTTGCAGTTGGAGCTCGTGAACTTCCAGTTGATGAAAAGAATCAGAAGGTCTCTGAAGCGCTTGCCCACGTCGGACTAAAGGGATTTGAGAATCGCTACCCATGGGAGCTGTCAGGGGGTATGCAGCAGAGGGCCGCGTTGGCAAGAGCCATGGTCTCAGATCCAAGTATTCTCCTAATGGATGAGCCATTTGCCTCTGTCGACGCGTTGACGAGGAATCATCTTGAAGATGTGGTCCTTGCTTTGTGGTCGGAGTCGAAGTTTGCAGTACTGCTCGTTACCCATGATGTAGGTGAGGCGATCTACCTAAGCGACAGAGTGCTAGTTCTTTCAGCGAGACCATCAACGGTTCTTGCAGAGGTAAAGATTGATCTGGAGAGACCAAGAAATCAGATTGGTACCCGGAGTCAAGCAAGATTTGCGGAACTCCATGCTGAGGTACTTGAGAGGGTCGAAGCTGCTGGTCGACTCGCCGTAGGCATCGATGGACATGTCGATTGATGATGTGAGTGCAGCTAAGTTGACCACAGTCAGGGACGCGTCTTTTGATGTGCTTCGCATGACCGGCATGACCAGGATATTCTCCAATCCTGGATCGACGGAGATTCCGCTATTGACAAACTTCCCTGACGAGTTTGACTTCATATTGGGACTGCATGAAGGTTCGGTCGTGGGCATGGCAACCGGCTTTGCGATTGCAACTGGCAGCCCTCAACTGGTGTTGTTGCACACTAGCGCTGGACTCGGAAATGCCGCTGGAGCGATCGCAACTGCAAGGGTCAACAGGGCACCTTTGGTGGTACTAGTCGGCCAGCAGGACCGCAGACACTTGGTGAATAGACCGTTCTTAGCAGGCGAATTAACTGGAATGGTGGGAAACTATCCGGTTTGGGAAGGCTTCCCAGTCCTAGCTAGAGACGTACCGACACTCCTTTTGAGAGCCTGGCACGAAGCAAATTCACGACGTGGTCCAGCTATTTTGATCGTTCCAATGGACGACTGGACAAATTCGGCGGATCCGCGCGGACTCTCGGCTCCTTCAAATATCGCCATTGGAGATGCCAGATCGTCTGCCGTAACGGAGGTGATCGATCTCCTGAATGGTGCTAGGAATCCTGCGATTGTCGTGGGGTCTGACTGCGATAGTCATGTGGCCTGGGATGCGCTGGTTCAGCTAGCGGAACTGCTTCAATGCCCAGTATGGCAGGAGTCTTTCGGTGCCCGAGCGGGTTTCCCACAGGATCATCGACTTTTTGCCGGCCATATTCCTAGCGACAGGGCTCGAATGAGAAGCGTACTACGCGACAACGACGTCGTTTTGGTGGTCGGTGCACCTGCTTTTAGACAGTACCAATACCAAGATGGCGGGTTCGTTGCTGAAGGTACAAAGGTTCTGTTAATCACTGACAACCAGGAACTTGCCATCGAGAGTGTGGCTGAAAGAGCTCTCGTAGGGTCAATACCTGAACTCGTGAGAGCGATGGTCGCCTCATTGAATCGAAGGATCGCAGCCAGCCCGGTTGAACAGAAGTCGCCTCAAGCCCACGAGAGTTCGGGGGTAAAGCTGGATGTTGATTGGGTATTGCGAAAACTCGCAGAGCGCTTAGATCCGCGAACAATAGTCGTAGAGGAGTGTCCATCTGCTAGACCGATGTTGCACAGGTATATTTTGGCCAGAAGGCCACTTGGGTTTCTGAGTGCTGCAATGGGAGGTCTCGGATTCGCAATGCCGGCATCTCTCGGACTAAGAATGGCTGATTCAGCGCGCCCCGTATTGGCAATAGTGGGGGACGGATCTTCCATGTATTCGATACAGTCATTATGGAGCGCTGCGAACTATGGAATCGGAGTACTTTTTGTCGTCCTAAACAACGGCCGCTACGAAGTCATGGACAGACTCGCCGAGGCAGCTGGTTGCAGCAATCCTCCTTGGCCTGCACTTTCGAATCTGGACGTAGCAGGTGTAGCCAGAGGTTTCGGTTGCGGTGCGGAAGTCGTTGAGACCAATGACCAGCTGATGACTGCCCTAGACAACCTGATACCGACGCTCGCTGAGCGCACGTCACCCTATCTGCTCGAGATTCGAGTGGGCGCAACGACCACCTTTGCTCCGTGATCGATAGAGGTCCAAGTAGGGTAGAGCGGTAGCGTTCGGGAAATATACAGAATGAAGTCAAGGTGACAGTTGGATAGCGCTACCACCAGGCAAGCGTTGCGGTTTTAATGCGTCACTTTGCACCGCCTATGGGTTCTTTTTGACGAGTCGCCGGTGCAGTCACTTAGTACTGAAATTTTCTCCCGATATCTCAATTTCCAATTCGCCGCTTTCCTGTCATGAACTTCTTGAGGACTAGTTGAGAGCGCTCAGACGGGGTCTTTCAACCCGAGGTTACTGGGGCTTGACGTTGTAAGTCGTGGCTGATTCATCTGTTAGAGGGATCTTCATGGCTCTGCACTGGCTAGGTCGAACTACTTTGCGGAACCCGCAATGCTCCTTGGTCAGGAAGGTGGGTTGTCACTCAATTGAAGCTTGTTGTTCGCAAGACTTAGTTACTTTAGGCGTTTCGCTTACCGTATCCGCTCAAGCCGCACAGTTAGAGATTCGATAGTTACATATGACGAGGAGCACGGCAAAAGCGGAGGTCAAGAGGCTGACCGCAGTATTGGATCACGTGGATAATGTAGTGATGCTCTGCGACACTACGAATGAAAATCGTATCTTCTACATGAACGCCTCGGCGAAAAAGATATTGGAGAAATACGCCTCCCACTTGGCCGAGGCGCTCCGTGGCGCCGATGTCAGGAATGTCTTCGGAAATTCGATACACCAGTTCCAGCGAGAGCCCGATCGAATTCGGGCGATTTTCAAGGATATGGCCGAGGGTCGTGCCCCTTCCCATCAGGCTGACATTCTGATGGGCGAGGTATGTTTCCGGACCAAGGCCTACCCCATATGGCATCACAAGGATCCGAAGAGGCTCGTTTGTTTTGCCGCAGTCTGGTCGGATGTGACTTCGGAGAAAAACTCTGAACGGGAGCGAAAGAGCATCGCAGAAGCGGCGTCAAGAGAACTCGCTGAAAAGGTCAACCAGATTGCCGTAGCGGTCAAGGAGATGAGCATCTCTGTGGCGGAGGTTGCTCAATCGACCCAGAGTGCTTCTGTCAACGTTGGATCTGCTACTGACGGCGTATCGAGTGGTATAGAGATAGTCCGGCGAGCATCGACTTCTATGAGAGACGTCTCAGATGTTGTTGCATCTGCGAGTGGAATAGTGGCGGATCTCGGCGAACAGTCTGAACAGATTGGCGAGATTGTCGTCTCTATCAAGGGGATAGCCGATCAGACCAATCTGCTTGCCCTAAACGCAGCTATTGAAGCCGCACGCGCTGGTGCTGCAGGACGTGGATTCGCGGTGGTGGCCGACGAGGTTCGACAACTTGCAGAGCGGGCAAGGTTGGCGGCGTCGGAAATTAGCGACCGTATTGGAGCCATGAGGCTTGGGACAGCATCGGCCGTCCAGGCGATGGAGCTGTCGAAGGAGAAGGCGAGTGTAGGTGTTGAACTGGCCGCCCAGGCAGACTCGTCACTAGAAGGCATCGTCGCTGACATTGTGATGGTCAGAGATGTTGTAGTTCGGATCGCTGCTGCAACCGAGGAACAGAGTGCTGTGTCGGCGGAAATCTCTGAGAGTCTGAGCTTGATCATCAAAGATCAAATTGAAGACGGGGATGCCTCTGCTTCGGAGAGGCGCTTTGGTGCAAACCGGGGCGAGAGTTCTTCTGACCTTGCAGGTCGAGCCGCTGCACTATTTGGCCACTAACTACACCTTGTCGTCCAGCAACTTTTACGCTCAATCGCCCTGGTCAGAATTACGAGGTCGATTCGATAACCGAAGTGCATATTGATGCTGAATATCTCAGAAATGGCAGTCTCTTTGAGTCATTAATTGGAGCCTAGGACGTAGCGACCGTATGCATTTAAGGATTTGACCGTTCATCAACACTCTGGGCGAGTTCCCACTTAGGTGGTCGATTTCCGCCCTTGGACTTGAAAGGTGCGCACTGTGGCATCTCGGAGGATTCAGCAAGAAATCGCATCTTGGCAAGACAAACTTGCTCCGTTTTGGTTTTGTACCACAGCGCCTCTGACCGGATGTTAGCTGTGATCTACCTGCATGCTCAGGAGTTTTGCCACCCAGTGCCCCGACATTCAGAAAGTGTCTGTTTTCGACTGCGACCTAGGTGCCGATCGCTGAGGTGAGGAGACCTAGTCGGAGTGCAGTAGTAGAAGTAAACGACCAAGCGTGGCTGGCCAAATCGCGAAACGAGATCTGGGGCAGATGAACGGTCGGCTCTATAGGTAGACCAATTTGCCGCTACGCCGTTTTATTGTTCCGACCAAAGCTCACTTAGCAATGTGAACAAAGCCTGCCTAGGGCTGCGGTGTTTCGACTCGGGGGGTCCAGCTCAGAGATGTATTATCCGGAGAAAGTTAAGCGTGAATTAGCGCCTGGGAAGGTGGATCCTACTTAAGTTCGTTTTGCCGTTAGTTGGTTATGACGGCGCTACTGCAGAACCTAAACGAGAGTTTCAGATTTCTACAAACGATTGCTATGATTGCGCACCAGTCGACATTGTTTACGCGATATGCTTCCCACCATGGTGAACACGTACCGGAAATATGTCGGGAGGTCCCTCCATCGCTGCGAGGATGAGCACTTTTTGCGCGGTGAAGGTACTTATGTTGCAAATATGGAGTCACACGATGCAATTTGTATGGCCGTGGTGCGGGCTACCATCGCACACGGACGCATCCTGGGCATCGACAGCTCGTTCGCTAGGACTATGCCTGGTGTCATAGATGTAGTGACTGGATCTGAGATCGTCGCCAATACCGGAAGATTCGTACCGGTAGTCCAGCTTGGAGCATCGGTCACTGCGCCGGGACTACCAATAGCAGCTGATGAGAGTGTCCAGTATGTTGGCCAGGTGGTTGCTGCTGTGTTTGCAACTTCTCAGAGAGCTGCCATCGACGCCGTCAATGAGGTGATTGTTGATTACGATTCCCTGCCGGTGATTTCCGATATCCAAACCGCTAGATCAGGGGAGTACCTGATCCATCCGGAACTCGGGAGCAACATAGGTCTTCGGTGGCACGGTGGCGCAAACTATGAAGCAACTACCAGGTCTGCAAGAAAGGTTAGACGCACTTTCAAGATGCCTAGATTGATTGCCTCGCCAATGGAACCAAGGGCTTGTGTGGCATCTTATGACGAGGAAGGCGAGAGCTTCGAACTCATATGCTCCGCGCAGGACCCCCATCGACCGAAAGCTCAACTAGCAGAGCTTCTTGGCGTCTCCGAAGAGAAGGTACGGGTCATAGTTCCAGACGTTGGCGGAGCGTTTGGAGCTAAGGGCTCGATCGCCACCGAGTACGCGATTGCGGCTTACTGTGCAAGGCGACTTGGACAGCGCATTCGATGGATCGAAGAACGCGGCGAGAATATGACCGGGGGTTACCAAGGTCGAGGCATGGAGATAACAGTAGAGATTGCCGTTATGGACGACGGTAGATTTGTTGGCCTGAAGTCGTTGGTTGAAGCAGATCTTGGTGCATACGTATATCCGCTTACGACTGGAGTTCCAATTTCCGCTGCCGTTCTCATGACGGGTAACTACGTTTTCCAATCGGCAGAGGCCGATGTTATCGGTTACCATACCAACGCCGTCCCGACCGGGCCTTACCGAGGGGCAGGCAGACCCGAAGCCGGCTTCTGCATCGAAAGAATCGTGGATGCAGCGGCGGCGGACCTCGGGTTCGATCCGGTCGAATTGAGAAGGATCAACCTGGTGCATAGTTCGGAAATGCCGTATACGACCCCGTTGGGGGTGGTATTTGACTCGGGCAACTATTCGCAGGTGTTAGAGATGACAAGTGCATCGCTGAACGCCACCTACACGAAGGTTCGGAGTCACCTCTCTCCGGGAATGTTGGTTGGCAAGGGTCTATCGCTGTATATAGAACGTGCCGCTCCGGGTTTTTGGGAGCGAGGATCGGTCGAGATTGATCCAGATGGCCTCGTTTCCGCTAGCAGTGGATCTAGCAGTCATGGTCAGGGCCACGCGATATCGTTCGCGCAGATCATTGCAGATCAACTCGGTGTTTCACCTGAACTGGTCCAGTTAAGAGAGGGCGATTCCGCAGATGGGGACGGAGTTGGAACTTTTGGATCGCGTTCAATGACCCTTGGCGGTGAGGCGCTAAATCTAGCCAGTATCGAAGTCCGGCGGATGGCCGTCGACCGAGCGTCAAAGTACTTCGAAGTCGAGCCGGAGGAGATCGTCTATGAACTTGGGCGGATGTACGTAACGGGCTCACCGAGCCGTGATATTGATATTTTTTCCGTGGCGGCAGTAGCCCGTGATGCTGGCGAACCGCTTGTGTCCGAGATCCGATCCCGCATTGAAGTGCCTGTTATCTCATTCGGTGGATACGGCGTGGTGGTTTCCGTAGACCCAGATACGGGCGAGGCGAGGGTGCAAGCCGTCGTCGCCGTAGATGATGCAGGAACACTCATCAACCCAATGCTTGCTGAAGGGCAGGTATTGGGAGCAGCTATGCAGGGTATCGGTCAAGCGCTCTACGAAGAGGCTATCTACGATGAGGATGGCCAACTTCTGACAGGATCTTTCCTCGACTACCTGATCCCGAGTTCCAGCGAAGCGGGATACAGCTTCGAAGGGACCTTTCTTGAGACCCCCACTCCGTACACAAGCCTCGGTGCCAAAGGCATAGGTGAGGCTGGCACGATCGCACTCCCTCCGGCCGTAGTGGCGGCCGTAGGAGATGCCATTGGCGTGGTAGATTCCTTGGTCCCGGACATGCCGCTTACTCCCGAAAAAGTTTGGAGAGCGCTGGCCATAAGAAAGTCGCATAGCTGATCAAATGCTCTTCGAAGGGGAGTCCAGAAGTGAATGAGCGGAGTGTAACCCTAAGGGACGTTGCAAAGCGGGCCGGAGTCCATCCAGCAACTGCATCCAGAGCCCTCAATGAAGAGACGCGGGCTCGAGGGCTGGTCAACTCCGATACGGTAGCCCGGGTCATGCAGGCTGCCCGAGAATTGAACTACTCGCCTGATCCAGTGGCTAGGAGTCTTAAGACGCGTAGATCCCACACCGTTGGAGTCCTGATTCCCGACCTAACCAACCCGCTGTTTCCACCAATAATTCGAGGAATCGAAGACAGGTTGGCCCAAAGCGGATATGTCGCGCTTCTCGGGAACACAGATAACGATCCAGATCGTGAGAAGCTCGTACTTTCAGGAATGCGAACCCGCAGGGTAGACGGATTGGTACTTGCCACTGCGAGACGCCGGTACAGCGTCCTAAGCGAATTGAATATGGGCGACCTACCTATCGTGCTTGTGAACCGTGTAGTTGAGGATCGAGCCCTTCCATCGGTCGCGACCGATGATGCTGCCGGTATTGCAATGGCTGTCACCCATCTGGTTTCACTCGGTCATACAAGAATCGCCCACGTCGCTGGCCCACAGGAGCTGTCCACTGGTGCTGGACGATTGTCGGGATTTATTATGGCTATGGAAGCAGCAGGTCTTGAGGTGGGATCGGAATCGATCACATACGCCGAGAATTTTTCGGTTGCAGCGGGGACAAAGTGTTGTCGGGAACTTGTTGCGCACAAGCTCCATCCAACTGCGATCGTTGCTGGAAATGACATGTTGGCTATCGGCTGCTACCAGGCACTTGAGGAGAGCGGACTAAAGTGCCCAGCCGACGTCTCCGTAGTCGGATTCAATGACATCTCCTTTTCGAGCAGGTTGTCGCCGCCACTGACATCGGTGAGATTTCCCCACTACCAGGTTGGCATTGAAGTGGCTCAGCTAATTCTTGAGAGAATTCAGGCTCCTACGGCGCCGACTAAAGTACTCTTTCTGCCACCTGAGCTCGTCGTCAGGGGTTCGACAGCGAAAGTAGCGACTCCTTAAGCAAGGTTGAATGAGGAGGATTATTGTGCTTTCAGGACCTCTGCAAGGAAGTCAGCGGACGCAGGGCGATGATGATGGATCATGTTTGCACATCCATGATTTCCAGACTCGAGCAGGATTAGCTTGGATGGCCCTTGGCTCTCGGCAATTTTGATCGTGTCGCGCCAGTCGAATAGAGCATCTTTCTTTCCGGCTATGACCAGCAGTGGAGCAGTCAGCTTCGCTAATGATTCCTCAAGTCGGAACTGATCGGCTAGATCCATCGCATCCTGTTCATCTTTGCACTTTCCTCGAATGATGAAAGCCTCCTTGGTCAACGATGGGAGTCCGTTCCAGCTGGCCCGTAGGTTGTAAGGGCCAGAGAGACTGACGCAAGCTTTGAAACGCCCATCATGAGCTGTGGCTCTTATCGCGTAGTAACCGCCGAGGCTGACGCCGAACACACCCAGACGAGTAAGGTCGAGTTCGTCTTCTCCAGCTAAAGCATCAACAAGAGCTCCTGTTGCGAGTTCATAACGAGGCTCGATTCCAAAATCTCGCTCCGATTCACCTTGGCCAGGGCCATCTAGTGAGATGGTCGCCAGACCGCGTGAATGCATGACGGACTCCAGATCTCGGAACTCCTCCTTTGTGGAGTCCAGTCCAGGGATGAGAATAACGACTGGCGAGGGCCTAGATGTACCTGGTGGAACACGAAGAATTGCTGTCAAGTGACCATTACGGTATGGGACCTTTATGTACCTACCTGGAGGATTCAAAAAAGGAAGAGCCCTGGTCAAACAGGTGACCGCCCTTCGGTGTGCAGCAACCTCGGCACCTCGATCAGGTCCGAAGAGGAACTTTGCAAAGTGAAAGTAAGTAGCAGCCCTGGCTAGGTGCTCGCCGGCACTTGTTGTCCTCCCGTCGGCCAAAGCCGCCTCGGCGAGTTGTGCATAGCCTTCGGCTTCAGTTGACCAGCTAGCGCACCAATCATCCCAAGTTGTTATCCGACCAGTGATACGGGCAAGGTCACTGGCATCCACACCATTTGCAGTGAAGCGCGGTGCCCAGTTCGTCAGTGCTATTTGGAGAGCTGAAGCCCCCGATTCAGTCATCAGATTATTATTGCACTCGATTGTGTTGCGTGCCAGTCGCTGTAGACACTTATGGCTTACAGAATATCGTTTAAGTAGAAATCAGCGAGTGATAACTACACAAAACTACCAGTTCATCCGGCGGAAAGCGCTGCTAAATGGGCATTGTAGACCATGTCAGTGCCAAATGTGTTTCGATTGCATCTAAATACCCAATACAAGCTATTTGAACTCGCTTGGTATCTGTGAAAAGTGAAGAGCTGATATTTCCAGTCAATACGAACACGCAGCTAGATAGGTATATAAGTAAAATGTTTGCCGGTTTGTTGATTTAATTTGGACTACTGCAACCGTGTGCATAAAATCTACTGTATTATCTCAACTCAAGGTGGTTGGAGATAGTCGGATTTCGCCAACGCGACCACGACAAGGAGTATCGTGAGCACATTCCCGGAACTGACGAATGATGCCAAGATCGGTTGGATCGGCGCTGGTCGCATGGGTACAGAAATGGCACTGCGACTTCTTCATCAAGGCTGGAAGATTGAGATTTACAACAGGACGCGCTCCAAGCTGGAGCCACTGGTATCAGCCGGTGCTGTTGCAGCCGACAGTATCGCAGAGCTCTCGTCGTGTGACCTAGTGGTCGTTTCAGTCGCTTCGTCTGCTGACTTCGAGGCTGTCATGCTAGGCGAGGGTGGCTTGCTCACCCAAGCTACCGTTCCGAAGGTCATTGTCGACTGCTCAACGGTCTCGATGGAGTCTTCTGGAAAGGTACGTACGTACGCCGCAGACAAAGGCGCTGCTTTGTTAGCGGTTCCGGTGAGTGGAAATCCGAAGGTTGCCCGAGTCGGTAGGCTCACCATGGCTGTGTCCGGTCCAGAAGAGGCATATCGGTACGCTGCGCCAATACTCGATGCAATCGGCGCGGGTGTCACCTACGTTGGCGACGGAGAAGCTGCAAGGCTCGTGAAGCTCTGCCACAATATCTTTCTAGGTGTAGTCACTCAGTCGATGGCCGAGATCACGGCGTTGGCTGAAAAGGGTGGTGTCCCGAGGTCAATGTTTCTCGATTACATAAACAAGTCTGTCATGGGGTCGACCTTCTCCAAGTACAAAACGCCAGCTTTTGTAAATCTTGATTTCCATGCAACCTTCACTTCTAAGTTGCTGCGTAAGGATTTTGAACTCGGACTCGCTGAAGCGCGTTCGTTAGAGGTTCCGATGCAGACTGCAGCGCTCGTGCATCAGATTGTGCAGGGATTGATCGGCTTAGGTCATGGTGATGACGATTTCGCCACACTTTTACTGGTTCAGGCTGCGGCCAGCGGCATGCAGCTTGAGGGGGAAAATGTCGAGGTCCAGGACGGACTCGACTGAGGCCGCTAGTTCGGTGGGGGAGAGTTGCTTCTCAATCGACTCGGGGCAAGGGGCCGACCCTTCGGATTTGTCGGCATTGATATGGTAAGTAAGTCATAGTTCACATTTAGGGGGGAACTCGTGATTAAGTTAAGGCGAAAAGCAGCTCCCAATTTCGGGCGTAGGAAGCTTGGCGCAGCCTTAGGGGCTGCCGTAGCTGCCGGAGGCTTTCTCGCAGCGTGCGGATCATCGTCGGCTTCGTCGACCAGTGGTTCGACGACTACTTCAAAGCCAATTGTTATCGGAATATCCTTGCCACTCTCGGGTGACTTCTCTGCTGATGGCCTTGCTTTTAAGCAGGGCTACGAGATCTGGGCAGATTACGTAAACTCCCACGGTGGATTGCTAGGTCGGCAAGTACAGCTGAAGATCATCTCTGATAACTCGGACCCGGCGCAGGCGCAGACCGACTATCAGCAGCTGATCACGGTGGACCATGCAGATCTCGTATTTGGTCCGTTCTCCACGCTGCTCACAATTCCAGCTGCGAAGGTGGCGAATCGTTATGGATACGCCATGATCGAGGGAGCTGGTGGAGGGCCATCGGCATTCGCCCTTGGCTTGAACAATCTGTTCGACGTGTCGGCTCCTGTTGCGAACGCTCTGGTCCCTGCGGCGAAATGGCTTGCTTCTCTGCCTGTTGGTCAGAGGCCGAAGACCGCTGCCTATCCGACTTCTAACGACCCATTCACCGAACCACAGGTGTTGATCGCAAAGAAGATCATGGAGGCCGCTGGCATCAAGACCGTGTACTTCAACGTATTCGGGTCCGAGGTGACTGACTTCACGCCGATAGCAAGTGCTGTGGCAGCGAGCAATGCCGACGTTGTCATACTTGGTTCTGTCGATGTTCCCACCGTCTCGGCTTTCATCCAGGATTTTGCCCAACAGCACTACAACCCAAAGGCGTTGGTAGCAACTGGCGGCCCTGATCAAGGCTCGCAGTTCATTGCGGCGGTTGGAGCTGCAAATGCAAATGGTGTGATGGTTCCGAACACCTGGTACCCAGGAGCATCAGCACCGGGATCCAACGCCATGGTGAGTACTTATATCAAGAAGTTCGGCGGGACAGTGTCCAATGTCAGCGCTGATGTTGCAGAGGCCTACTCTGTGGGTCAGGTCGCAGCTCAAGCGGTGACTCACGTCGGAAGCCTGAATCAGAAGGCAATCATCCAGTATCTCCACAGTGGTGTCACGCTCACGTCGGTACAAGGACCGGTCAAGTTTGACAACCTCGGCGAGAACACTGCGGCGGCGATCTATGGATTCCAGTGGGTGAATGGAACCTTCAAGCAGGTTCTTCCACTGAGTGATCCTAACTCTTCGGGCCTTCTCTATCCAAAGCCGAATTGGGGCGCATAATAGATGAGTAATTTCCTTCGCGCCGTCATTGACGGTGTTCTGACAGGAAGCGTGTACGCACTGATGGCGGCGGGGCTAACCTTGATTTTTGGAGTGATGGAGGTAATCAACATCGCTCAGGGTATCCTCGTCGTCCTCGGTGCCTACTTGAGCTACGTACTTTCGGTTCATCTCGGGATCGATCTCTTTGCAGGACTCATTATTACGATTCCTGTGATGTTCGTGCTCGGCGTAGGCATCCAGTGGGGACTGATGCGACGGCTCGGCGAGAGGGAGAAGGTATCCATGTCGATCCTTGTCACCTACGCTGTCGCCATCATCCTTGAGGGCGTGTTGGACTTGATCTTCGGGCCTGGCTATCTTCAGTTGACAGCCTGGTACGTGAATCAGTCCATACATGTTTTCGGCTTCTATCTTCCCTACATATACGTATTCGGATTCATCTTGGCCGTTGGCCTCCTCGGATCTTTGTACTTCATCCTTTATAGGACGGAGTTCGGAAGGAGTCTTAGGGCCTCTCAGCAGAACAAGACCGCTGCGAGATTGATCGGGATCGACGTCAATAGGGTGGCGGCGATAACTTTTGGAATCGGCGTGGCGGTTACCGCTGCAGGCGGAATGGTATTTGGTGCGACAACCGCGTTCAACTCGAATTCGAGTGCTGACCTCATCTCTAGACTGCTGACGATCGTCATCCTCGGAGGCATGGGAAGTATCGGCGGCGCAATGGGAGCATCTGTGTTGATGTTGGTCATCGAGGCGATCGTCTCGACCTACTGGTCTCCCACTTGGGCGACTCTGGTGTTCTACATGGTGCTGGTGCTGGTTTTGGTTGTTCGTCCCGCCGGCCTCTTTGGTCAGAAAGCTGTGAGGGCGCAGTAGTGAGTGCACTTACGAAAACATTCAAGAGTATGTCGAAGGCAAAGTTGGCTGCTGTGGTAGTAGCTATAGCAGTCATCGCAGTGTTTCCCTTGGTGTTTACGAATCCGACTGTGACCGAGATAGCGATCTTTGCATTGATGTTCATGGCCACATCGAGTGCATGGAACGGTTTTGCGGGCTCCTCCGGATATTTCTCCTTGGGTCACGCAATTTTCTTCGGGGTCGGGGCTTATGCGTTCACGATCATAGCGAATGACTTCAAGATGGCCCCTACATCGGCACTGTTCTTTTTGATGCCCGTTGCTGGAGTCTTTGCGATGGTCGCAGCAGTTGGTGTGGGGGCTGTCGCACTCAGAACCAAGAGGCATACCTTCGTCGTCATCACGATCGGTATCTTCTTCATATTCCAGCTGCTCGGCTTCAACCTCAATGTCACTGGCGGAGCCTCTGGACTACAGGTTCCAACGCCTTCTAATTGGAATGCAGCCACGTTTAACAACCCCTTCTACTATGCGGCGGCAATCCTTCTGGGATTCACTGTGCTGCTTTACTGGATAATCAAGAGGTCTGCATTTGGCCTCCAGCTCCTGTCAATCCGTGATGACGAGGAGAGGGCTAGAGGACTTGGAGTCCCGGTCTGGCGAGTCAAGCTTTCCGCATTCGTGGTTTCAGCATTCCCAGTGGGGATGGCGGGCGCGCTGTTTGCGTATCTCATCGGCCAGATCTATCCCCAGACCGTGTTCAATCCGTTGTTCGATCTGTCCTGGGCACTGATGACCCTCGTAGGTGGCATTGGTACGATTGTCGGACCACTACTTGGTGGTGTGGTGTTGGAATCCATCCAGCAGTATCTGAACCTGTACCTTTCGAACGTGGATATTTACTTGATCATCTACGGAGTCGTTTTCCTTGCAGTGATGTTCTGGATGCCACGGGGGATCGTACCCACCGTCGTCGGGGCAGTGAAAAGACGGCGGGGTACTCCTACAGGTCCGACGTCTATTGCAACTTCGGATGACAAGCAGCCAGCCAAGCCCGATCAAACCGCCGGATTGATTGTCACTGCAAAGGGAGCAACGGAGTGACCGACCTCATAGAAGTAAAAGGTATTGCTAAAGCCTTTGGTGGAATTAAGGCGCTGAATGGCTGCTCCTTCACCGTTCAAAAGGGAGATATCCACGGACTGATTGGGCCCAATGGATCGGGGAAGACGACCCTGTTCAACGTAATGACCGGTTACGAACGGCCAGATGCAGGCTCCGTCAACTTCAACGGCAAAGAGATCACGGGCCAATCACCCGGGAAGATCTTCCGAATGGGTATCGGAAGAACATTCCAGCTGACGAGGGTCTTCTCTAGGTTGAGTGTCCTTGATAACATGCTGATCGCTGCGCAACATCAACATAAGTGGTTCAAAAGTGCACTACGCTCGCCCGGCCAAGGTGGAGAACGACAAAGAGCACTCGATCTACTCGACTTTGTGGGCATCGCAAGGCTCGCTGAACTGGAAGCGGGATCGCTCTCGTACGGACAAAGAAAGTTGCTCGAGCTTGCCTACCTGTTGATGGCAGATCCGGACGTGCTGTTCTTGGATGAACCAGCAGGAGGAGTGAATCCGACCTTGATCAATCAATTGACCGAGCGGATTAGGGAACTGAATGCAGCTGGGAAGACGATCCTGGTTGTGGAACACAACATGGAGTTCGTGATGGGACTCTGTGATCGCATTACAGTCATGCATCAAGGCGTGGCACTTCTGACCGACCTGCCTGCCACCGTCCGGAGCGACCCTAGGGTGCTGGACGCGTATCTCGGTGGCGTAGAGGAAGAAGCAGAAGGCGGGGATCCGGACTCCATGGCTGATGCAACCTTCACACAGGCAGATCGGAGTGAGTCGTGACGATTACTGATCCCATCCTGAGTCTTGATGGCGTCTGCGCGGGGTATGGCGGAGGTGATGTCCTTCAAGGTGTGAGTTTTGAAGTAAATCGCGGCGGAATCACGTGCATTGTTGGTCCAAACGGTGCAGGGAAGTCCACGCTACTGGCTGCTGTAACGGGGCTAATCAAGCCCCGCGTCGGAAGCATTAAGTTCAACGGCGAAACGATTTCGGGCCTTTCACCTCGAGCCGTACTTTCTAAGGGTGTCGTTCTCGTCCCGCAGAACCATTCGCTTTTTCCCGATATGACGGTACGAGAGAATGTTGAGTTGGGGGCCTACACCATCAAAGATCGCCAGGTGGTGAAGGATCGGAGGGACAAGATTGAAGAGATGTTCCCGGTTGTAAGGTCAAAGGCTAAGGACAAGGCTGGGTCGCTCTCGGGGGGCCAGCAGAGACTGGTTGAGTTCGCACGCTGCCTCATGCTCGATCCCTCGCTCGTGATATTAGACGAACCGTCGATGGGACTAGACCCTAAGACCCTTCACGTCGTTTTTCAGACCATGCGAGCGATGAATGCTGACGGCAGAAGTATCCTTCTGGTCGAACAAAACGCGAAGGCGGGCCTGAAAGCATCCTCGCACGGCGTCGTACTTGAAAACGGTCGAGTCAGACTCTTAGGAACCGGTCGTGAAGTGCTTGAGCATCCCGAGATTGCAACTCTATATCTTGGCGGATCCGTCGAAGCTGCCGGCGGTGTTCGGTAGTGCACTACTCGAGACGCGTATGGGGTGCCGAACCAGCTCTAGGGAATATCTAAATGGCGGCCACCGATGTACATGTCCACTTCATCCCCCCGTCACTTGCCGGCAACGGCTCTGATTGGAGGCCGGAACTAGTCGTTCATGAGCACGCCGTTACCGAAGTGGTGCTACATGGCAGGAGGATTGATTCAGCGGTTGACGAATTTTCCCGCCTAGACGCGATTGTTGAATCAGCTAAGGCGCGTGGTATCGATCGTCTTGTCGTGTCTCCTTGGGTATCGCTCATCCCCTCAAAGGGGAGTCCAGCCGACTTGGAACAGGTCTGTAGGATCCACAATGAAGCCATGGCGTCTGCGATTGTGGGGTTCGAGGACTCTGTTTCTGCCATGGCCATGGTGCCAGTGACTCCTGGGGCGTCAGCAATCAAGATTCTGGATGAGGCACTTTCGATGGGTTTGGTTGGCGTCGAAGTGATGGCGACATACGGAGAGACGTTCCTTGGTGACGACTCTATGAGCGAGTTTTTTGATTACGTCGCCGACCGTCACACGCCGGTGTTCGTGCATCCATCAACACGAGGTCTGAACTTGTCGGTGTTCGCCGACCGTTACATGTGGAACTCCGTTGGCAATCCGGTTGAAACTGCGACAGCGGCTACGAATCTCGTTCTTTCAGGCACTTTGGAGAGAAATCCGGAGCTGGCGGTTGTGTTGGCGCACGGCGGAGGAGCACTGCTCTCGATTCTCGACAGAGTTGAAAGATCTTTCGACGTTCGGCCAGAGGCGAGAGCGGTGCTTAAAAGACGCCCTAGTGAGAGCTTCTCGAAGCTCTACGTCGACACGGTCACGCATTCGCCGGTGCTACTTGCGGCATTGATCGCACGATTTAGTGCCAGTAACGTCCTGTTGGGGAGCGACTGGCCGTTTGATATGGGGCTTGATGATCCGGTGACGATGCTCTTGAATACCGGTATCTCAGCTGCGGAGGCCGAAGCAATTCTCTCAGGAAACGCCAAAAGACTCTGGGGGCTCAGATGATCGGCCTTAGTATCTGCGCAACTTCGCGCCTTTTAGTTATTCAATACAGAAATGAGGTGGTCATATGACTGGTGCACTTGTACCCTCCCCGGGCAGAATGGCTGTGGACTTCGAAGAGCGAGTGAACTTCGACAGGTTGCGTGACTATCGAATCGGACGAGTGCGGGCTGCGTTGGCTGAGTCCGAGTTAGGCGCGCTGCTGTGCTTTGACGTGAACAACATTCGATACACCACGTCTACCCAGATTGGGGAGTGGGTTAGAGATAAGGTAGCGAGATATTCGCTGCTGACTCGTAGTGGAGAACCGATGATCTGGGACTTCGGATCCGCCGCCAAGCACCACCGGATCTATGCACCGTGGCTGCAGCCTGAGAATTCGAGGCCGGGGATGCTCGGCTTGAGGGGTTCGGTTGCGCCAGAAGCTGGGTTTTTTGACTCGGCGGCTAGGGAGATCAAGTCTCTACTCGACGACGCCGGCGTTGGTGATCAGCCCGTCGGAATCGACATAGTAGAGCTTCCAATGCTGTTCGCCCTTCAGCGGCTAGGCGTGGATGTACGTGATGGGCAGCAAGTCATGCTGAACGCTCGTGCCATTAAATCTAGTGATGAGATAATGCTTCTTTCTACGTCTGCTGCGATGGTCGATGGTGCTTACCAGCTGATATCCGAGATTCTTAAGCCTGGAATCCGAGAGAACGAGATTGTTGGTCAGGTAAACGAGTTTCTATATGGTGCAGGTTCTGATGATGTAGAGGCCATAAATGCCGTGTCAGGCGAGAGATGCTCTCCACATCCGCATAATTTTTCAGACAGGATGATTCGGCCTGGAGATCAAGCATTTTTTGACATTATCCAGTCCTACAATGGGTATCGTACCTGCTACTACCGCACGTTCTCGGTAGGCAAGGCAACAACCTCTCAGAGGGATGCCTACAAGAGGGCACGTGAGTGGATCGACGTCGGTATCGAGATGATCAAGCCGGGAATCACCACCGATCAGATTGCGCTTTCATGGCCCAAGGCCACGGATTTCGGGTTCCCGAACGAGATGGAGGCTTTTGGCCTCCAATTCGGCCATGGACTCGGTATGGCACTACACGAGCGCCCAATCATCTCCAGGCTTAACTCGATCGAGAACCCAGTGAGGCTTGAGGTTGGAATGGTCTTCGCACTTGAGACATACTGCCCGGCTACTGACGGATACTCTGCGGCTCGCATTGAGGAGGAGATCGTTGTCACCGAGGATGGGCCGAGGGTGATAACGCTGTTCCCCGCTGACGAACTATTTGTTGCCAATGAGTACTGATCCAGCAAGGCATTGGTGATTGATTGCTGTCATCTAGAACAACCATGAACTTTGACAAGAGGAGGATTCCTTGTTGACCGAAGATAATACGGCAACCGCCACCGTGGTTGGCGAGGGTGCGCCACAGTTGACTACCCGCCTGAGCCTATTTAGACGTATGACGGAGCTGAGGGTATTTGAGAAGCGTGTCTACGATATATTCCTCCAGGGCCTTGTAAAGGGCACGACGCACCTTTCGCTGGGACAAGAGGCGATTGCAGCTGGCTTTGGAGAGGCGATGCGGAGTGACGACTGGACCTTTGCTACATACAGGGGCCATGCGCACACCGTTTCGAGGGGGGTTCCATTTGCGCCGATAATGGCGGAACTGATGGGTCGCCGTGGCGGGCTGATGGCCGGAAAGGGTGGTTCGATGCACCTCACTTCGGTCGAGCACGGCATGATGGGCTCGTATGCGATTGTTGGTGCACATATACCGATTGCAACCGGGGCGGCATTCTCAGCGAAATATAGAAAAAGCGGGCAGGTGTCGGTCTGTTTCTTCGGAGACGGAACCACGAATATCGGCGCTTTTCACGAAGCGCTCAATTTTGCGGCCGTCTGGAAATTACCAATTGTCTTCGTCTGCGAGAACAATCTCTACATGGAGTACACAGCTATCAGTGCTGTCACCGCAGTGGAACACCCAGCTGCCGATCGGGCAGGCGCTTATGGGTTGGAGCGAATCATCGTTGATGGTAATGATGCCGACGCGATGTATGAGATTGCTAACAAGACCTTGGATAGGGCAAGAGTTGGTGGGGGACCATCACTGATAGAGGCGTTGACTTATAGACACGCCGGACATTCGCGCGCCGATCCGGGAAAGTACAGACCAGATGAAGAAGTTGCCGCCTGGATTGCAAAAGACCCGATACCGAACTACCGGAAACGGCTTCTCGATGCGGGTGTTGATGAGTCTGTTCTCGATCGAATTGAGAAAGAGGTGGCAGAGTCGGTGGACATTGCGACCGAGCTTGCCAAAGCGTCACCACCTCCGGGTGAGGACCTGATCTTGAAAGACCTATGGAGTGATGGGAGTTCGACATGGCGGAACTAAGTCTTAGAGAGGCCGTCGCTCGGGCCATAGCGCAGGAGATGCGCCGCGATCCAAATGTCGTCTTCCTCGGCGAAGATGTTGCAGCTGCTGGTGGCGTCTTCAAGACCACGACGGGGCTGTTGGAAGAGTTCGGGCCCGAGCGAGTGATCGATACGCCAATCAGCGAGCAGGCGATCCTAGGTACGATAATGGGTGCCGCAATGACCGGACTTAGGCCAATCGCTGAGATTATGTATTCCGATTTCTTTGCAGTTTGTTGGGATCTAGTAGTGAACCAGATGGCGAAGACAAGGTACATGACGAATGGACAGGTTTCGCTTCCATTGGTAATGAAGACCGGCAATGGTGGGGGACTCCGCTTTGGGGCGCAGCACTCCCAGTCCATCGAGAACTGGGCGATGGCGGTTCCAGGTATCAAAGTTGTCATGCCATCGACTCCTGTTGATCTGGTCGGTCTTTTCGCCGCATCGGTACGCGATGACGACCCCGTACTGTTTCTAGAGCAGAAAGCTCTTTATACGGTCAAAGGAGATGTGCCCGATGGTGATGTCTGCTTTGAACTTGGTAAGGCAGTCGTCAGGCGCATGGGTGCTGACGCGGCCGTAGTCACAATCGGGACGATGGTCCCGCGTGCACTTGAGGCGGCGGAGATATTAGCCAAAGAGCACGGAATCGACCTGACAGTTATCGATCTGCGAAGTCTGATTCCACTCGATACCGCGTGCATCCTTGAACATGTCGTGAGGACCGGAAGGCTGTTCACAGTTGAGGAGAATCCACGAGTTGTTGGCTGGGGGGCTGAAGTAACGTCAATTGTGGCAGATGAGTGTTTCTTCGACCTCGATGCTCCACTCGTACGGATCACCACGCCTTATATCCCACTGCCATCGGCCGGGGAGTTGGAAGACAAGACGATTCCCAGTGTTGAGCTGATTGTTGAGACGATTTTGAAGAGGATGGTCTGAGATGGCTTCCACCCAACTGCCTGCAGATTTGAAATTTGGGCTGTACCTCAACGGTGAATTCGTGCCCGCCGGAGACGGTGGCACCTTTGCTGTTGAGGATCCCGCTACGGGTGAGGTACTTGCTGAAGTCGCTAACGGTACCGTTGAGGATGCAATCAGAGCGGTGGATGCTGCTCACGGTGCCCTTGACTCCTGGGCCGCAACTCCTCCCAGGGTGAGAGGCGAGATACTTCGTAAAGCGTTCGAGATCATGCGTGAGCGCACCGAGGAGATCGCCAGATTGATGGTCCTCGAGAACGGCAAGGCACTGCCTGATGCGCGATCCGAGAGTGCTTATGCCGCTGAGTTCTTTCGCTGGTACTCCGAAGAGGCAGTTAGGATGTCCGGTGAGGTTGTTACCGCACCAAATGGTGGCTACAAGATACTCGTGGTTCGACAACCAATCGGTGTTTCGGTCCTCGTCACTCCGTGGAATTTCCCAGCCGCTATGGCTACCCGCAAGATTGGGCCGGCTCTGGCGGCGGGCTGCTCTGTCATTCTCAAGCCAGCCTCGGATACACCGTTGACCGCACTACTTATTGCCCAGATTCTCGAGGATGCTGGTGTTCCCAAAGGCGTGGTAAACGTAATTCCCTCACGTCGCTCTGGGCCTACGGTGTCTGCGATGCTCAGTGATCCCAGGGTCAGGAAGATCTCCTTCACGGGTTCGACAGAAGTCGGAAAGCAACTGCTGCATAAGGCCGCCGACGGGATTCTGTCTGCGTCGATGGAGTTGGGCGGGAACGCGCCATTCATAGTGATGGAAGATGCCGATCTCGATGAAGCTATAGCTGGTGCAATGGTCGCCAAGATGCGAAACGCAGGGGAAGCCTGTACGGCGGCTAACCGCTTCTATGTTCACGCCAAAGTGGCCGAGGAGTTCACAAAGCGACTTTCTGTGGCTATGGGTGCTCTCAAGATTGGCCCGGGTATCGAAGTTGGTACGGAGGTGGGACCACTGATAAATGCTCCCGCTGTAGACAAGGTCGAGGAACTCGTTGGCCTAGCTCTTGGTGCAGGTGCTGAGGTTCGCCTCGGAGCGACTCGCTTCGGTAAGCGTGGTTATTTCTACCAGCCAACCGTGCTCGGAAGAGTTCCTTACGATGCTCCGATTTTGAAGGAAGAGATCTTCGGACCGGTGGCGCCGATCGTGTCATTCGATGCAGAAGACGAGGTGATCGCGATGGCGAACGACACCGAGTTTGGACTTGTTTCATACCTTTACACCAAGGACATGAAGAGGGGACTCAGGATTAGCGAGTCACTTGAATCCGGGATGGTCGGCTTGAACCGTGGGCTCGTCTCTGATCCGGCGGCCCCATTTGGTGGAGTAAAGCAGAGTGGTCTCGGACGTGAAGGTGGCCACGACGGACTTTTGGAATTTAGCGAAAGCAAATACATCGCCACGAGCTGGTAGCTCGAGCGATAAGGCGGTGGATGAGGGACGCCCACTCATTCACCGCCTCGACATTTAATTGCTCGTTTTTTTGGCGTTGATGCTCAGAGATGGTGAGTCGGTATTTGATGCACCGTGATAAGTAGTCAGGCTGAATACAGGAGTAGTGTTTGTCTATGTTGCAACGTAGGGCGTTCGGTAGAACTGGCCACCAAAGCAGCGAGGTGATTTTTGGAGCTGCAGGACTTGGCTCTGCAAGTCAGGATTTCGCGGACCGTATCCTTGACGTACTGCTTGAAGTCGGGATAAATCACATAGATACTGCTGCGTCTTACGGCGACGCGGAGTTGCGTATTGGACCGTGGATGCAAAACCATAGGGATAAGTTCTTCCTAGCGACCAAGACCGGCGCTAGAGACGGAGCAACGGCAAGGAGGTCTCTTGAGGCCTCATTGCAGCGCCTCGGGGTCGATTCCATAGACCTTATCCAGATGCACAACCTCGTCGAGGAGCAGGAGTGGATGCAGGCGCACGACAAGGGGGGAGCGCTCGAGGCTCTTGTCCGAGCGCGCGACGAAGGGCTGGTCAGATTTATCGGCGTCACTGGTCACGGCCTCAGGATTGCAAGGATGCATATCCGATCTTTGGCTGAGTATGCGTATGACAGTGTTCTGTTTCCATACAACTTCACGCTCCTCTCAGATGCTGGATATAGGTCCGATGTGGATGAGCTGATAGGCGTCTGCAGAGACAGGGGAGTGGCAATGCAGTCCATCAAGGCCGTTGCACGAAGGCGGTGGCGCGCTGATCAGCCAGTTGACTCCCAGACCCACAGCTGGTACGAACCGCTTCGCGACTCAGAGGCGATCTCTCATGCTGTTGGCTTTGTGCTTGGCCGAGAGGATCTCTGAGGTGCCCCAAGGAAAATAGACACCCACTAAGCCAACTTACGATGTTGGTAGAAAGGATGTCATCTTGGGAGCAACAAGAAGGAAGTTCACCCTCG
>JABEUN010000067.1 GCA_013044385.1 Acidimicrobiaceae bacterium
GGAGACGCCAAGATGGACACAGACATGAGCAACGCACTACGAGCACCATTCGATCCGGACTTCATTTCCAAACTGCCGAGGATCACCTGCGGAGATTGCAGGAAGTCCCAGGGCAAGGTATGCCCCAAGCACCGTAAGTCCGAGTGCACGGTTTGTGGCAACTACGTCACCGGTGCCCATATGCACCTGGATTACGTAGGCCACGCTGCGGTCACAAACCGGCTGTTGCTGGTTGACCCGGGGTGGAGCTGGGAGCCAGTGGCCCTTGATGCAGAAGGCCTGCCCAAGATCTCCAAATCCCCTGATGGCCAGTACATCATGTGGATCAAGCTCGTTGTGGGCGGTGTGACGAGGCTGGGGGTGGGCTCGGTGAACTCCGACGCCGCAGACCTGCACAAGCAGCTAATCAGCGATGCGATTCGTAACGCAGCGATTCGTTTCGGCGTGGCGCTTGACCTGTGGAGCAAGTCCGACAAGTTGGAGTCGCCGAGCGTCGACCATTGCGAAAGCCGTGTCGTCACACCCAAGCCCGCCTCGGCACGTGTTCAGCCAGAGCGGACCACTTCGCCGGTGCCTACGTCTGGAGTCGTAGCAGAGGACGCGGTGACTTGGATGGAACCAGACACCCACGACGACGAGGACTATGACGACTATGACACAGAGATAGCTGAGGTGTATGTCGCAGAGGAGCCTCACACGCAGGTCCAAGCCCAGCGGAATGCAGCTGCTGATACACGTGGAGGTGCACCGGCGGCGATCGCGCAGAAGCGTACCATCGGACGTCTGATGGACGAATTGCAGATCAGCGTGGATGCTCGTGCCGGGTACGTGTCGCACGTTCTCGGACGCAAAGTAGCTTCAGCTTCAGAGCTGAGCCGAGCCGAAGCGATCACTGTCGTAAGGCACTTGGTGGCGGATAAGGAGAGCCTGGACGGGGCGGCAGCTTCGCTGGAAGGGGACTTCGCAGGGATCTAAGGACACTTGCGTAAGCGCCGGACACAAGGCTGTCCGGCGCTTTTTGTATCAACGATGAGTCATCCTCGGATCCCTTACACGACGTGGTTTCGATAGGTCTGGATAGGCGTGCATAGGTCTTTTGCAGGACGAACAGGGAGGGATCAGATGTACAACAACGATACCAACAACAGCCAAGGGTGGAACCAGACGCCGGAGAGGGTGTGGGCGTGGTGCACAAGGGGGCAGCACTACTCATACCAGGCGAAGTTGAACTGGGATACGGTCTGCGATGTGTGCAGTCCGAGCGGGTGGCCCATCTGAGTGGAGGCGATTCCCGGAGAGTTATAATACCACGGAGCGTGGTGAACCACTCTGCTGGTGTAACACTGAACTGATGTATGGTTGCCGGGCGCAGTGTGGCTCAAGATCTCGGGATCTGCTCGCAGAGTTGCTGGACGAGTTGGCAAAGATGGCGAGTGCGGAGCATATGCGCCAGGATTCCCGGGGGGGATGATGACGAACTGCATCGAGTGCGGACAGGATGTCGGCGGTGCTGACGGGGTCTACCAAGATCTTGGGATCTGCTCGCAGAGTTGCTGGACGAGTTGGCAAAGATGGCGAGTGCGGAGCATATGCGCCAAGATTCCCGGACTGACAGATCTCTTCGATGGGGGTGACGAAGATCCTCCGATTGTTCCCCTTTTGGACTTCATTGCTCGTTGCGGGAAGGTGACGATCCAACAAGACAGGGACGTATGGACGTTGGTACTGCATGGATCTTGGCAACTGGCTGATTACGACTTCTCTACGGTGGAGACTGCTCGAGCCTATGCGTCAGTCGATGGGTTTTGCCTCGGCGACGAAGGCAACATCGGATGGCGACGGTATGAGTTGGGAGAGACGGGTACGGATCTGGTTCACGTGTGCCTCTCAATGGTTGCAGAGTCCACTTCGCTCCGTGCCCGCTTTGTCAGGGAGTGCACTGGGTGGTCTCGTAAACATATTGCCGAACTTGAGGAAGTGGCGTCAGCTGCCCACCGTGCACACACTGCGGAGTGGGCGACTAGGGGAGAGGACGACACTGAGGTAGATCAGGATTGGGAGAACTTCTGTGGCTGGTCTGGGTTCTTGAGAGGCGGTGCCATCTTGGAAACTGACAGCTGGCGTCCAAATGAGATGGGTGGCTAAGTCGACCTTCCTCTCGGTGCTGACCGGGCGGAGGTCCAGCACCCGAGAGCGGTTGCCTGAATCGAACTTTCCCGCTATCGCATCCATGAGAATCGCCTTGACGTCGTCGGACCATCTCGCTCTGGCGGCTGAGGTTTGCGGCTGGTGCATATGTAACTGGTATGAGCATCGAGCAAGGAGACGCCGAGATGGACAAGACCAGATTCAAGATGTCCAAGACAGAAGCGTGCAAGATGGCTGCCGAGCTCGTTCGCATCGAGTGGTGCGTAGATGGCCGGTACGGGATATCCATCCCTTATGACTGGGACCACCTGAACATCGTCGATGAGTATTCCTACCCAGGCGGACGCCTTGACGCCAACAGAGCCAGGGCTGTCGAAGTCGTTCTCGGGACGCTGCATTTGATGGGCGTCAACTGGGACGACGCCGACTGGGCGGTGCGGAACTTCCGTGATGGGCCTTTCATAGGGTTCCGGCGGATGCTCGCATTGGTGCTGGAAGACTTGAACGGGTAAAAGGAGGTGGCACACGCGTGGACTACAG
The DNA here is from genome assembly GCA_013044385.1 of Acidimicrobiaceae bacterium. Taxonomy (GTDB): domain Bacteria; phylum Actinomycetota; class Acidimicrobiia; order Acidimicrobiales; family Acidimicrobiaceae; genus JABEUN01. Next base: position 2,689 of record JABEUN010000067.1, read on the forward strand.
AAGACCTCTGGTCATGGCGTTGTGCCTGGTGTAGGAGTTGAGTTCGATTGAGAAAGGGGGTGAGTGGTTACGTATCAGACATGTATCTTCGATAGCCTAAAGGTTTGATGACTTCGTAGTTCTGGACAGGTTGATACGCCTGAGGAGGAAATGGTGGCCCAAAGGACGCAAGGCGGTATGTGGTGTGCCTCGTGCAAGAAGCCGATTATGGGTGTGGGCAACACACATCGGTTCCGAAATGCTTTTAGCGTGATGGCGGTTCCGGCTACTGGTGGACTCTCACTCGGAGGACTCAAGAGCACGTCTTTTGTATGCCCCACGTGCGGCGGACCGGCAGTGACTAAGGCCGTAGCCGCTCGACAAGCCATGAAAGCCAATGTACAGGAGCAGCACGAAGCGGATAGACGGAGGAAAGTGGATGACGGAGCCTGGTGGCTGCTAAGAGGAGTGTTCAGAGGGATTTTACCAATTAAGACCCTCTATCTGGGAGGTCGGCTTCCGACTGTGGACCCGGATGTTGGGAGAAACGGAACAACTCTGCGACTTAATGTACAGGGACTCCAATTGCTTGGGACCTTCCTCAAGTTAAAGGGGACGTTCAAAGTGTTGTTCACAATTCCATGGTCGGATGTGACGGACATTGCGATAGAAAGTCCCACGGTATCTAGGCATTCCCAGCTCATTTCCGAGGTACGTACTCAAGGACACGATGACCACGAGAACGAAGCTGTGCTTATTGTTGAAAAACTTGATGGTAGTGAAGTGCTCTTCTTGATCAGCGACATCACGCCCGAGGACTTAGCTGCAACGTTGGCACGGGTTATTGAGGGGCTGAATGAAACTAAGGGCCCGTAAATAAATAACATATCTGTTATGAGGACCGATCCATCGGCGAGATGGTGTAGTTCCACTCACCGTGAAAGTCGTCCTTCGTGATGGGAACGCTGGCGAGCTCTTTGTCGGTGACCTTGATTCCAGTTGGGTAGTAGCCTTGATCGAGTTGAGCACGGACCTTGAGACCACCCTTGTTAGTGGTGCCAGCTATCAAGTCCACCACCACCTGATGGGTGACCAATGGTTGTCCACGCCAGTTCATCGAGATAGCCGAGAACAACCTTGTTCCACTTGGAAGTCCCTGGTGGAAAGTGGCATACGGTGATCTCGATACCTGCCTCTTTGGCGAGTTTGGCCAACTCGATCTTCCACAGTCTTGTTCTGTAGCCATTCGAACCTCCCGCATCAGCGGTGATCAAAAGACGTGTGGCTTCTGGGTAGGCAACCCTACCCACCTGACCCCACCACCTGGTGATACTTGACACAGCGAACTGGGCGGTATCTTCGTCGTCACCAACGACCACGAAGCCCTCGTTTGCACCCTGGTCGTAGATTCCATAAGGGACTGCTTTGCCTACTTGGAGGGACGGTACGGCTACCCCTGGAGCTGCAGGTACAGGGCGTCTGCGTTCAACCATCTCAACGGTGCAGGGTGGACAGGTGGCACTTCGGACGGAGCGACTGTTAGCTGCCCTAGGTGTACTGGGAACCATACCCCTGCGGTATCTGTCATGGGTGTGGATCTGGCGCATACCTCATCAGTGAGCGTCGGGGACGGGGCCATTGTGAAACCGAGTCAGCTAGTCCACAGGCGCATAGGCGAGCGAGATGAAAGGGGTACAGACGTGCGGGAACGTCACCGGTGGCGGCGTCGCGACGGCGAGGAAGCGAGGGGTTGGCGGCGAAAGGGACGGGTTCACGGGCATCTCCCTTGCGCAGGTGCCGAGGGAGGGACCGGATCGGCAGATGGGATTGCCACCGGTCGTCCTTCCTGGCGTGGTTGGACCCGGAGCAGCTCCCTACTAAAATCCGAAGAACCAGTAGACTCCACCCATAAGCGCCCGTGCGGAGGCACGAATATCGAGAAGTCGACCGACTTCGAGACAAAGAAAGTTGTTACACTGGAACTACGACGCGTAGCTATTTAGGTAAAACGGCAGAAGCCGAAGATTTTAAACACGACGGTCTCGCCATCGAAGCGGCGGTCGCCCGAGGCCAAGCAGCGGGGGTTGCTCTCAACGCCGCAGCGAAGATCGAAAGCCTCTCGACGCTCTTGCGGGACGCCGAGCTTGCGTTCCACCAAGCGATCTACGAGGAGAACCAAGACTTGCTCCTGGCGGTTGCTTGCTCGGTTCGCGGACATGACCTGGCAGAGCGTGCACCGGCGCTACCGGATGGCACCGATCAAGAAGCGACCACTGCCGGAACTCACGGATCGGCAAATGCGGCGGCTGTGGCGAGCGGGTAAACAGTATGTGGATCGATAGGGAGAAGGTGGGCATTCGTTTCGGATACATCGACCCGACCGGGCACGGCGTTCTCATCGATCTACCGGTCGCGGGTGGGTACAACTGTGGCGCTGAACCGCGGTTGGAAGTACCGTTCAAGTACCAGTTGGAAGACCAAGAGCGTTTCGAAGATGCAGGTTGGGCGTGGCATAAAAAGGGCCGCAACCCTGCAGGAGAATGTACACGTACATGGAAGAGCGCACCGAAGCTGAGATACCGCGTCGTCGAATGACGTGGAGCGAGATTCGAGCCGAGCAAAAGGAAAAGGGCGCGGCCAAGCGCTCTGGGCGAGACGCGAAGCGAGCCGAACACGTCAACGCTGAAGAAAGTCCTCTCGTAGTTACGTTGCCCGACAAATTGGAACAGACGCTAGATGGGCTGTTAGCTCCCGGCGAAATAGTTCATGTCAAACTCAAGGGTGCCTTCCAACAGGGTCTCGCCTGCACTGATACACGCGTGATCATCCTCAAACGCGGTTACATGACCGGACAGCTCTTTGGCAGAGATGTGTTCCAGTTCCCCTATGCGAACGTCGCGGGCGCGCAAGTCAAATGGCACCTTGGAACTGGATATTTTGAATTGAATGCTGGAGGGATGCAGAATACGCCGAAGTCCTATTGGGCGAATAATCGAAATGGGGGCAATGACGCCACGAGCGCTCCTAACTCGATTTCCCTGAATTCAAAGGCTCAGGCCGCAGCATTCCAGCAAGCTTGCACTTTTATCATGGCGAGGGTCGGTGGCGTACCTCAGCAGCACAATCAAAGGGGTGCGGGTGGTGGCGCGCCTGTTTCCAGCGCCGACGCCCTTGATGAACTCGCGAAGGCCACCGACCTCCATGACCGGGGAGTGCTGCCCGACGAGCAGTTCGAGGTAATCAGGAGACGACTGCTCGCTCAGCTCAACCAAGGGCCGGGACCCGGTGGAGAGCCAGACGCGAAGGGACACTCGACAACCGAGGGGATCCTTTCCCCGCAGACCACGCCGTCCGAGCATGAGCCGGCACGCCAAGAGCAAAATGACAGTGTTGCCGCGGCGGGCGCCGCGAAAGGGCAAGAACTCAGAAAGCGCTGGGGTATATCCGGCAGCGGTCTTGGCATGACGATCAAGAGTCCCATCGGCCCCACTGCTCGCAGAGAACGCCGAGAGGCCAAGGAGGTCGCACAAACGGATGAGGATTAGCCCCTACGCCTGCCAGTCGTCCTTGATCTTCACTCTGTCGAAGTGGTCGAGCATTCGCCGTAATCGCTTGCCATAGGTATCCCAAAGCTCAGCTTCTGGGACAGACGGCCTTACCTCCGGCTCGTCGTGAGCACCGTCCAGGAACAGCACTACTTCGGCTGGTTCCACCGCTGAGCGAAGCAGTTGTTCGACGCGTTCGCGCCAGTTGGAGAAACTCGCCTGCGAACCTTGTGGATCGCGATGTTTGTAGACCTTCTGCAACTCCAACGCGGCCTCGTCCGCGAACACCGCGAGCCTGTCTTTGAGTAGCTGACGGCGAGGATCGAGGATCGTTGTTCGCTCCCGAAAGTCGAGTGGCCAGCCCACAAACAGGCATGAGATGAGCAGGGCGGCGATTACCACCATTAGGGAACCGATGATGAAAGCGGCAAGCGGGTACCCGAGCGCTGCTAGGCACACGGACACCCCAACCGTGAGGAGCGCCGCGGCAACAATCGCCACGATCGCCCTTGAATCGTTCGACATTCCGGGGACCGAATCCGACCGACCGCGAGCTGGCGTCATGGGTGGATCAGCATAAGCCTCAGACCTCCTGGTGTAGCCAGTTCCAATGTGTCGAACTCCATCACTCGACCATCCGGTAGATGATCGGCCGTCGGTCACCGGCCAGGTGGGCTGGTGGGCCAGAGGGCAGGTTAACCAACCGTCGAGGCTTGGCCTACCCCAGCCTAACACGAGAATCCAATGGGAACCTTGGCGCCGGTCGCCGACGTAGCGTAACTGCGAGGAAGGGGGCGAAGGATGCTGGTGCTCACTCACAAGGAAGACGAGCAGATCACCATCGGCAAAGACATCGTCATCACTATTGTTGAGGTCGGTCATGGACAGGTCCGTATCGGGATCGAGGCGCCGAAGGACCTCGGCATTGGACGACCTGCGGCTTCCGATTGAACGTCAGCTGATCCAACGGGCCGGCCGGGCAGAGCACACGAGCGAATGCGAGTCGTTGACTTCATATCTCAATGCCAGCATCGGCTCACGACGTCCGTGATTACACCTTCTAAGCTGCCTACATGTCACAAGAGATAGAGAAGGCTCACCCTTGGCGTGGCAGATTGGACAAGTTCCGTCCGACTCCCAACGAAACGCTTTTCCGCTCAGCCAGCCGAGTCGTTCTGTGGCTTCTTGGCGACGATCGCTGCTGTCGGGATCTTCTGGATCGGGACCGGGAGCCTCGGTAATGAAGATCGACAGATCCCATGGAAGCATTTCGTATCTAGTGATCAGACCAACAGTCGAACTGGAACCGCTAACGGTACATGGACGGGTCAAAGGAACCATCGCATGATGGGCTATGTTGGGGTGCTGCCAACGTAGCGGGACACGCATCAGGCAGAGTAACAAGGCATACAGTGGAGCTGAAGTATGGTGCTGCTTTCGGAGGCTCTCACATGACAGCTGGTAAATCCATCCGCCTCTTCCTGGCCGACGGCACGCCGGGCGCCCTGTTGACAGCGGAGATCATGAACTGGACCGGGCACGTCGTTGCTGCCCCACGCTCCGATCTCGCTGCCCTGCTCAAGCGTCCAGAGGCGAGTCGCACTGGCATCTACATCCTGCTGGGAGATGATCCGAACAGTCTCGGCGGCACCATCGCCTATGTCGGTGAGGCCGACGATGTAAGCAAGCGGCTCTATCAGCATGCGAGACCGGAGGATCAGGGCGGCAAGGACTTCTGGGACCGAGCGATCGTTTTGACGAGCAAGGACACGAATCTCACCAAAGCCTATGCCCGCTACCTGGAGTCCCGCCTTATCACGCTCGCCCAGCAGGCCAACCGGTCGGTACTTGTGAACGGTACTGCACCACCTCCGTTGCCCCTTCCAGAGGCTGACATCTCGGACATGGAGTACTTCATCTCCCAAGCCAAGATCGTGCTACCGGTGCTCGGAGTCAACCTGCTCCGCTCTGCAGCGACAACGCCCGTACCCGAGCAGCTTGGTTCGAGCATGGCCATGAGCGTCGCTGTGCAGAGTCCGATTTTCGAGCTAACCCTGAAGAAATCGGGCATTGCTGCCACAGCGAAGGAGATCGATGGAGAGTTCACAGTCTTCGAGGGTTCGACCGCTCGATCAGATTGGCACGGAGCTGATCACGGTTACAGGCGCCTCCGAGAAAAGCTTGAGGAGGATGGGACCCTCGCTCTGAGCGGCGATGACAGCTTTCGGAGATTCACCCGAAACCAAGTGCTCGCCTCACCATCAGCTGCAGCTGCCGTTGCGGCTGGACGAAGCGCTAACGGACGCGTCGAATGGAAGCTGCAAGGGACGGGGATCTCATACGGCTCGTGGCAGGGTGAAAGTGTTGACCGAGCGCTTGAGGAGGTCTCCTCATGAGCGATGTCGGCCAACCTGAGCGACAAGCGCGAGAGCGCGTCGTCAGACTCTTCTCGAAGCGCCTCGACTACGACTACCTGGGCAACAGAGAATACTGGAATAACGCGAACGTCGAGGTGGGCCTGCTCCAGAAGCATCTGCTGACTTGGGAGACCTACCTCACCACGGCTGAAGGCTCATGGGCGGCCCTGAAGGATTTGGCTCGTAGGAGGTGAGACTCGCACGCCTACAGCTGGAGAACTATCGATCGTGCTATTCGACCACAGTTGACTTCTCTGAGCACCTCACGTTGCTTGTCGGCGAAAATGACGTCGGCAAGAGTAACGTCATCGATGCGCTACGCGTATCTATCCCGCCAGCGTCCGGGCGCAGGTCGATCTACTTCGATGCCGACCGTGATCTGAGCTATGGCCTTGATGTCGGCACTCCAATCCAACTGATCCGGAGGTATGCCGACCTGTCACCAGCGGAGGACGCGCTGTTCTCTCATGCACTCGTTGATGTCCACCGCGACCTTGTACATGTCACGACCTTTCGCACCGATCCCAAACTGCTTCGTCGCCAACAACTTGCGCATGTGGTAGGAGACGCTCAGGTCGTCGATCCAGAACCGGAACTGCGCGATCACATCGCCCACGTCTACTTGCCGCCACTTCGTGATGCCGCTCGCGCCCTCGACTCCGCCGACGGTAACCGTCTGGCTGACATCTTCCAGGTTATCGCCTCGACTGAAGAGATCGCGGCATTCGAGGCAACCGCCAACCAGTCCCTTCGGCAGTTCGCCAAGGACGATGTGGCGAGGAAAGTAACCAAGAGCGTGCAGGGGCATCTCACTGCGGTGACCCAGCCGGTGCGCCATCGTGTTGTTGAGATCGAACACCGCGACCAACGGTTGAGGATGCTCGCTCGGTCCCTTCGTCTGCACATGGCAGCCGAAGGTCTCACGCCATCGGACCTCCTGGGATCGGGACTGGGCTATGCAAACCTCCTGTACGTAGCGACGGTCGTACTGGAATTGGAACGAGCCCGCGAGTTCGACCTGACCCTCCTTCTGGTCGAGGAGCCAGAAGCGCACCTCCACCCACAGCTGCAATCCGTGCTATTGAGCTACCTCCACGATCAGGCCGTTCAGAGCGCAACTCTTGTCTCGGAGGAGTACGCGTTGGATCCTGCCGGACGCATCCAGGTCATCGCCACCACACACTCGCCGCAGCTCGCAAGCGCCGTGTCAACAGCGAATGTCGTCGTCCTGAAGAGCCACCCTCGACAACTGGACGGCGAGAGCGCAGCGGAGGCTCCGGCGGCCGAGTCCGATGAACACGAGGTGCGCGAGGTCATGCTGACGCCGAGATACATGGAAACAGCGGCGCTCGCCCTGGCTTCGCTGCCTTTTGCAGGTTCGGGCCGGCGCAAGGTCGATCGCTACCTGAACGCCACTCGATCCGCTCTCCTCTTTGCTCGCCAAGTGATCTTGGTGGAGGGCATTGCTGAGGCACTCCTACTCCGACCTCTGGCGGAGCGGGTGGTCTTTCCAGTGTCCAAAGACGCCGACGATGCGGACGGTCGCTCTAACCGCCGCCTGCGTGAGCAGTTCCGAGCGATCTCCGTGTTTGCCATTGACGGAGTCGACTTCATGCCCTACCTGCACCTACTGCTGGGAGGTGGGGTCAATCTCTGCGACCGCGTGGTGGTTGTCACCGATGGTGATGGTGGTCCCGGGAATGTGCGACGCCAGGAGATTGAAGCGGCATTTCCGTCTCAGATTGCATCCGGCTGTCTGACGGTCAAGGTTGGGGGAACCACGCTGGAGGCTGAGCTGTACGGAGCGGTCGGCAACGAGGAGATCTTGCGGGATGCATTCCTAGCGCAGCACCCGCGGTCTGGGGAGAAGTGGGATGATCTGTGTCCTGTTGGTACGGTAGACCCAAGAGAACGAGCGGCGACCTTCAGTGCTGCGCTCAAAGACAAGACTCTAGAACTTGGCAAGGGAGACTTCGCACAGGTGATTGCCCAACTCCTCGAAGATCCGGGGGATCTCTTGGACTTCACCGTGCCTGCCTACCTCGACGAGGCAATAAGAGCAGCGACGCTCAGCGCTGAAGGGGCCTGACCCGTGGCGTCGCTGCGAGCGTCTGAGCTGTCACCCGAGCAGGCGGCGTTGTTGGCCGATCCCGCTCGCGTGGTTGAGGCCGGTCCTGGTTCAGGAAAGACGAGAGCACTTGTAGCTCGGTTCGTCGAGCGAGCGACGGAGTCCCGGCGAGGCGTAGCTCTGCTGTCCTTTACGAATGCGGCAGTCGATGAGGCCCGCAGCCGGTGCGCCCAAACCCCCCAGCTTCTCCTTGCCCCACATTTCCTAGGAACGATCGACGCCTTCCTGCACCGATTTATCGTCACGCCTGCTGAGACACAGCGCCTTCGTCACCTACCTAGCTATTGGGCCTCGTGGGATGAATTGCCGGACAGCTACGCAACCGTCCGAATTCGTGGTCTCGCTGGCTCTGGCATTTCGCTGAGCTCCTTCCAGTTGGATGGTGCGGGCAACGCTGCCATCAATCTCAATCGCCTGAAGTGGGATGAGAGTAGGTATCTTGCCAATGTCCAGGCCGCAGATCGCGAAGCTAGCCTGAACAACCTGGCGAAGGCAAGGATCACGGGTCTCATCAATGCTGGCGTCTACGATGCTGCCTCGGCCCGGGTCAAGGCGTTCCATTTCCTGTCAGGAGTCGGTGGCGGCGAGATCCTTGATCGCCTCGCTCGAAGATTTGGGGAGGTGCTGGTTGATGAGGCTCAGGACTGCGATGAGGCCGAATTCGCCATTTTGCGTCTACTGCGCGCCAAGGACGTCAACGTCGTTGTAGTCGCTGACCCGGATCAAGCCATCTTCGAGTTTCGTGGCGGCGACCCCAACCTATTCCTGACGTTCAGCAATGAGCATCCGGTCGAGGCGAAGGTGCAGCTCTCTACCAATTACCGATCAACTAGCGTGATATGCAGAGCAGTAACTATCCTGCGTGCCGCTGGGACCGCGGCAATCACTCCGAGTCAGGCGAACAGATGCTGTCCCGTCTTCGTTGTATCGGGCACGCCAGAGGAACAGGGCGCGAAGTTCCGCCAGATCCTCAAGGAGGTCGGTGTGCGGCCCGCCGAGGCGATAGTTCTTGCGCATGGTCGCGCAGACGCTATAGCGGTTGTAGGCGGCAATCCACCGTCAGCCGAGTCCGTCGCTGCTGGAAATCGTCTGGCCTACGCGTGCGCTCAATTACGACCCGGAGTCGGCGACGCGGCCAGTCGACTTGCAGCCGTCAAGTCTGTTGAAGATGTTATCTTGTCAATGCTCGACTGGCCGAAGGATCTACAACTGAAGGGGCGTGACGCGAAGCTTGCACATCTGGATCGGCACTCCGACTGGTTACGCCGGTCGGCAGGCGCCGTAGCCGCCAACCTCCAGAACATCGAGTCGAGGGAGCAGTTCGGCATCCGGGCTCGGGAGATTATACGGAAGGTACTGACGCCGCTCTCCGTTCCTATGTTGAACTTGAGCCAGTTCCTCAAGAAGCCGGCTGAGGCAATCTGGGACAGATGTCAGAGCATGGTAGCGGACCCAGGCGGGATCCTATCAGCTGAGACGATTCACGGAGTCAAGGGCGCCGAGTTTAAGGCGGTCTTGATTGCCATACCGGATCGCTTGCGTAAGACGGACGGCAAGAATGTTCTCGATAATCTGGCCGATGGAGCTAACACCGAAGCCCGACGGGTCCTCTATGTCGGAGCGTCTAGAGCCAAAACCGTGCTTGTCTTCGGGGCAGGTGCCCATTCCGCTCGCGTTGAGGCGCTTCTGGTTAATGGCGACGTGGTCGTAGAACGGCGATAACTCGCATATGGATGTCAACCAGACCCGGAGTTTACGAAGACCAGATACCGGGTGCAGCGGTATTAGAGATGGTCGAGAACGGGTTGGTCTCGTGCGTCTAACAACGCGGAATGAAGTGATCCCCTCCTTCTCGAACAGGAACTTAAGCGCTGGATATCAAGGCGTAAAGGAGACGCCAATGCCAGCAAGAAGGAACCAGTTGCGAAACGGTGTGAACGGTGGCTCGGACCGCCTTGACGCAGTGCGACTCCGTGCAACCCTTGTCGATAGAATTCGAGAAGAGTCGTTGGGGAGTGCCTGCCATCCCGAGATGGCCGGGGAGAGTCCTGGCGTTACGCTGCCGGTGTGGGGCGGCCGACGCTGTCTTGGAAGAGAGCCAGTAGAGCCTGCTGGCAACGATCTTGAGTCCGTCGAGTGCTGCCGTCGGTGGCCCTGTCACTGGCGGCTCTGGAGTCGCCCCTCGATTTAGACGAGAGGATCCTTGCCGAGGTGCTGGCAGGCGAGGTCGGCGAGCTGACCCCAGTGGACAACGACGTGGGCCTCAGCGTGGCTGGTGCCGTTGGTCGCGACCCGAACGGCCGTGACGTGTGTGCCGGACCCGGTCTCATGAAGGTCGGGAGTGGCGACGAGGCGTCCGATGAGGATCACTGGTTCACCGAGGTCTCCCCAGTTCAGACGCTCGCCGGGGCCGGCTTCTTCGTGCTGCTGGGCATTTCTGCAGCTCCTGCTGTGTGGATCGATGCCGCGGGGAAGAGCAGGACGACTGCCGAGCGGAATAGGTCAGATCTGAAGGGCCCGGCGCTCTCGGGCCTTGCAGCGAATAGGCGCGGATCTGTTACCCCGGGGCTCGCTTCCCATATGGCGTTCGTAGGCGGGCGATATGACTTCAAGGATGGGGCGTGCTCAGCAGCGGCAGGCTGGGGAGGGGGAGGATGACGCTGGGCCGCAGTGACAGCCAGCTACTCGGGAAGGTATGGGACAATGAAGGGATGACGATGCATGACGAGCTTGCAGACCTGCTGGAAGACGCTGCAAATCGTGTCGATGTCTGGACTGGCCTGGAACAATGGACAATTGAGCAAGGGTCTGCGGCTGCTACCGAGGTTGCCAACACAGAGATACGCAAGGACGGAACTGCATGGGGCGACAGGCCCGTGCGAACCGTGTATCAGTACGCTCAGATGGCGGCGAAATACACCGTCGAAATGGCTCGTTGCATCGCCCCTCTAGTGCGAGCCGAGAGGCCAGCTCCCGGTATCGAGACACTCACCAGGACGTCGCTGGAGGCGGCGTCTGTCGTTTGGTGGCTCTTGGAGGAGAACCTAACCGCTCGTCAACGGGTGTGTCGCATGCAGCTTCTCCGTAGGAACAATGCGATAGAGTTGGCTAAAAGTATCGCTGTCGTGGATGCGGACCCGAGCGTCGCAGAGCAAGAGACTGTGGCGGGAATCGAGGCCATATGCGACGCACTCGGATTACCGTCGTTCAGCCAGGGAGGTAGTGAGCTGGATGGTGAAAAGATGCTCCGCTACAAGGCAAGAGTCAACAAGTTCACCGACGACATTGGCTACCGGGGTGCCTACAACATCTATTCAGGTGTAGCCCACGCGGAGTTAGTTGGGCTTTGGCGGCTCTTTCAACAGACGGCGAGCATCCTTGCTGATCGCTCACCCGTGTATGAAGTCCGACCGAACCCGGAGGCGACGTTCGCCGGCGTCGACGTTCGCCGGCGTCGACGGGGCTCTGAAAGCGATGATGGGCTGCATGGAGAGAGTCGTGATCCACTTCGGCTGGCCAGTTGAGCGCTCGGAGGAGGTTGGAGCTTTCATCGACCATATCAAAGAAGTACTAGCGCGAGAGCATCCGTGACAAACCATCGACCAAGGCATCTGACTAGCGGGAATGGAACACGCGAGCGGCACATAACGCAGACCGTAGGGAACGCTCACGCCGCCAACTCCTGATCTGCTGGTTCGAGGGACCGCAGGATCGCCGCCGCCGTCTTCTGGATGCGCTCGCCAGACGCCTTGGTCCCGGCGAATGCCTGTCCACCCCCACCAGCCCAGATTGCGACGTATCCGAAGGAGTAGTCGCTGGAGTCGATCCCGAGTGCCTGGCAGGACGACGTTGTCGTGGACTCAGCAAGTGCCCTGCTGTTGAAGGACGCGTGCAACAGAGCATGGAATAGCCTGAGCGAGTGTTTTCACTCGCTGGGGCTGGTGTTCCGGGTTTCGACCCGAAGTCGGTGTCGTGGTAGTGCACGTTGATCGCCTAGAGATCAAAGGGGTCAAAGATGAGCTCGACGTGCCTTGGATCAGGGCCTGATCGACCTCGTAGTGACTTCCAAAGAGCGATCCGTCACAGTTTTGGTGACCGTCCTTGTCTCAGACAACAAAAACACATCTCGCACGGGAGGTATCGAGGGTATCTGGGGTGGAGGCAGCGCGCTTGTGCGATCGAAGGGCGCCTCTTTCGTCTCTGAATGTACCCGACGGCGATATACCTTTTCGGTCCAGACTGCAAAGCGCGTCTTGAGATCTCATCATTCAGATCGGCGACTGAACATCCAGTCGCCCCGATCTGGCAGCGAACGCTTCCTACGCCCACACAACCGCCGAGGAGTGGCAGGCTGAAACTGAACGTCCGAAGGTCGAGCTAGCGATGTTCTGGTGACGAACTAGTCGTCATACTGTCGTACTTCGGTCAATCAGCTGTCGTGAAGCTGTTGTTGTCCTATGGAGATTCTGTATTAAGCTGTCGTGATACTGTGGTATATCTGTGACAAGTGGTTATGTTACGGTGGTGAATTGGTTGTATAGGTGTAGTACTCCTATGACGATCCGGCCATAAAGCTGTTGTAACCCTATGACGATCCGGCCATAAAGCTGTTGTCATCGTGTTCTGCCAGCTGATAACTATCATGACACCATGGACTACGGCCAAGTAAGTACGAATATCCACGAAATACAGACTTTGCGAGCGGAGGGTGAGAGCTGGAAAGCCATCACTAGCAGGCTGTTTGCTGAAAATGACGAAGCTTCAGCTCGCAAATTGAGCAGCTATGTGTATCGGGAGCTAAAAAGACAGAGCGATCCCAACAGGCTGGCTGTCTCGGACTGGGTCAGAACGCAACGCAGGAGCATTGAGAAGCTGCTCAGGGGCGGAGAACCGTGGATCTATATCGGCAGAACTCTAGGGTGTCCAGTGTCTTTGAGCACGTCAAAGGGCTTGAAGCTCGTAGGTAGCGAGTATCTAAGGCTTACGAATCATGCCATACCGAGGCCGACTGGAGCGAATGCAGTTCGCCAGACGCAAGGTGCGTTGCAGGCCAGCGATACAGGGAACGACCGGGACGCACCAGAGGGTTCCAAGCCGGAAGCCATAGCCACACCAGCGGATACTCCAGCTCAGGCGAGCAAGCAAGCACGGATGGCAACGCAAGCCAAAGACGAAGAGCTGGTCAGTTCACTGGTAGGGCCTGGCTTTGACGACCTGCCGCTCGGTGCTAAAGATGACCTGGTAAAGCCCGTGCCGGAGCTGGATCCGTTCGTGAGTGCGTCGGAGATGAAAGAGCGGTATCTGGACAGCCAGAAACGGCAGGTGGAGCTTATGGAGCAGATCAGGAGCGCTACAGATGAAGATACTCCAGGACTTGAGGCGCTATATGACACAGTTGTAGCGGAAGTGGGTCAGGTCAACGATGTGTTCGAGTATCGCTTTGGCCTGGACTGGGATCTAGTTGAGTCACGGCTTTGGCTGAATTGGGATGTAACCGAGTCCAGGCTGAAGCTGCTTGCGACAGCTGCGTTAGAGGCTGGGGTGTTCGTACCGACGGACGTAGACGGCAATGATGTGGTCAAGCTGCAAGGCTACGACAGGCCCAGCGTTGTCGAAGGGTTTGACGAGGTACCAGAACCGTTGCTGATCAGGGAGAATTTGGCTGACGAGGAACGAAGGCTGATCGCTGATGCCGAAGCTGAGGACGTTATCCAAAGGGGAACGCCAACAGACATAAGAAGGCTCGTTGAGGCAATGTTGGTAAGGGGAGTGCTACTCAGGCGATCTCCGTGCGGAAAGTATAACGGCGTTCCGATTCCGGATTGGCACGTTGCCGTGGCTGGCTGGGACTTCTCCTCGCCGAGGTTGCTCGGCGAGGCTCTTCCTGTGCTGCTCAGGCAGCGGCGGACTGTACTCCGGCCCACATTGAGCCAGGAGCAGGCTGATGCGATGAAAGCCGAGGTGCACAGGATCGATATGTTGCCTGCGTGGAAGAGGAATGGACGGTGGTGAGCTTGCGAGAATATGCGATGAAGCAGCTGGTCGAGATGGGCTGGCGTCCCGTGGTGGACGAGATGGCGAAGATCCAGGGACTGCCAGAGGACCACCCCGCTTGGGCGATGGTGGCGATGATCGGTGCAGCGATCGGTGACGGGTCGGATTGCAAGGCTGAGCTGGCAAATCTCCGGGCAGAGGTGGCTGGACTGAGGGCCGAGGTGGCGAAGCTGGGTTAGCAGGTGGGGCTGGTAC
>JABEUN010000068.1 GCA_013044385.1 Acidimicrobiaceae bacterium
CTCAGCCGGAGCCTCTGTGACAACGTCTGTGACGGCAGCCTCAGCCGGAGCCTCTGTGACAACGTCTGTGACGGCAGCCTCAGCCGGAGCCTCTGTGACTTGTCTTTGGTGAGAGTCTGCAGACCTCTTAGGCATTGGCGGTCGAGCTGCCCGAGGCTTTGGTGGAGGAGGTATAGCGATGCCCAGTAGCTTCGCAAGGGCAGGTATCCGACCGGACTCCTGCTTGATCGCGTCTGTCTGCTCGGCACTCGCGCCTTCTGGAAGACCAACTGGGACTATTTGGCGACGTACCGGAGACTCGGCGACTGCCTCCATTAGCGATAGCCATCTCTCAGGTGGCGTGTCTTTTGCCATAGATGCGTTCGTGAGTTCGACGAGCTTTGCTGCCAACTCGGCTGGGAACTTTGCCGTCGGTTCCGGCGGCCTTGATGCGAGCCTTAGGGCTCTGATGATTCTGTTCTCGTCGAGACTGTCCGAGATAGACTTGAGCCACTCAGCCAAAGTACGCTCGGAACGTTCCTTCCACACCGCCCTGAGCTGCTCGGTAAGCTCCCGAACCTTGTCATCTTTGACGAATGAATCGGCAGCAGTTACTGCAGCCCGGATGTCTCTGAGACCAGCCTTTGTCACGTCCTTCAGTATTGCATCGGCCCTGTCAAGCCAGAACGCAAGCCTCACCTGAGGGTCGAGCTGTTCTGCCAGCTTAAGTAGTGCAATGTCAGAAGATTCAGGAAGGTTCTCACCTTTGGTCGCCTCTTTGGAGGCAGCTAAGGCACTACGCACAGCAGACATTCCGCCCCGAGAAAGCTGATCAGCTACGGCCCGATGCTCTTCCGGAAGGGAGTTGATCAGCTGGATCCTATGGGTATTTCCGATCTGCATGCGCGGCGCTCTATTTGTCCGCTCGCCATCGGTCCGTCCGCGGGTCGGCCCTCCATCGGGGCGTGGGCCGCGGTTGGGGCGATTGTCAGTCCCACCCCCACCTGAGCGCTCTGACCTCGCAGTCGCAGCGTGAGCTGGTCTAGGACCCCTGGATTCGCCGGCTTCTGTGCGGCGCGAGTCAGGTCGGGGGCCGGGCCTATCGGCTCTTGGTCTCTGGTCGCTTCTTGAATCCCCCCTAGGACCTTTACGATCGGGGCGATCATCGAACGACCTTCTGTCGGATTGACCCCGCTTGTCGCCGGGGCGCCTCTTGGCGAGATTGCTGGTTACGAGTTCCTTCTGCTCTTTTGCAATAAGTTGGAGAGTGTTTTCCGACCTAACTTTTGCTTTGGGGGCTAGGACGGCCTCTACCGAAATGCCGTCCAGGTCGAAGGCAACATCGGCCCGGACAATATCTCCGACTTTGGCACCTTCGTACAGGAGGTCGGCATTCAGAGTGCCTTTCGGCTCCTTGGCTCCGGCTGCTCGCCAAGTCCAGATCCCATCCGGTCGATTGCTAGTCAGCTCGACTTCGATTCTTGAAGACATGACCTTCTCTTGTTCAGCCCAAAGGCACCAATTTCGAAACAACCTTGCAGAGCTCGCGAAACCAGCCGAAGTTGGATACGCACGAAACGCCCTACCGCCCCAACAGACTAGTGCGAAGCGATGGCTAAGCGGTTCCATTGGGCAAGCACTAAATCTCAGTTCCGTGCGCGTAAAGGTGGCTCTAGGAGACCCCAACTCCGTTGTTCTAGTCATTTGGATTCTTCAGTCGACTGCGCTAGTCGAAGAACTTGGCGTTTTAGGCGATAATATCGCTGGGTGTAAGAGCGGCTGTGGAAGCAGGGGCGAGGTCTGATGAAGATAGGTGCTCACGTATCGGCCAGCGGCGGCTTGGCGAGGGCCCTTCAACGCGGGACTGATCTTGGGGCCGAGGTTATCCAAGTATTCCTCTCAAGTCCGAGGGCTTGGGCTTTTCGCAACTATGAGCCTGGCGAGGCAGAAGAGTTTAGATCTGTACTTTCCTCATCTGGTCTTGAGATGGTTGCACATGCCTCGTATCTGATAAATCTTGCTTCGCCGGATGAGTCGATTCGCAAGAAGTCAGATGATCTGCTCTGTGCGACCATGGCATCTGCTCGACTTCTGGGCATCTCCGCTGTAATCCTGCATACTGGTAGCCATCGCGGAGAGGGCCTTGACCGATATAGAACACAGCTCGTGAACTCGTTGACTAAGGCTGCAAGCGTTGGTGGTAGTACGACAAGGCTCTTGCTTGAGAATACGGCCGGTTCAGGTGGGACTATTGGAGCCCGCTTTGAAGAACTAGCAGATCTGATCGATTCGGTCGGTGCAGGGGCGAATCTTGGGGTCTGTCTGGACACTCAACACATGTTCGCTGCCGGCTACTACTTCGGTGATCCCGATTCCGTCCAGGCCGTTGTCGCAGAGCTCCGCTCAACTGTGGGCGCACCGGTAGCGGTGCATCTGAACGATTCGAAGGTCCCACTCGGAAAAGGTACCGATCGTCACGAGAACATCGATGAGGGTGAAATCGGTTCGAAGGCGCTGGGGATGCTTCTGACTGATCAGCTGTTTGAGGAGTCCAGCGTCATTCTTGAGGTACCGGGAGCCGGTGATGGCCCCCGCAAGGAAGACGTCTTGCAAGCCTTCAGTCTGCTTAGGTGATAATGGAAGGCAATGGGTTCATGATTTGGCCATCTACCTCTTGTATCGTTCCTTAGTGACGACTCAAGGTTGCCCTAGCTTTGATGACACCTTGTTGTTGATATTCGAGGCCCATTCCATGAGGCAGAGATTTTCTGCCGACGGTGATTGGAGAGCCGAACTCCAACTGATCTGAGAATTCGATTCTGTAGCTGAAGGCGATCGGGGAGTCGTCCAGTTCGGACCCAGCTACCTCTTCGATGAACTCGGCGTACACTGCGTTGTTGACGTGACCCATAATGTCCAGATCGCTGAAACGGATTGACATCGTATTTTCTGTCTCGATCTCTAGGTCGACGAGTTCCCGGCTGATTGTCAATTTTGGACTTGAGATCTTTCCTTGAGCAGACGGACCGTATACCTCCATGAACTCCTGCGGGAGTCTCGTAGGGGTGATGCCGCTCGGGTCGAGTAGTACCCAGTTGGCTACGGCCACTAGGCGGATAGAACCGCCAACCTTCAACAGAGTCGTCCTCTCCGCCCATGCACGTCCGGTCCCGGTACATCGTGTGTCGACCTCAAGCACGTCGAGATATGTAGGAAGTTCAGTCACATCGACCTGCAACCACCGGACGACCCAAGGTCCCTTCTGGAACACCGGGGCATCTTGTACATCCAACGTTGCAGCATCTTGGAGTACCCTTGAGACTGCATCGAGTCGCATCCGACCTGACGGAGTGGTATCTGAAAGAAGGACACGGCTTCGATATTCGAAGCTCCTAGCCGGTGGGTTCAGTTTGGTATTCGATTCATGATCATGTAGGTGATGACTTGTCATTCGCCAAACTTGGTCCTGAGCACCTTTTTGTCAAACTTGCCGACCGAAGTCCTGGGGACTGCGTCAATTATCTCGAGTCGCTCAGGTAGCTGCCATTTTGCAAATCCACTCTTTAGAAGGTGCTCTCGCACCACTTCCAGAGTTATCTCGACGCCATCCCGAGGCACGACACATGCGAGTGGACGTTCTTGCCACTTTGGGTCTGGTATAGCGATGACACAAGCTTCAACTACACCTGGTATGCCCATGATCGCGCCCTCCATCTCCACAGAGGAGATCCATTCGCCTCCAGATTTGATGAGGTCCTTGGTTCTATCAGCGATGACAAAGTATCCATCGGGCGTGCCTATCGCTACATCTCCGGTTGCGAACCAGCCGTCAGCGGTGAATGACTCCGAACCCCTGTTGTGAAGGTAGCTGTCGATGACCCATGCCCCCTTCACATGGAGTTGGCCCATCGACTTTCCGTCCCAAGGCACCTCATTCCCGTTTTCGTCACGGATGCTCACTGAGATTCCTGGAACTGGGAGTCCGGCCATTCCACCAACCCGGTCCTGGTATTCGTCTGCACCTAGATCAGCCAAGGAAAACTTTGGGCGCGCTAATGACGCAAGTGGAGACGTTTCGGTCATGCCCCATGCCTGAGAGATGCGGAGGCCGAATTCGTCTCGGTACCTTTCGATAAGGGGTCTCGGTGGCTGAGAACCACCAACGATGATGTCCCTCAGGTGGGGGAGCTTCACCTTGGTTCGGCTCAACTCTTCGGCGAGCTGGATCCAGACTGTCGGCACCCCGGCGGTAACAGTAACCTTCTCGTCTGCAATTAAGTCGAGTAGCGATGGAGCATCAAGTGGTGTGGCCGCAAAGACGAGTTTTGCTCCCATTGCGACGGCGGCGTGAGCCGATCCCCATGCACTGGCGTGGAACATTGGAACGATCGGAAGTACGCAGTCTGAAGGTGAGATTCCCATGGCGCTAGGCAGAGCACAACCCATCGCGTGCAGGTAGGTAGATCTGTGTGTATACAGTGCCCCCTTCGGTCTTCCAGTGGTGCCCGATGTATAACAGAGACTCGACGGAGTGTGCTCATCTATAAATATGGGGTCATGACTGTCCGGATAGCCGGCAATCAGACTCTCGTAGCTGATCAGGTTGGGCAGCGTGCTTGAAGGTACGTGATCGGACAGGACTATGAACTGGGTTACCGTGGGGATTTCATCCGCGATCGCCTCGAGTTGACCGATTAGGTCGGGCGCAACGAAGATCACCTTGTCTTCGGCATCATTGATAATAAAAGTGAGGTCGGCTGGCGAAAGTCGCGCATTCAGAGTGTGAATTACAAGCCCAACTGAAGGTATGCCGAAGTAGCACTCTAGGTGGTAATAGCCGTTCCAAGCGAGTGTGGCTACGCGATCACCGTTAGCTAGGCCCATGTTTTCCAAGGCGTTCATTAGCTGGTAGGTCCGGTTGACCATCTGGCGATAGTTGTAACGATGAATTTGACCTGGTGCAAGCTGCGTCACCACCTCAACCTCGGGAAAGTGCCGGGGTGCGTGGTCCAAGAGCAACCACGAGTTCAGCTGGGTATTCATTATCGCCATTTCAATCCCTCTCGACAAGAGTCCTGAGATTCGAACAAGGCAACGCTAACCTAGGTTTACCTACTATGGGGCGCGTAGCGGACACTACGACGAGAATTACCGTTGAAGGAGCTCCTGAGTAGACCAAATCCCATTCGATAGCGCACCTGTGACTGCTACAGGATGATTAGAGTCCTGAGGCGAGTAAGGGTCTATTCGGGGTGGACCTGCAATTTAGCAGTCCAAAGTCGAGCCAAAAAGGGGGTTGTAGCTCCCACAATACCGGAGACACCTAGTTGGTTTGAGATGTTGATGATCGGCTTTTAGTCGAGTTTGTTCTGGTTGACCGTTTGTGGTGTCAGAGTCAGAAGCCAAGTCTCAGCCCAGCTGGGAAGTAGTTGACGCCTTTTAATCTCTGCCGCCTAGGTGAGCTGTACTTGAACGTTCGGGTACTCGTCAGGTGTCGGCTACGCATCGAGCCGAAGAACAAATCTCTGCCACCTACCGTGTCAGGTAACCAGCGTCGGCGCTTTAGGTAGCCAATTCTCTCAATTTGACCACGAAAAGTGCCGAAATACGTTCATGAGGTTGCGCCAGCACATCAGTCATGCCTCGGATCTGCGGTCCGATGGTGGGTTCAGCATCGTCTCGGTTATGGTGGCAATCTCCATTCTAACCGTTGTTCTGATTCCCGCTACGAAGATTCTGTCCACGCTGGCAGCTACCTCAGCAAATATTAGAGATCGAGTGGTCGCTTCGAATCTTGCTAATCAGCAGGTTGAACTGCTGACTGCCCAGGCGAAGGTCGGATTTACCCAACTGGTCTCGACCGGACTTGGGACCTCAACCGTCAATCAGACTGTAAATGGATTGAACTACTCGGTCGCAACAACTCTAAGTTGGCGACCAGGTGTAGGCGGCTCTAGCTGTGGTTCGTCCGATGAGGGATCGAGTACCCTGCAGCCACTGCTGCAGGTAGAGATCGCCGTGAACTGGCCGAGCTTGAGCCAGCACGGTCCGGTAAGGGAAAGCACCACCTTGGTCCCACCAACAGCGGACTTCTCAAACCTGACGGGCAATCTTTCAGTCCGGGTTGTCGGTGCATCAGGCGCTGGTTCCAATGACATACCGGTGACTGTCATTGGTCCGTCGTCGACCTCTACGGCTTACACGGATTCGAACGGATGCGCATTCTTCCCGTTCCTTCCTGCAGGCAACTACACGACATCTCTATCTTCGCCAGAGGGTCAACTCTGGGTTGACCAATCTGGAAATCAGAACCCAAGTCAGATAGCCGGCGTCAGTATCGGAAATACCACAGCGGCCGAGTTCACATACGATCGCGCCGGGCAACTCGATCTGAACCTCCCGAATTCGAGTGAGTTTCCGGCGCTCCCGGGTGCTGAGATAAGTGTCGCAAATCCCCTGGTGTCCACGAGTGGCGTGGTATTCGAACCGAACGGAAGTACGAATGTGAACGGCTTCTTCCCCTTCGCTAACGGCTACCAGGTATGGCTCGGGAACTGCTTTAGCGGGAGCCAGACCGGCCCGAACTCGTCGCTTCCTTTCACGGTCGTGTATCCGGGTCAGTCTTCCAACGCCAACATAGGGGCCTCCGACCTGACCCTTTCGGTGACCATGGGCGGTTCCGCTCTCGCAAATGCGCAGGTCTCGCTTACTGAAGTTGATCCGGTTACCTCCAAGCCCCTCACAGGCTGCCAGTCGACGGGTTCATTTACTGACGCGGGAACCACAAACTCATCAGGTGTCTTGAAGCTCTCGGTTCCATTGGGCTCTTATAGCGTTGCGGTGACTCCGAGTGGGTCCACCGGCGCGATAACGGATCCGACCATATTCCAAGCCACAGTGGGAGGCGAGTCCGTTGTCGCGGCTTTCTAGGGCGATTAGAACACTTTGGCAAGACCAGGGTGGAATGACTCTCGTCGAGTTGATGGTGTCGTCGACTTTGAGCCTGATAGTCGGATTCATCGTCTTTCAGAGCCTTTCGAGCTTCGAGTCGATCCAGGGGACAACTCAGACCGCTTTTGATTCGTCGACCCAAGTCCAGCTGATATCGAATCGGCTGATCCAGAAGTTGAAGTTGGCGACCATACCTCAGTCGTCAACCTCGCCATTTGTGTTCGTCTCTCCGTCGGAGGTGAAGCTCTACATTTCATCAACTCCACTCAGTCCGCCATACGAGGCCGATTTCAAGGTGACTCCCGATTCGGGGTCGAACTGTCCGTGCACCATGGTCGAGTCTGACCTGAGCGGAACCCAACAGGGCCAGAACTTGGCGCTGAGTGGAATCACCAGTATGAACGTCTTCAGTTACTACCCGGAGCCGACTACGACGAACATGACCCCATCACCAATATCTGTAGATCAGGAAGGGACAACTTCGGCTTCGACTTTGGATGCAATCTTCGGGATCGGTGTGAACTTATCAACCAAGGTCGGCGTGACGGGTAGTGCCGTGTCGATCTACAACTTTGTCGAACTCCCCAACGTCTACCCACTGCCGTCATGACGATTCAATGAGGTGCGAGCAATGATTGAAAGGTCGAAATTTAGAGGGTTGCGAAGGTTGATTCGCGATGAGTCTGGCGATGCGATGGTCATAGCGATAATTGCGAGCATGCTCATGGTGCTGCTTCCGCTTCCGTTACTGGCGTCGTCATTCTCAGACGTACCACTAGCCCAGAGTGAAACCAACTTCCAGCGGGCGATGGGCGCCATTGATGCCGGAATTTCGGACTATATGAATCGGCTAAATCAGGCGAGTGTTTCGCAGGCGGGGAACTACTGGCAGTACTCTTCGACTAACCTTCCGCCCGATGGAAATACTGCCTTTACCGGATGGGCGCAGGTACCTGGCACGTCGAGTGAATACTTCCATTACAACGTAATGAACTCGTCCTCGATCGCCTCCACCGGAGACGTGGTGCTGGAGGTGACGGGTCTGTCGACCCTCGGTTCTCCCTCAGCTGAAAGAACAGTGGACGTAACATTGCAGTCTCGGGGATTTCTGCAGAACATGTTGATGTGGAACATCTCTATGCTCGATCCGCAGTTGGCCCAGAGCGCAGGTTCCGGCCTCTCGGCATCTGAAGCTCAGGCCGAGTGTGCTTATGGTTGGGACCAACCGAATCCATCGGCCACCGGAAACGACTCAGACTCGTCCTACGGGGAGTCAGAAGCTAACTCATCGGCACCTAATAGCACATACGGCCCTGATCTAACCGAGTGCGCTGGGCTTCTCAACTACTACGGGACCGGTAACACGTTTAATGGCCCGGTCTTCTCGAATGACATCTACTACATCTACGGGCAGCCGATCTTTAATGGCCCAGTGTTCTCTGCGTCGACTAGGAATACGGCTTATGCAGTTGGATCGAACGATACCCACCCGTACTGGGTAGATGCCCAGTGCTGGCCGGGCGGAATCTGTAACGGTGATAACCCGATCTTCAACTCTGGCGGAGCGATTAAGCAATCGACAAAGCTTCCACTTCCGACGTCTGACTCCGAACTTATAACCATCGCAAAGACTGCAGGTTGCTACTATCAAGGTCCAACCCAGATCGACCTGAGTGGCTCGACCATGACCGTAATCTCACCAGAGACACCTGCAGGTATGAATCAGGCGAACTGTTTGGGAAACTCGATCCCGCTGCCTCCAAATGGTGTGGCGTACGTGGATGGGACAGCTACTACTTCGTCGTGTACTGCGGCATTAACTGGGACCGGCTATAGCTCACCACCCAACGGATGTGCAAATGGTGATGTCTTCATCCAAGGAAAACTCACTGGGCAGTTGACCATCGCAAGTGCGGACTCGATCTACATAACTGGAGACCTCGAATATACGAACTGCGCAGCTAGCGGCAGCTCTGACGCCCTCGGTTTGATCGCGAATGAATTCGTCTACATCTCGAACCACTTCGGCAGTTCGAACGTGACTACGGATAGCTGCACCGGACACAGCAGTCAGAATCCGGTTGTATACGGAGCCATTCTGGCGTTGAATCACTCCTTCGGGGTGGATGGCTTTTGGAATCTTACAAATACCACATCGGACACGATCTACTTCACGGGGTCCATGTCCGCAGATTTCATGGATATAGAGGGTGAATTCAGCGGGACGACACTTGTCCGAGGCTACAACATGTCATACAATTACGACCAGAGACTCAAGTACCTATCTCCGCCGTACTTCCTAAGTTCAGTCGCAGCGGCATGGTACCAAGCCAACTTCACCGAGATCACCAACCCTGCTGCGGCTTCTCTCCCGAACCTCCCTTAGCGGCTGATTCCGGTGGTGGTTGCTCCTCGGTAGATACAGACGTCGCAACTCATCCTCACGTTCCCGCCAGATGCTTCTATGATGCGCTCGACCATGACGTCCAGAACTCGTTGGTCTCTGCCAATCTCAGCTCCGAAGCCGACCTGGATCCCGTCGTGGTCGTTTTTGATCCACGCGGTCGCTTCTTGATGGATCCGGTCTACAAGGGCTCCGGTGTAAAGGAAGTAGGGCTGGACAATAATTCGTTTAGCTCCGAGCATGCTCAGCCGGTGAAGTCCATCAGCAACCGAAGGTTTAGCCAACGAAATGAAGCAACCCTCGACCAGGATCTGCTGGCCAAACAGCTCGTTGATCAGTCTTCCGATCTTGAAGAGATCCGAATTTGCGTCCTTGTCGGACGAACCACGTCCGACAAGCAGAATCGAGTCGAAGTCGTCTAATGGTACTAGGCGTATCTGCTCGGCGACGCAGTCGATTAGTGCGTCGTGGATCCCTAGATCAGCAGCGTAACTCGTTTTGGTGCTCGGCGACTTCAGGCGGGCGTAACGGGTCAAAGCAGCACCATCATCTTTGAGATGGCCGGCCGGCAATAGGATCATCGGTGCGATCACCAGATGCTTAGGCTCTCCGAGAAGCAGCTGGTCGATCGCTTCGTACATGTTTGGCTTACAAAGTTCGATGAATCCAGCACCGACCTTTGGCGAGATCATTGCATCCAGACGCTCTACAGCATCGAGGAACTGGTCTCGACCCATTGTAGATCTCGTTCCGTGCCCCATGACGAAGACGGCGTCCACTCCGTCTGGTAACTGACGTCGTTTGGCTGGTGGGTCAACTCTAAGAGATCCCATCACTGGCCAAGATCTGCGTGGTATGGCTCGACGATGCGACCTTTCATGATGTATCGATGGCCAGAGTCGATCCGTATGAGAGCATTTGCCGCTGCAGCGGCTGCTGCTGAACCCCCAGTGAGGCCGACGTTGGTGAAGTATTCAAGGGATGTGTCTACGAGCCTGCGCTTTGCCTCAGCGGCGCCAACAAATCCGACCGGTATTCCTATCACCGCAGAACCAGTTATAGAATCTTCTGCCGCAATTATGGCCTCGAGTGAGGTGGGAGAGCATCCGATTACGAAGAGCGCCGTCGGGTACTTTTCAGCTGCGGTTCGCATGGACGCGAAGGAGTTGGTCTCATTTTCGGCCGCATCATATTCGAGTGATAGCGCCGAGATCGCCCGCCTTCCGGTGATTCCTGCCGCCGTCATGGCCACATCAGTGATTATCGGCGAGCCAGCTTTGACGAGGTCGAGTGCCCGGGCCAAGAAGCCGGATGAGAACAGGGATCGCTTCGGATAGTCGAGATCCGTCGTGGAGTGAATAACCCGTGCTAGCACCTCTGCCTCGAGGTCTGAGAATCCACTTAGATCAACCAATTCACTGATGATGCCGAAGGATTCCACCTCGATTGGATGCGGAATCAATTCGACACCACCGACACGGAATCCCTAGGGCATACCTCTATGCACGCGAAGCAGCCAATACACGCTGCTGTTGTCGAACTGCCTGGGTGGGTGGGAGCCTGAACCAGAAAGTGGGTTGGACAGGTGGATATACATAGGCCGCACGCAGTGCAGGAGAGATCGAATGAGACCACGTAGTCGAATGAGGATTGTATGTCCATATGGGTCGCCGTCACGTCTTTAGATGATAACCCCGAGGAGTGTACACACGGGAGCCGCTGAATCTTGTGGAGGTATTGCCGACGATGACGAGGGTCTCCATATCGACTGTTGACTGCTCTACCGCAGCCAGGGTGGTGATGGTAACTTGTTGTGACTTTCGACCGACCTTTCTCGCCAGGATCACCGGTGTGTTCGGACTCCTGTATCCGGCGAGGATGTCAAGTGCCCTGCTCAGTTGATCTGTTCTCTGTTTAGATCGTGGGTTGTAAAAGGCGACCACCAGGTCCGCCTCTGCTGCTGCGGCGATGCGCCTCTCAATGGCATCCCATGGAGTCAGGAGATCAGATAGTGAAATATAGACATGGTCGTGACCTAGGGGTGCTCCAGCTAGCCCAGCGGCTGCGAGTGCGGCGGTGACTCCTGGCACGATTCGGATTCTGGTGGAATCGAATCCGACAGTATCAGCCTCCTCGAACGCGAGGGCAGCCATTGCATACACCCCGGGGTCGCCCGAACATACCAGAGCAGTGTCGTATCCACTTCGGGCGGAACTGATTGCGTGTCTAACCCGATCGGATTCTTCGCCTATTGGATATCTGTGGACCTCCTGGGATGGCCCCAACAGGTCATCTATCAGATCAATGTAAGGGCCGAATCCGATGATAACTTGGGAGCTCAGTATGGCTGATTGAGCATCCATGGTCCGCATTCCCGGTGATCCTGGTCCTATACCCACCACTCGCAGTTCGCCGCGTTGGGGCGAGCGCCTTGCGATTGCCAACGTTGCCATCGGAGATTTGATCTTCGCCAGGACCAGAGTTGAGTCGGGCCCCGCCCCCAAAAGCGAGGCCGCTTCGGCGACAGAGGCAGTTCCTACGGTCCTTTGCACTACCTCGCTTGGATTGGGTACCTCGATTGAACTTAGCTCCTCAGATGAGAAGGCCAGTATCCGTATGCCCAGCGAGCGAACAGCATGATGGTCTGCCCGAATATCGATCGTCGCGATCGCCGCTATGGCATCTGAGGATAGGCCGGCCAAACGAATTCCTGTCTGAAGGAGTTCTGTCAACTCCTCGGATGAACAATCCAATGAGCATCCGACGCCGACTGTGAGGCTGCTTGGGATTAATTGAACGACCCCGGTCGAGGAGATAGTGTCGATATCAGGTGCAGAGTCTGACACTACTATCACGGTCTCGTCGTCGCCTACCAAGAGTGTCGCTGGAAGGGGCCAGCCGTGCTCATTTATGAGACTCGGCGCACCTCCGTGGTTGATGGCGTTCTGAACCTTTGCGATAGCGCCTACGGCTGAGTACCCGGGGATAGAGTCCAATGCGCAGGTTCCGCTTATGTCCGAAAGCGTTGTGATAACCGCCGTTGCGCCGATTGATTGGGATATAGACCTTGCGAGTAGGTTTGCTCCGCGATGCCCAGACAGCAGCGGTACTGCGAACTTCCCGTGCTCGTCGACGCTTACTACGGCCGGGTCCGTCGCCTTGTCTTTTATGTGCGGAGCGATGAGCCGGACCGCAATTGGAACAGCGGTTACGAAAATGACCTCCTGGTAGGTCTCGAGAATCGCTTCGATGTCTGCGCCTTTTACAGGCATAGTCAAACTGGACAGCCTCTTTGCGATCAAAAGCCCGGATTCGCTCAGGTACAGTACGATTCTGCTCGCCGCAGCTGGGTTGGTGCCAGCCGTCACAGCGATCTCCAAGCGATGAATACCGGGTTCTCCGCCGCCAACCTAATCGTGCCATCTGCGATTGTTCGTGCATTGGCGACGGCGACCTGGCAGAGGTGTCCCAAGGCCTTTTCTGCGATGATTGCGTGCTCCAGAGATGCCGTAGCGGCAACTATCCGACAGTCGGCGTTGACGCTCTTGATGACAGATTCAAGCAGTGGTGGACCTCCCCCTCCGATAAAGACAGCCTTGGCGTCGCCAAGGCCATCGAGACTATTCTCGGCGGAGTCGCAAACCACCTCTGCACGGAGAGAGAATCGGTGGAGGTTTTCTGATATCTCCGATATCCGCTCCGGATTCCTTTCGATAAGTGTGAGATTCAGGTCGGGCCGGAGCGCAAGTGCCGCTATTCCTACCGTTCCACTACCAGCGCCGAGGTCGTAGATTTTGGCTCCGCGTTCCAGCTGGTCTAATCCAAGTTTGGAGACAATGACAGCTCGAGTCTCCTCTTTTGTATATGGTCCCGTTGCATGCAGAAGGCCAGTGGTGGCAAAGACGGAACTCGGTGCGTCGCTTTTCATAGTCCGGGAAATGTGGGAACGACTGGCGACCGTAGCGTTAGAAGCGGTGTCAGATGGCACCCGGTATGCGATTAAGACTGCACTATTGAGGAGATCTGGGTCGACCAACTCCGCCTCCGATGTGGTCGATCCCTCGAGCTCAGGGGTCCAGATTCTTTCGCAGTCGGTCCCTAGGCCCGTCATCGCCGAGAACTGCCATTTTTCGGCGGATCGGGAAGAGATGTATCGAAGTGCGAAGTTGGCATCGAAGCTTGGCGAGCATAGTAGAGCTACTTTGCTAATCAATACGTCCCGAATCGCAGTGTCGATGGCTGCGGTGAACTCCTCCACCTGCCGTCCGTGCATTGAGATGACGACGGCGTCGTCCCAGTTCAGTCCCAACCTAGCAAACGCGAGTGAGACCGAACTCGGGGCGGGATGAACTTCGTAGCTACCCGGCTCGAGCAACTTTGAGGCGAGTCTGGTCACGCCGAAGTATCCGGGATCTCCCGATGCAAGAAGAACGATGGGAGGTTTCACAGAACCAAGGAGCTGGAATGTGTGGTAGAGCGGGGTTCGCCATTCGATGCGTTGCGCTGATTCTGCCAGGATCCAGTCGAGTGCCGCGAGCTTGTCTGTCGATCCGACGACGGTGGAGGCGGAAGAGAGTATCTCCGATATCTGAGGGCTGAGCGAGCTGGGATCGGTGCCGTTCAGCCCAACTATAGAGATGGAGTTGCCGCGATTGTGGTGGCGCTGTGAGGGAGACAAGGATATGGAGTCCTCACCCATGGACTCCTCCACTTAGGCAAGCTGATCGTGCGACAACCTTTGTTCCATCGAAATCTACCATTGTTACGTCCACGCAGACATTACGATTAACCAGCTTTGAACAAGTCTCTGCTGCCCACCGCACGAGTAGGTCCATCGGCTGCATCGATCCGGTCGCCTCACAAACTTCATAGAAGTGGCGCGCAGTCGAGGTTTCAGTTGCGGCCCGTATCACTTCGGAGGGTGCTTCTGACTCCAAGGCGGCTCGTTCGAGTATCGAGGTGTCAAGATGGGATCGGTGGAAGTGTGTCATCGTGGTTCCGGTTGCCAGTTTCGCCACCTTGCCTACCATCCCAATCCAGTGCACAACGTTGAACCCTCTGCCTGATGCACGCTTGATTGCAACTCCAGTGAAGTCGCCGACTTCGACGGTTGAAAGGGTAGTGATCCCGGGGAATACTAGCGAGGCGAGACTGGCCGACCTCGAACCGGTAGCGAGACACACTTCAGTGAGCCCCTGGGCGGATGCGACATCTATCTGCTGGACTATAGATGCTCTAAATGAAGCCGTGGAGAAGGGTTTGACTATTCCGGTGGTTCCAAGGATCGATATTCCACCGATGATTCCGAGCCTGGCGTTGGTGGTCTTGGTGGCCATAAGCTCGCCTCCGGGTACCGAGATCGTCACTTCCATGGCCTCTGGTGTAACTTCACGCACCGCCGCAGAGATCATTCGACGCGGGACTGGGTTGATAGCGGCCTTGCCAACCTCCAGGCCAAGACCGGGCAGAGACACCATTCCAACGCCTTCACCACCGAGTATCTCAGTCTCAGTCAATCCTGGAACTCTTCTTGCCACCGCGGTGAGGTGTGCGCCGTCTGTGCAGTCTGGATCGTCACCTGCATCTTTGATAACGAACGGCCTTCCGGTTTCGTCTATCTGTATAGGGAAACTTACGCGGTCACCCGATGGAAGTGCAATTTCCACAGATTCCGGTATGGTGCCAAATACCGCCAGTATGGCTGCGGCTTTAGACGCAGCTGCCGCACAGGTACCAGTGGTCCAGCCGGTCCTCAACTTACCCTTTGGAACCGGTCCCAGTCCTTCTTCGACCTGATGCGACTGCTCTGTCACTAGTCTGTCACTCGTTTTTGCCTGTTCGTTGGACGACCAATGGTCTCTCCGACCTTCGAGCGTTTCCGATAGCGGTGGGCGAAACTGGGGCTGTAGAGATGGCTCCTGAGTTCGCCCTGCCCAGAGAGCGCATCACCCACAATGACTAGTACAGTCCTGCGAGCGCCCACTGAGTCCATTGCCTCTTTGAGGTCTCCCACAGTCGTCATAACGACTTGCTCATCAGGCCAAGTGACTCTCACCAGTACAGCGGCCGGTGTCTGGGTATCGAATTTAGATCCGTCGCAGAGGAGTTCTTTCTGGAGCTCTCCCGGTTGTGCGCCGGACAGGAAGATCGCAAGCGTCCCACCGACCCGTGCATAGGCGCCTACGGACTCTCCGTCTGGCACCGATGCGGCCGTTTTACCCGTAAGTCTGGTGTAGACGACACTCTGAGCCTTTCCGGGAACGGTCAGCTCTCTGGCTAGGACGGCAGATGCGGCAGAAGCGGAGGTCACGCCGGGTACGACCTCGAACTGCATACCCCTTGTCTCGCAGTACTCGATCTGCTCTGCAATAGCACCGTAGATGGATGGATCTCCCGAGTGGAGTCTCACGACGTTCTTGCCAACGGAGCTTTCATAGATAGCCAACACGTCCTCAAGGGTCATTCCCGATGAGTCGTGCAGTTCCACACCATCTCTGGCGTGGCGCAGGATTCCCTCTGGTACAAGTGAGGAAGCCCATATAACTATGTCGGCTCGACTAAGTCGATCCACCCCTCTGAGAGTGATGAGGTCGTCTGCACCGGGACCTGCACCTACGAAACTGATCAACGTTCAACCTCTTGCTCGACCGGGAAGTCTTCTGACCCAATACATCGTAGAAGGTGGCGGCGAAGTCTGTTTGAGTGGAGACCCGAGTGCCTCTATCTGGCTACCGGGGGAAAAACGAGTGTCGACAGGTAACCGACGGTATCCTCATCGGTGTCGGCCAAGGTCTTCACCTCAGAGTCGGACATCCCTACCTTGATTCCGATCCATCCGCTTTCGAGCCGACCGGTAATCGCCGCTGTCTCCTTGATGCGCCCCAGATTGGCGCCCCCTTTGTAGATCACTACGGCTGAGCTGGGATCTGAAAGGGCCATCTCTAGGTCGTTCCCGACGTTGAGTCCGGTGAGAAGTCGAAAGGACTCCTCCTCGTCCAGCAGCTTGATGCCGGCTTTTGCGACAACATCCTGGAACGCCATGATTCCTGGAACCGATTCGATTTCGATCTCCGGGTCCATTCCGCCTACCGACTCGGCTAAGAGCGAAAACGTGGAGAACACATTGGGATCGCCAATTGTGACGAATGCGGCACTCTGCCATGACTGGCCAGTGGACAGGATGCTTTGAGCCGCCCGTTCTGCTGCTGCTCTTCGTCCTTGGATTCCCGCCCCGCCAGGGGTCATTTCGAAAAGGATCCTGGTGACAGAGAGATCCGGACAAACAGAAAGGATGATCGTCTCGGCACGACCCGCTTCCGCCAAATCCGTCGTAGGTGCGAGAATTAGATCCGATGATCGAAGTACGGAGAGAGATTTAAGGGTCATAAGGTCGGGATCGCCTGGGCCAACACCTACTCCAATCAGTCGTCTGATCAATCTAAGGCCCCTGTCATCTGGTGTGGATTCGTGGCGGTATAGCCCATTGGTAACTCGTTTCTGGGCTTCATCTGGATCCCTTTACATTTCTATTCTGCGCGGCCCGTAAGAACCGAGCAGCGGCAGTACCGCTCCCACCGAGGTGTATGTGCATATAGGTCGAGAATATCGTAGGGCTCACATAGCCCGAAGTCGAAGGTCCGGTACGACCTACGGCCCTTAGATCGCTACCCCCGTCTTGCATTGTGGAGTAGTGGTACTCATGCGCTCTGAACACCTCGTCAGGGCCAAACATGGGATTCTCACTGCTGGTACTGGCGATGCGGTAACCAAGTGTCAGACTCCGACCCATCTCTGCTTGACCAGGATGGACTCCTGCGAGCGATTTGCCGTCGAGAGACGCCCCGAGAATCATGTGGCCCGCACACTCAGCCCAAATGACCCCGCCGGAGCTCGCAAACGCGGCGATACTTTCGAGCAGGTGATGATTCTCTGCAATCTGATCGATATAGACCTCTGGGTAGCCTCCACCGATTATAAGGCCAGATACTGCTTCTGGGAGAGCTTCGTCAGTTGTGGGGTCGAAGTCGACAAGTTCCGCGCCAAGTTCACGGAGTATGTCCCGATTTTCAACGTATTCGAATGTGAATGCTCTACCGGTTGCGATAGCGATTTTGGTTCCGTAAA
The DNA here is from genome assembly GCA_013044385.1 of Acidimicrobiaceae bacterium. GTDB lineage: Bacteria > Actinomycetota > Acidimicrobiia > Acidimicrobiales > Acidimicrobiaceae > JABEUN01. Next base: position 17,459 of record JABEUN010000068.1, read on the forward strand.
GAGCTGGGTCGGTGGCTTTGGGGGAAAACTGAGGCATATTTAGCTCTGTCGCATAAAGCAGGAGCCGATCGATATCGAAGCCGTCCTCTATGAGGCCAACGAGGTCCCGTACAGAATTCCTGGACTCGGCCGGCCGCTCTTGTACCGGGATTAGCCCGAGGTGTCTCGACGGCATGAATTCGTCTGAAGAGCGCGCAAGCCAGCCGAACAGCGGTATTCCAAACTCAGCCAGGGTTGTCCGAATCGACTCGACGTGACGAATTCCGGCTACGCGATTTGCGATCACCCCAACTATTTGGAGACTCGGATTAACCGCACGCGCTCCAAGTACCGAGGCGGCTATGGAGTCTGAAGCACCAGACGCGTCTACGACAAGGACTATCGGTGCTCCAAGCAGCAGTGCAATCTCAGCTGTGGAGCCGGTGAGTGCTCGGGGATTGGCCACAATTGGGTCTGGTTCAAATTCAGACTTCACAGTGTCGAGTCTGGTTCCGTCGAATAGCCCCATAACTCCTTCGACCACCAGTATGTCTGCTCCCTTTGCTGCTCGGCTTGCACTGATAAGGGCCCCTGCTCGTCCAGTCATGAAAGTGTCGAGATTGTAGGAGGCATTACCCGTTGCCAAGGTGTGGAACGTCGGATCAATATAGTCCGGGCCAACTTTTGCTCCGGCGACATTCAAGCCGCGCTTTGTCAATGCAGCCATCAACCCCGTTGCGATGGTGGTTTTTCCTGCGCCGGAATTAAGGGCGGATATCATCAGTACTGAGGTCAATTTCATTCCTAGCGAGTCGAAAAACGTGGCGCACCCGTGCTCGGTTCACCTCGCAAAGCTACTGAATGATAGCTGTCCGTCAGATCGACTCGCATGCCGACGCGCCCAAGGCTCCAGAAGTATGCCGACAGCCTAACTCCTAGTCCTTGTTAGATTGAGGAGGTTGACGGCAGACAGGTGGAGGGGTTTTCAAGTGGGTTTGGAACTTGCGGACCAGATCAGGTCGGCGTTGGTTGCTGGCCTTGTCGATATGACAAGTGCGGATGGTGAGACGATTGAAGCCTACGTCGCCTCGCCGGCGGATGATCATCCGAAGGGTTCGGTAGTGGTTATTCACCACCTACCAGGATGGGATGAGGCGACAAAGGAGATTGTTCGCAAGTTCGCCTATCACGGCTACAGGGCGATCTGTCCGAATCTTTACTACCGACAGGCGCCCGGTGCAGCTCCTGACGACGCTGCAGCCCTAGTGCGCAGCCAGGGCGGTATCAGCGACGCCCAGCTGGTAAGTGACGTGGGCGGAGCAGTCGACTTCCTAAGGTCACTTCCTGATTCAAATGGCAAAGTCGGAGTCATCGGCTACTGCTCCGGAGGTCGCCAGACCTTTTTGGCCGCGTGCAGTTTGAAAGTTGACGCAGCCATTGACTGTTATGGAGCGTTTGTGTTGGGCACCCCTCCCTCGAGCTTCCCGCTGAAGGTCGGTCCACTCGATCACATTGCCAAGGACCTCTCCTGCGAGCTTCTCGGCCTCTTTGGAGCTGAAGACAGCTTCCCCGCTCCAGATGAGACGGCAAATCTCTCGGAGTTGCTGGACGGACTGGGCAAGACCCACGAGTTCGTAACTTACGAAAATGCCGGTCACGCATTCTTTGCCACTGATCGACCGAGCTATCGGGTCGAAGCGGCGAATGAGGGCTGGCAGAAGATCTGGGGTTTCTTCGGTCGGAAACTCTCCTAGGAGGTCAAGATGTGTACGTACTCAACTGAGAAGGTGCGGATCTCAGGCTCCGCCAAGGGCGCCAGTGGATGGTTCAAGGCGACTGAGGCGACTGTCTACTTCGATCATCCAGTTCATGCACCGCTTGGCCATTCCCTCAATGTCGACCTGATGAATCCGGAGCAGGGACCCGAGTTCAGGGCGGCAATGGAACTCGACGCGGAGTCTGCAAGGGGTCTAGCAGAGGCAATCCTTAAGATGCTTGATTCGACACCCGATGGCCTGAAGGATCACTGAAGTCGCTGCAAACAGTGCCCCGGTGAGCATACGTAGTTGAGATCGGGTCACTGAGGGAAGCACCATCAGGGGTCACTTTTGCGCCTTTCTGATCTGGTAGGAGCTGTTGGACCAGATTCGAGCGTTGTCGGCTCTAAGTGGGGCTTAGTACGCAGTTCATCATCCTCACTTGGACCGTCGCGGTATGGCCGCTATAGGCCTGTCTCTGGTACTTCATGGACCTAACTAGGACTAAATGGCACAATGTGGACTTCATGGCTTCTGTAACCTCTCAGGACTTCACCTGACACGCTGGTAAGTTGCAGAGCTTCAAAGTGTCCTAAATGTCGATAACAAGGTTGAAAATGGCTGTCGCCGAGGCTGTTGTGGTCTGAGTTGGGAACGGGGTTCGCGACTGAGAACCCTTCGGCTAGATTACGGAGCGCCCGATATCTGAACTCGAGGTGAAGTAGTTCGGAATTGAAGGTGACCTTACCAATGACGGTCTTCACCGAAGGTATTTTGGGTCTGGCCAAGTGCAGTAGGGCTGACGATCTGAGATTTCGATATCGGAGCTCTAGGTGCTTGTGTTGACTCTGGCCAGATTCCTATCCGAGTTGGGCTTTCGGGCGGACGAGCAAAGCCGGTCGGTTCCCGATCGAGATGAGGAGCTTCGAAAAGTTGAGAACCTCACCCGGATGCTCTGAGCCTGTCGGAGATGGGCTACTTATCATTATCGATCCCACATGTAGGTAAGGGCAATCTCTATAGTCGGCCCCCATGATTCGACGACGCAGCGAGGCTGCCTCTGAATTTCAAGGTGTGATAGCGGCAGAACCAACTAGGGCGCATGTCACAAAAGATGGAATTCAAGCGGAGGGCACAGACTCGGCAGAACAGTAGTAAGTCGTGGTCGCTCACCCATTTGGAACCAACGATGGGCACCTGGAGATGTGCACGTTTTTCGTATTTGGTTCACTGGTCTTTGGCAGTACGCGGCCTAGATGTTGGGATTGCAATCTCGTTCATCAATCTAAAATCTGACCGCTTAGCTGCTAGCTGCGCGACTCCTGCTCCTGGTTAGAGCGTTGCAGTTATCGAATACGCCCGCAAAGAGCCATAACACATCGGCGTAGCGGAATACTCTGGCTGAAGGTTGGTCCGGACGCCGACGCATGAAACTAAGAGCCGTGACAGCCGACCGGCCTGTGAATGTCTTACTGCATGGTGCTATTGACTGACAACTCGACATTGCTGCTCGCACTTGGCACCGATGCCGTTGCTTCAAACCTAAAAGACGTGTGGTCGTCGTCGAGGGTGATTTTTTTCGTGGTATCTGCGGCAGTCGGAGTGTAGTTGCATCGGAACTGGCAATAGAGGCATCAAAAAATGCCCTTGTGGCAACTAGCAAGACAGATGGATAGCGAATTTCTGTTCGTCCGCATATCGTTCGATGTTCGGGGTGGTCCAAACGTCGGCTGCATGCCAGGAGCTGTCGTTTGAAATGCCCGCCAAGAGGATCGTTTGTTCTCTTTCACCAGTATCGGTGAGTCGAATCAGAACAGCAGCACTTGCCAGTTTTTTAATGTTTTCGTATAGAAACTGGTGGTCAAAGCCACGTGGGGGCGGATCTAGAGAGTTCCAGATAAGCCTGTACGACCGGCCCAAATTCACACCTATAAATGCCATACCAAAATAGGACTTTGGTTATGTGGGCCGAATTCTGGTCCGTATTACCAAAGTGCCGGTGGCGTAGGTCAGTACTCGATGCCCTTCTTCGCCCCGATGCCCTGCTCGTAGGCGTGTTTGATTTTGCGCATCTCGGTCACGGTATCAGCTATGGCGATGATCTCTTCCGGGCAGTCGCGGCCCGTGATTATGACGTTAGTTTTGGGTGAGCGACCTGTTAGAGCGGCGACGACGTCTTCTACTGGGACCCATCCGTATTTGACTGCGTAGGTCAGCTCGTCGAATATAAGCATGTCGTACTTCCCCGAGGCGAGCTTCTCTGCCGCTACAGACCACGCGTGTCTGCCCTTGGCCGCAGTCTCATCCAAGTCCGTGGACTCCCAGGTGAATCCGTCTCCCAGGGTGTGCCACTCAATTCCAAGATGGTCAGCCAGCTTCTTCTCTCCGACCTTCCACTTTCCGCTCTTGATGAACTGTACAACGCCGACCGTCCAACCTCTGGCCCAGCCTCGCCCCATCACCCCAAATGCTGCCGAACTCTTACCCTTGCCGTGTCCGGTGTTAACCAGAATTATTGACTCAGCGCGTGCCATGCCTATGACGGTAGTATGTAGCAGGCGTCGGGGAACCCGGTGAAAATCCGGGACTGGGCCGCAACTGTGACTAGGGAGTCAACCCCACTTACCGCCACGGTCTCGCAGGACCGGAAGGCAGGGTGAGGCAGTGATCTAGGAGTCAGGAGACCCGTGCCGTTTTACTGCGAATTTGGAGTGATGCGTGGAATCCATCGACAGGTTCCTTGTGCTGGGTGGCACTCGGTCTGGTAAGTCGTCATATGCCGAGGAGATATCGAAGCACTTAGGTTGCTTTGACTATCTCGCTACCCTTGATACCTCGGGCGACGAAGCTGCAGCGCAGCGAGTAGCTCTGCATCGTAAAAGGCGAGCCGACACATTCGCAACCTTTGAACTGACTTCGCCGACGGCACTTGTCGATCACATTCTGCAAGCGCAGCGACCGTTCCTCCTCGATTCACTTGGGAACTTCGTAGCATCATCGATGGCTAAAACTGAAAGGTCAGTTGGAGACCTAGTTGTCGCGCTAAGGCAGTGTTCGGTCCCTTGGGTGATCGTCAGCGAAGAGGTCGGATTATCGGTCCACCCAGAAACAGAGGTAGGTCGACTGTTCGTGGACCGCCTTGGAAATCTCAACCAGGCAGTAGCTGCAGTTGCGACCGATGTCTGCCTTGTAGTTGCTGGTATTCCACTCAAACTCAAGATGGCGCCAGCTACCCGAGATTGGTGCTGAATGGGAAAGTCACTGCTCTCCGCCTTCGGCTTCTTGACCTCTATCAGAGGCTCTACCTCACCAAGTGTGAAGTCGGCCCGCTGGTTCGGGCTGGTTGGCCTTATGGTTGGTGGCTTTGTCGGAGTGGTCTGGGTGTTAGGCAGCCGAGCGACGACTCCTATTTTGGGAGCGGTCCTGGCCGTGACCGCCGATGTCTTTGCAACTTATGGCCTTCATTACGACGGCATTGCCGACTGCGGGGATGGCCTCTTTGCTCACCTGAGTAGGGATCGGCGGCTCGAGGTTATGAGGCAGCCGGTCATCGGTGCTTTTGGGGCCATGGCACTGGTGCTGACGATAATCCTTCGGGTAGTCGCATTGGGTTCTGTTGAGCCAAGTGTGTGGCTGTTGATTGGTATTTTTTCCATCTCGCGGTCACTAATGGCACTGTCGCTCGCGGTATTCACCTATGCAAGAGCTGAAGGTGGAATGGCCACCGCCTTTGCCGGATCACTTTCCAGCTGGACCGACCGAGTGGTTTGGGCCGTCGTTCTGGTTGTATCGGTCTTTATATATCTCAGGTGTGCCGGGATTTATGCCGGTCCTGTGTCTCTTTTTCTTGGCCTAGTTGCTTGGTTCTGGTTCTCAAAAAGGGGGGTACGCCTGCTCGGTGGATACACCGGTGACCTGGTCGGTGGTGCCGGAATTCTGTTCGAGACGGTCGCTTTGGTGGCGCTCAGAGTGGCGGTTGCGAGATGACTCGTCGGACAGAGTTTGGGTCCGCAGGACAGCTGGGTAGGAGGATGCTTGGAGCCGCCGCCGGATTGTTGCTCGATCGAATACTCGGTGAGCTACCCGCCAGGGTCCATCCGGTAGTGATGTTTGGAAAATCCGCTCGACGGTTGGAGGACCATATCTGGTCAGATAGCTTCCTGTCAGGTTCATTTGCCTGGACGTTTCTCCTGGGTACCATCTGGGTCGTTGGGTCGATTCCTTCCGAATCGATAGCGTCAGTTGCCCTTAGCGCATATCTATCAACGGCAGAGAGAAGTCTTCTGACAGAGGCTGGGGCAGTAGCGGATCTGCTCGAAGAAGGAGATATTGAAGGGGCGAGAGGCAGGTTGCTGGCTCTTGTCGGTCGCGATAGAGACTCCCTGGATACTACGGGCATTGCCAAGGCCGTCGTCGAGTCAGTAGCCGAGAACACGGTCGATGCGGTCGTGGCGCCGCTGTTCTGGTCCGCAGTTTTTGGGGTGAGGGGTGCTCTGGCGTATCGGGCGATAAATACTCTCGATTCGATGTTCGGCCACCGAAGTGAGATGTACAGACGGTTCGGTTGGGCATCAGCTCGGACAGATGATCTGGTGAACTACTTTCCAGCCAGGATTGTCCTACTCCTTGCTTCGTACGTTGGACCGATCCGACAACGACCTGCCGCCGCACTAGAAGATGCCAGACTTCATCCCTCGCCCAATGCTGGCGTCGCCGAGGCAAGCTTCGCAAGGGCCCTCTCCGTTAGGCTGGGGGGGTCGCTCAGCTATAGCGGAGTCACCGAGTCTCGACCGATTCTCGCCCCATTTGGATCGGACCCCAAACCATCTGATGTCCGCGCCGCAATAAGGCTCTCAAGACGTTTGGATACGGTTATCTCCTTAGTGCTAATGGTTGTCGGACTGCTGCTCGTCGGTTTTGATGAAATCATGCACAAAGAGGATGGTCGCCCGTGACCAGGCCGAAGATGATCGTCGGTACGTCGTCAGACGCAGGTAAGTCGACTGTAGTCGCCGCAGTGTGCAGGTATCTGGCAAATCAGGGGATGAAGGTCGTCCCGTTCAAAAGCCAGAACATGGCGCTCAACTCTGCAGTGACCGAGGACGGTTTCGAAATCGGGAGGGCCCAGTATGCGCAGGCGTTTGCCGCCCGGACCAGAGCAACGGTCGAAATGAACCCGATCCTGCTCAAGCCTGAGTCTGACCGGACCTCACAGGTGATTTTGAACGGCGAAAGTATCGGGAGCTACTCGGCTGTGGACTACCAGACGATGAAGGCGAGCTTGATCGATGGCGTTCTGGACTCATTCAGTGTGCTCGAAAGAGATGCGGATGTGGTGATTATGGAAGGTGCTGGGTCGCCTGCAGAGATCAACCTACTGGAGTACGACATCGTCAATCTAAATCTTGCCGAGCGAGTGTCTGCTCGGGCTGCGCTGGTTGCCGATATCGACCGCGGGGGAGTCTTCGCTCACATTCTCGGCACCTACTCGATCCTGCCAGAGAACCTTAGGGGACTCCTCGATGGATACCTGATCAACAGGTTCCGAGGTGACGTCTCTCTCCTCGGATCCGGGTTGACCGAGTTGAGTTCTCGGATCGGGTCTGAGTGCTTCGGAACTCTTCCCTACCTCAAGAGCACGATGCTGGACAAGGAGGATTCGCTCTCATTAGCAGAGCGAGGACCGGCGCGACCAAGTGGAAAAGTGCTGGATGTACCCCTGCGGATCCGAGTGGTTCGATTACCGCACCTCTCCAACTACACCGATTTTGATCCCTTATCCTTGGAGCCATCCTGTGAGGTCAGCTATGTCGACTCACCTTCCGGACTTGCAGACGCGGACCTCGTGATTCTCCCTGGTTCAAAGTCGACCATCGGCGATTTGAACTGGTTGCGGAGCCGCTTCGGAGATTCGATAAGTAGATATATAGATTCGGGCCGTTTTCTCATGGGCGTCTGTGGTGGATATCAGATGCTTGGAGAGGAAATAGAAGACGGGGTCGAGTGCGAAGTGGAGGGGACCGAGGGTATGGGTCTGCTCGATGTGACCACTCACTTCAAAGAACAGAAGCTCACCTTGCAGCGGAGCGGAAACTATATTGGTTCAACTCTCGACGATGGACCGAGCGTCTCTGGTTACCAGATACACAACGGAAGGGTCGCCGCCGGGCCATCGAACCGTCCAATTTTCAGACTCATCGAGTCACCTGCACGAGCCCGCTTCGGAATAGACGATGGCGTGGCTGGTAATGAGGGTTCGCGCTCGGGGAACGTGTTTGGCACGACTCTGCATGGCGTTTTCGAAGCAGACGGATTCAGGCGGAACCTCCTAGAGGAGGTGGCCAGGTCCAGGGACAGGCGTTATGAGCCAGGCAGAGGATTTTATGAGGTCAGGGAGCTGCATTACGAATCACTGGCGAAGTGGCTGTTACAAGGGACGGAAGCTTCGGGCTTCCTCCCATGGTTGAAGGGTTGAACCACGTGTTCATCGGTTTCAACCTAGGTGACCACTGTCGCCAAAGCACACCGGAGCGCGTCTTCGCGCAGAACTTGAAATGGAACCGACTTTGTCGAAGATCTTCTACATAACAAATGCAGACACGGAACTATTGGCGATGCGGAGTGTCTGGGAGTCACTACCAGACGGGTTCCCCGAACTGCTCGTTCGAAGGATGAGCGAATTTACTCCCGGACTCAGCGGTCCCATAGATCGAGATACCGTCGTAATCCTCCGCCTGTTGGGGGGCCGTGGTGGAGATCCGGAGGTAGATGCGATAGCAAATTGGACCAAGTTGTCTGGCGCTAAACTTCTCGCCTTTCCCGGCGAAGCGGGCTTCGATGACCAGCTTGCCGAGATGTCAGACGTTCCGGGCGGTACCTACAAGACCGCATTCACATACCTCGTCCAAGGCGGACTTGCGAATATAGAAAACCTGCTTCTGTTCGTTGCAGACACTCTGCTTGGGTACGGCTTTGGCTTCAAGGAGCCTGCTTTGGTACCACCTTCGGGAGTGTTCCTCAGTTTGAGATGCGGCATTGAACAAGCGCCAAAAGCTGTGATTGTCTTCTATAGGGCACATCTGATCTCGTCAAATACCTCCTTCATCAGGGACCTAGCGGAGTCCATCGGTGCAACGGGCATGGATGTGGATGCCTACTTTTGCTACTCCTTGCGCTCGAACTCGGACCTTTCTGGGGCCTCCCCCGCAGATGAGATACGTGGTCTTAGCCCCGACGTGGTTGTCACAACGGTCCTTTCAGCCGGAGGCTATGACGATGACGAGGTCTCGTGGAATGCGGGCGAGCTTGCGGAACTCGGCGTGCCAATTCTCCAGGGTATTGCATCAACGTCATCCCGTGAAACTTGGTCCACTTCTGACTTCGGGCTGAGTCCAATGGACGCAGCTATGACGGTGGCAATTCCGGAATTCGACGGCAGGATAATATCGGTGCCGTTCAGTTTCAAAGAGACCATAGATGACGACACCGGCTTTGGAACTTCGATTACCGCATATAGGTCCGATCCATCGGGCCTAGCCGCTGTGGCCAGCCAGGTAGAGAGATTGAGCAGATTGAGGCGCCTGAAGAATTCGGAGAAGCGAATAGCTGTGGTGCTCAGTGCCTATCCAACTAGGAAATCTAGGCTCGGCAACGCCGTCGGACTTGACACTCCACAAAGTGCGGTACTCCTGCTGGACCGACTTAAAGCTGAGGGGTACGCCGTGGATGGATACCCTACTGACCCCACAGAGCTCATGGAGATGTTGGGGGACTTGATCGATTACGAAAGTGAGTCTGTCTCCTCAGGAGCCGATCATGGGATCTCGTGGAGTACTCAAAAGTACTCGGCAGTCTTCTCCTCGTTCCCCGAACTTGTCAAGGACGAAGTAGAACGGGCTTGGGGTGCCTGCCCAGGTTCGGCATACGTGCAGGACGATCTGTTCAGGTTTCCGGCCATCAGCTTCGGTAACGTGGTGGTAGCGATACAGCCTCCTAGGGGCTATGGCGAGAATCCGATTGCTATCTATCACTCCGCAGAACTTGCACCGACGCACCACTACCTTGCCTTTTATAGGTGGTTGGATCTGGAATTCGGAGCGAATGCGATCATCCACCTCGGTAAACATGGAACTTTGGAGTGGTTGCCCGGGAAAAGCCTCGGACTATCTGAAAGCTGTTATCCGGAGGTCGCCCTAGGCGGAGTCCCGTTCGTCTATCCCTTCATTGTCAACGATCCCGGCGAGGGCACCCAGGCAAAGCGTAGGAGTCACGCCGTCATCATCGACCACATGGTGCCTCCACTGACTCGGGCCGGCTCCTATGGGTCGATAGTCCAGTTGGAGGACCTCCTGGATGAGCATCAGAGGGTGTCTGCTCTTGATCCATCGAAGCTTCCAATGCTTAGAAAGGAGATCTGGGCACTGATGGAGGAGAATCGGATCACGCAGGATTTGGGCCTGGATGGCTCTGTCGCCCGATTCGAAGAACCCGAATTCGATGCTCTCGTCTCCGAAATAGATGGATATCTATGCGAGCTGAAAGACGCAGTGATCCGTGGTGGTCTGCACGTCCTCGGGTCAGCACCTGATGGCGATCTACTGGTTGAAACTGTCGTGGCGATCACTCGGGCAGACCAGATCAGGGCCGTATCGCTAAGGGGAGCTGTAGCCAGATGGATGGGGATAGACCTCGATTCGGAGATGGACAGCGTCGACCTCGTGGATGCTCAAGTTACGACGATTGTGGCTCAATTGGCCGATTCCAACTGGGACGTCGACCAGATTTCATCGGGGTTTGGCGAAGAGGTGGCAACGACGCTGAAGTGGGTCTGTACAGAACTCGTGCCGGCGATCTTAGGGTCAGATGCAGAGATGACCTCGGTCATGGCGGCAATTTCAGGTCGGTTCATAGAACCCGGACCTTCGGGCGCTCCAAGCCGTGGTATGGCCCACGTACTTCCGACCGGTAGGAACTTCTACTCAATCGATCCTCGTGGCGTCCCCTCCCGCTTCGCGTGGCGAGTGGGCCAGCAGTTGGCCGATGGTCTAATCGAGCGCTTCAGACAGGACACGGGTACTTTTCCGAGATCGGTCGGCTTAGTGATCTGGGGTACGTCTGCGATGCGTACTGGAGGAGACGACATCGCCCAGGTCCTTGCCCTGTTGGGTGTGAAGCCTGATTGGGATGGTGAATCATCGAGGGTGACCGGCCTGCATGCAATACCTCTTGCGGAACTAGGTAGACCCAGGGTCGATGTGACTTGCAGGATCTCCGGATTCTTTCGAGATGCGTTCCCCCAGGCTGTTCGTCTACTCGACGAAGCCTTCGAACTGGTTGCTGGACTTGACGAACTCGGCCAAGCCAACCCATTAGTGGGTACAGCGGGTACGCCAAGAATTTTCGGGCCGCCACCAAGAGCTTATGGATCTGGGATACTCCCTCTCCTTATCTCTCAGAACTGGCGGGGCGATGAGGACCTAGCCGAGGTGTATTTGAATTGGAGTGGTTTCAGCTATGGGAGGTCACATTATGGACTTCCTGCGAGAGAACAGCTCTCCGCCCGCCTCTTCGAGATGGAGGTGGCCGTCAAGAATCAGGACAATCGGGAGCACGATATCTTCGACTCGGACGATTATCTGCAGGAGCATGGAGGGATGATTGCGGCCGGTCGCGTCTTGAAGGGACAAAGTCCGCTTTCGTACTTCGGCGACTCCTCCAACGTCGAGCACCCGAAGGTAAGAAGTCTCGCAGAGGAAGCAGCAAGGGTGTTTCGTTCGAGGGTAGTAAATCCGAAGTGGATCGGGGCGATGATGCGACACGGCTACAAGGGTGCTTTCGAGATGGCCGCTACGGCGGACTATCTGTTCGGATACCAGGCGACGGCTGGTGTTATCAAGGACTGGATGTTCGATGAGATGACGACTGCGTACGTATCTGACCCAAATGTCTCAGAGTTTTTTCGACTGAATAATCCTGATGCATTGGCGTCGATATGTGAACGACTCCTCGAGGCAGCCGGAAGGGGCTTGTGGACTCCCCGCCCTGAGTCAGTGGACACCCTGCGGAGGGCACTACTAGCTGCGAGAGGATGGTCGGAGTAGTCATGGAGCACGATGCGAAGCCGATTGGCTACCCGTTCTCTGCTGTTGTGGGACAGGACTCGCTCAAATTGGCGCTACTTCTTGTGGCGGTGGACCCGGCGATCGGTGGGCTTCTGATAGTTGGGGAGAGGGGCTCTGGTAAGTCGACGCTTGCCCGCGGCGTGGCTGAACTGCTGGGCGATTCGTCACCTTTCATCGAGCTTCCCGTCGGTTCGACGGAGGACCGGGTTGTTGGGTCACTTGATCTCGGTGTCGCGATGTCGGAAAGCCGAGAGGAGTTTAAGCCAGGTTTGATGATTCAGGCCGACTGCGGAGTCATCTACATAGACGAGGTCAACCTGCTGCAGGACCACATAGTCGACCTCCTTCTCGACTCGGCGGCCAGCGGTGTCGTCCGTGTCGAACGCGATGGATTCTCGATCTCCAGACGTTCGAGGTTCGTGTTGTGCGGTTCGATGAATCCCGAAGAAGGCGAGTTGAGGCCACAGCTGCTGGACCGATTTGGTATCTCAGTAGTTGTGGGCGGCCTTCGGGATCTAAAAACTCGTTCCGAGGCGGTCACACGCAGAATTCGCTTCGATGAGGACCCCATTGGCTTTGTGTCCGAGTTCGTCGAAGAGACCGAGGCGATCAAGGAGCGGGTCAAGACGGCGAGATCGATCCTGGCAATGGGTGCTCTAGATCTTTCCGATCTGGTGCGCCTATCCAATATCGCTGCTCGAATTTCACTCGCTGCTGGGGTCGAGGGAATGAGGGCCGATCTGGCCATATTGCGCTCGGCTCGAGCATACGCGGCACTTGACGGCAGGTCCTCGATCTCCGAAGACGACCTCTACGAGGTAGCTCCGTTCGCGCTGGCTCATAGAACGAGGAAGCACAACGATTCGCCTCCAGTTACTGATCCATCAGGTCGCCCAAATGATCGAGATGGAAGTTCAAAAGATACCGGTTCAGATGAGGATAAGAAGTCCGAGGTCGAGTTGCCTGACTCAGCATCAGCAGGGGAGAACGACGGCCGAGGTTCAGATTCTGATACGACAGAGGGACCGACTCAAACCAGTGGGGGTGACTTTGCTGGTCCAGAAGGAGAGCTAGCCAACCAGGATATTGACGATGATGGAGGTGTACGCGGTTTTCACACTCGAGGGATAATTCCCCGCTCGGCGGCTCGCTCAGATCTTGCCGACACGTCGAGGAAAGTGAAGCCTGGCGTCGGGGTTACCACCGAAAGGCAGGATGGCGCTCCACTTGCGGTGAGGGAATCCCTGATATCAGGAGTAAAGGCGAAAGAGAGACTCGACAGTGGCGTAGCTGGAAGGTCCTTTGGCCAGCTCCTTTTCAGGCGACTTCTTGTTTCCGAGGAGAGATGTGTGCTCTTTGTGATCGACTGCTCAGGCTCAATGAGTGCGAACAGTCGGATAGAAACCGCCAGGACTGCTATTGATTCGCTACTTGGTGACTCGTATGTAAAAAGGCACAGCGTCGCGATTGTCAGCTTTTCTGGAAGCCAGTCGGAGGTGGCTTTGATGCCTACTAGGAGCATCGAGGTGGCAGATGCGAGGTTGGAGCAGCTGAGACGCGGTGGCAAGACCCCCCTGCATCTGGGTCTGCTTCGCGCTATCGAGCTCTCCAAGAGACTTCGATCCAAGGGTGTGGAGCCGTTTTGGGTGCTACTTACAGATGGAATGGCGTCATGGGCCCCCAGCGGTGAGAGTCCGGTCGACTTGGCTCTTGATGCGGCTCACGCTGTAGCGGAGTCGAGCATCGAAGGAATTGTTTTAGATTTTGATTCCGATAGCGGAGCGAGTTTCGAGGGACTCTTAAAGGTAGGGATCAGTCAAGAGATCGCCGCCGCGTCAAAGCTGGGGTACCTGAGACTTGAGTGAAATATAGACCCAGCGGGATTCCGTTTCTGCTACAGTCGTAGTAAGAAAACGGCGGTCAGGGAGTGACCGACTTTGGCGTCTACCCAAGGAGGGGTCACCGTGCAGAACGGCTCACTTAGCGTAAGTAAAGGTTCAACCAGCTGGGTTCGCCGCTTACTTGGTCGTCTCTTCAGGTTGTCGTTGGCGAGTCCGATTTTGCTGACTGCGATTCCACAGCATCCGCAATTTTCCTTGACCGGAGTGGAGGTGGTGCAAGGAGGTGCACCCGGACAGATCGTCATATCTGTGACCGGTGGCGACATATCCCAAGGTGGTGGGTCGGCGACTCTCAGCGGCTCGACCGGCTCGGCAAGTGGGAAGGAAAAGCCCAAGCCGGCAGGTCCAGGTGGGGCCGCTGGATACGGGGTGACCATCGTGCAACCTCCTCATGCGAATCCATGCGTATTGTTGGTTCCGACGGTAGTAAATTCATCGGGCGGTGCGAGCCTTGGTGCGGCAGCGGACATGCTGGTGCAGCGTTACCTGATCAATAAGTACGGCATTTGCAAATCCGGCTCTGGCACGGCAGTCAATGTTGTCACTCCCTCTGATGTTGCACTTAGCGTCTGGGACCAGCAAATCGTCCGGCAGCTTCCTTCTCCCACACCGACACTTCCTCCTGGATATGGCGTAGTTGGGATCGAAGGTTTTCTGCTGTCCAACGATTCCAACTTGGCAAGATTTTCAGTGCCGACAGTTTTGGGTCAGATGAGCATCTCTGCTGTAGGGAGCTACATGGTTTCATTCGATGGGGGCCAAGCCTTTGAGGGTCCGTACCAGACACCTGGAGCAAGTTGGCCAACTGGTGGCATCGGCCACATGTTCTCCCAGGCGGGACCACACGAGCTGATCGATCAGGAGAATTGGAGTGGTACATGGTCTCTCGATGGAGCCTCTGGGCCACTTCCTCAACTCGAGACGGTTGGTTACTTGCAGAACCTGAATGTGTACAGCCTCGTAGCGCTTAGAACCAGCTAAGCGCCCACGGCGTGGAAGCCTCCATCTACGTGAATCACCTCTCCTGTTGTCGACGGGAAGAAGTCCGAAAGTAGAGCGACCGACGACCTCGCCACTGCGTCATTAGACTTCGGGTCCCATCCAAGAGGTGCCTTGTCCCCCCAATTGTCCTGGAAGGAGGAGAAGCTACCGACCGACCTAGCAGCGATGGTGCGGATCGGACCAGCGCTGATGAGGTTGACTCGTATTCCCTTAGGCCCGAGGTCACGTGCCAGATATCTGCACAGTGACTCAAGCCCAGCCTTGGCCACGCCCATCCAGTTGTAACCGGGCCATGCGACAGTTGCGTCGAAGTCCAAGCCGATGACAGATGGCGTTTTGCCGCGCTCTAATAGCGGAAGGACTGACTTGGTCAACGAAGCGAACGAGTAGGTAGATATCTGGATTGCGGTCGCTACGTCGGGCCAAGATGCGTCGAACATCTCACCGTCGATGCAGGTATTGGGAGCGTAGCCTATGGAGTGGACGACGCCGTCCAAGGAGTCCCACCTTACTGAAATTCGTTCGGCCAGCGATGCCAAGTCCTCCTCACTCGACACGTCGAGCTCGATCACTTCGGGGGGAGTTGGAAGCTTCTTTGCTGCGCGCTGGGTTATCGAGAGTCCCCGTCCGAAGCCGGTAAGGATCACCTCGGCACCCTGTTCTATTGCGACCTTCGCTATCCCAAAGGCGATTGAGGAGTCGTTCAATACTCCGGTCACCAGTAGTCTGCGCCCTTCAAGAATCGCCATGCAACCTCTCCTGTCTAGACTCCACAAAGTTAGCGTCAACTGATGCCATGAAGTGCAATTTACCGTTGAATTAGGAAATGAGGCCGCAGTTGAGTATCGGCATTGTAGGTGGTACGGGTCCAGCTGGGTCGGCGCTTGCACTCCGCTTGGCATCCATCGGTCATCAGGTGCTTCTGGGCTCCAGAGAACCTGATAAGTCGGTCTCGCTCGTGTCGGATCTGGTCGGGTCACAAGCGGGAATGAAGCTAGACCTCGTCGGAGCTAGCAACGAGATGGCTGCTTCCTGCGATATAGTCGTGGTCGCCACCCCGTGGGACTCCATGGGTAAGGCGATCAGTCCTTTTCTTCATCTCCTAGAAGGCAAGATCGTAATCTCCATGGCGAACGCCCTTAGCAGGGTGGGTGGCGAACTTCAGGCTACGATTCCAGCCCGAGGCTCTGCGGCACAGACCCTTCAGGCTTCGATCCCAGGAGCTATGGTCGTAGCGGCCCTTCATCACCTACCGGCCAAAGAACTTGGAGAGTTGGGGACGCCGCTCGACGCCGACGTGCTGGTCTGTTCGGACCAC
The DNA here is from genome assembly GCA_013044385.1 of Acidimicrobiaceae bacterium. Taxonomy (GTDB): domain Bacteria; phylum Actinomycetota; class Acidimicrobiia; order Acidimicrobiales; family Acidimicrobiaceae; genus JABEUN01. The sequence continues at coordinate 33,537 of JABEUN010000068.1, forward strand.
CGAAGTGCTGCGACAGCTGTTATCGAACTGATTAGCGGGATTCCCGGGGTCCGTTGTTTTGACGCAGGTAGCCTTTCTCAGGCAGGGCCGATTGAAGCTATGACGGCAGTCTTGATTAACCTCAATATTCGGTACAAGACCCGATGCGCGATCCGCATCACGGGTATCAAGCAGTAGCCACTAGGGAGAAGGCAGATGCAGATTTATGATACGGCCGCGCAAAGAAAGGTGGAGCTCGATCTGGGGCCGGTCGTCCGAATGTACACCTGTGGAATTACCCCATATGACGCAGCACACATCGGCCATGCCTCGGTCTACCTGACGTTCGACCTACTTCAGCGTCGACTCAGGGATCTTGGCCACCAGACCCTCTGCGTGAGAAATGTGACAGATGTCGACGACGACATTCTCAGGAAGTCGCGCGAACTTGGAGTTTTCTATCTCGACCTAGCGGCATCGGAGATGGCCAAATTCGACAAGAGTATGAATGCTCTCGAGGTCGTGGCGCCGCACTCTGAACCGCGGGCAACTTCGGCGATCTCTGAAATCCTCACCCTCGTAGACCAGCTGATGAGCAGGGGTCACGCTTACAGGTCCGGTGGATCGGTTTACTACGACGTCACGACGGCAAAGGACTTCGGCAAGATCAGCCACTACAGCTTGGAGACCATGCTCGAATTGGCCGCCGAGCGGGGTGGCAAGCCGGAGGACTCTAATAAACGCAATCCGCTCGACTTTATCCTATGGCAGGAGTCGGCTCCCGGTGAGCCGTCGTGGGACTCCCGGTGGGGCAGTGGTCGTCCAGGTTGGCATATTGAGTGCTCCGCACTGGCAATGAGGGACCTAGGTGAGACCATCGACATCCACGGCGGCGGATCCGACCTGATCTTTCCTCACCACGAGTGCGAGGCTGCCCAAGCGGAGTCTGTCACCGAGAAAACATTCTCCCGATACTGGATGCATGTCGGAATGGTCAACCTTGATGGTGTGAAGATGTCCAAATCACTTGGAAATCTCGTTTTCGTTGGTGATCTGGCTGAGATGCACGATCCAAGGGTGGTTCGGCTAGCGATCATTTCCAACCACTATCGTCACCCATGGGAATGGAGAGACGAGCTCATATCAGTTGCCGAGCGACGACTCTCAGCCATTATTGCGGCGGGAGTAGGTGATGGAGCCTTAGATGAAGTACGTCGGGCAATGGACGATGACCTTGACATACCTACAGCTCTGCAAGCCATTGACATTGCCATTGAACGGGGAGAAGGCGTGTCCCGAGCTGCTGAACTGCTTGGGGTCCGGATCTAACCTATAAGGAGAAATTTCGGAGGTTGACCATTGGGCCCTCCGCTTCTCGATTCGGAGTCGATGTGACAAAGGTAGTCATCAAAGATGTCGGTGCAAGGGAGTTCGACCAGCCGGTCTCTGGCGTCGATGTTCTCAGGTCGATGCAAGAGCGACCGCAGTCTGTCTTGGCGATGGTGGTGGATGGCCAGCTCACCGACCTCTCCGCGAATATCGAGACTGGGTCTGAGGTCTCATTTGTCTCCTCGATGACCCCGGCGGGCCGTGAGGTGTTGCGGCATTCGACGGCGCATGTGATGGCCCAAGCAGTTCTTTTGATCTATCCCGGAGCGAAATTCGCAATCGGACCCTCCATCGAGGACGGCTTTTACTACGACTTCGACCTCCCTGACGGCCAGAGGTTCTCTGACGAGGACATGGAGACCATCGAAGCGAAAATGCGAGAGATTATCGCTGCTAAACAACCGTTCATTCGGGAGGAGCTCTCCTATGAACAGGGGCTCGAGCTCTTTATGGATCAGCCGTACAAGTTGGAGATTATCCGTGGGGTAAGGCAGGGTTCCGTCGAGGATCTGGCCGAAGGTGCTGATGTTGGCGGTGTGTCGGTATATCGGAATACCGACACCTTCGTCGATCTGTGTCGGGGCCCCCATGTGGGCCATACCGGCCAATTGGGGAACTTCAAGTTGCTGAGGGTGGCAGGTGCTTACTGGCGAGGTGACGAGAAGAGAGACCAACTTCAGAGGATTTACGGGACCGCATGGGAGTCGAAGGCTGCCCTTGCGGAGCATCTTCACAGACTCGAGGAGGCAGAGAAGCGCGACCATCGAAGGCTTGGAGCCGAGCTGGACATGTTCCATTTTCCGCCCGAGATTGGAGGCGGACTTCCGGTTTTCCACCCGAAGGGTGCTCTGGTTCGTTACTTAATGGAGGAGACGTCAAGAAAAGCGCATTTGGCAGCCGACTATCAACTGGCATGGACGCCACATCTTGCCAAATCCACGCTGTTCGAGATCTCGGGACACCTCCAGTGGTACAAGGATGGAATGTACCCGCCGATGGAGATGGAAGGTTCGACCTACTATCCGAAACCGATGAACTGCCCCATGCATATTCTCATCTACAAGTCACAGATGAGGTCGTATAAGGAGCTCCCGTTACGTCTTTTCGAGTTCGGAACGGTCTATCGATTCGAGCGTTCTGGCGTACTGCACGGTCTTGCACGGGTTAGGGGACTTACGCAGGATGATTCTCACATATTTTGCACACCTTCGCAGCTAGCGACAGAGTTGACCAGGCTTTTGACCTTCGTACTAACGCTGCTTCGAGCATTTGGCCTAGAGGATTTCGAAGCTGAGTTGGCCACTAGGCCGGATAAGTCCGTGGGCGATGATGACGAGTGGGAGGCTGCAACAGAGTCTCTTCGAGTGGCCCTTGAGGCCACGGGCCTTCCGTATGTGGTAGCAGAGGGTGAAGGTGCGTTTTATGCACCGAAGATTGATGTCCATCTACGAGACGCAATTGGCAGGCGCTGGCAGGTATCGACACTTCAGGTAGACCTTCAGTTGCCACAGCGCTTCGACATGTACTTTGTCGACCAAGACAACTCGCGCCCTAGGCCCTATATGATCCATCGAGCGCTTTTCGGTTCCGTCGAGCGGTTTTTCGCTATCCTCATCGAGCACTATGCCGGAGCGTTGCCTACCTGGCTCTCTCCGACTCAATTTGCCATCCTGCCAGTTAGAGCAGATCATGCGGCCTATGCAGATGAGGTTTCCGCCTCTCTTGCAGCCTGCGGAGCCCGAGTCAAGGTACTTGAAGCCTCGGAGCCTCTTGGTGGCCGCATTCGACGGGCCAAGATGGAAAAGGTCCCCTACGTACTGGTGGTTGGGGATGAGGATATTTCGGCACGCACTCTGGGAGTAAATAGGCGAGGATCAGACAAGCCGGATCGCTCGGTCGATCTTGATTCATTTGTTGAGTCGGTGCGAGCAGAGGTCAATCCGCCCGAGATATTGGTAGAGTAGGGCCGTTGTGGATAGGATCTGGGCCGGTTGGCGTTCTGCTTACCTTTCAGGTGAACTGAACCTCCAGGACAAACCTCTTGGTTGCGTATTATGTACGATCGCCGGTGCCTCATCTGAAACTGCGGACCAAGACTCACTGGCCGCAAGCGAACTTCTGATAGTCCACAGAGGTGCATCCAGTACAGTAGCACTGAACCTTTATCCATATACCTCCGGTCACCTTCTGGTCATACCACACCGCCATGTTTCCGAGCTCGATGCTCTGGTCGAATCTGAGCGAAGCGAGATGTTCGAACTGGCAAATGCAGCAACTATCGCTCTATCAAAGAGCCATAGAGCGCAAGGGTTCAATATCGGTATGAATCTGGGAGGCGCGGCAGGCGCCGCCATCAAGGATCACATTCACATGCACGTAGTTCCACGTTTTGTGGGAGACGCTAATTTCATGACGACAACTGCTGACGCCAGAGTGCTCCCCGAAGCTCTGACCGAAACTTTGGAAAAGGTCAGGGGGGCGTGGAAATCCACCGGTTGCAGTTGATCATCTAGGCTTCAGTTTTGCCACGATGTTCGGTGGGGCGACCTCGTAGTGAGAGAATTCGATGTTGAACCTTCCCTGCCCGGAGGTGAGAGATCGCAGGTCGGTTGCATATCGTCGGATCTCGGATCTTGGTACTGTGGCTACCACGGTTGCCCGCTTGGTGTTTGGATCCACGTCAGTCGATGCCACCTTGGCTCTTTTCGAGTTTAGGTCGCCGAGAATATCGCCCTGGAATATGACTGGCGCCACGACGGTAAGGCGATCGATCGGCTCTAAAAGAATCGGCTGGGCAGAATTGAAAGCTTCATGGAATGCAAGTGATCCGGCCATCTTGAAGCTCATCTCGGAAGAATCTACAGGATGGTACTTTCCGTCGGTCAGGTGGACTTCCAAGTCGACCACCGGAAATCCGAATCTGCCGCCAGCGTTCATGGCTTCAATGATGCCCTTCTCGACGGCGGGAATGAAGTTTCTCGGAATCGTTCCGCCTACGATTTCGTCGTGGAACTTGAATCCATCTCCTCTGGCAAGTGGCGCCATTGAGATGTCTGCCACTCCGAACTGACCGTGTCCACCGGTCTGTTTTTTGTAGCGCCCCTCCGCTCGAGCTGGTGAGGCAATGGATTCCAGATATGGGATTTCTGGCTCCGAATGCGACGCCTCCACCCCGAACTTCCTCGCAGCCCGCTCCAACGTGATGGAGATGTGAGTCTCTCCGTGTCCGGAAAGCACGGGTTTATGGCTGCGGGGATCCCGCTCTACCCTAAGAGTCGGATCCTCCTCTGCCAGTCGTAAAAGGGCCGCGTAGAGCTTGTCATCGTCTTTCTGATTGTGGGGAGTCACGGTTACTTGTAGCAGCGATGGTTCAAATTGAATCGGTGGGATACCGTCCTGTACCTGCCTGTTAGTCAGTTGGTCCGACGTGCGGGTCGACGTTAGCTTGGTTAGTGCCACCAGGTCCCCCGCACAGGCCGAATCCATTGGTAGATGCTCTTTACCCATCAAAGTGAAGATCTGACCTATTCGCTCGTCTGTTGAAGTTCTGGCGTTTGTCAGTGCCGAAGCAGGCTTCAAGGTTCCGGTGAGCACCTTCGCAAGTGACAGCTTCCCAAGAAATGGGTCGGCGTAGGTCTTCACCACTTGAAGAGTAACTGTTTGATCCTGACTCGCTGAATTTTCAGAGGGAGCGGGACCCATCTCGCAGATGAACTTAATGAGCCTGTCGACGCCCATGTCTTTAGAGGCTGCACCGCAGACGGTTGGAAAGACGATGGCCTGATTCACGCCAAGGGCCATAGCCCTCTCGAGCTCTTCCGGCGATGGAATATCGCCTCCAAGGTAGCGTTCCATGAGGGCATCATCGGCGACCACGATCCCCTCGACTAGCTGGTCATGGACCGAGTGCTCAAGATCGGATATCTCTTGTGGTATCTCCACTTCAGTAGCGGTCTGGGACTCGGAGTACGCAAAGGCGCGGTCGGTCAATAGATCTACTACCCCTCTGAAGTCGGCCTCAGTTCCGATGGGTATCTCGAGAGGTGCTATTCCAGGGCCGAAGAGAGTCTTGAGTGTCTCGACTGTTTCGAAAAAGTTGGCCCGCTCTCTATCCAACTTGTTGACAAAGACCATTCGCGGGATTCCGCTCGCCTCAAGCATTTCCCAGAGTCGCAGTGAGTCTGGACCGACGTTATCTGCGGCAGACACGACGAATACGCAAAGGTCTGCCGCAGCAAGGCCAGACTGTACTTCACCTATGAAGTCGGCGACCCCGGGCGTGTCAAGGACGTTGATCTTCATCCCCCCGTGTCCAAGGGACAGTAGAGATAGGGAAATCGAGTGCTTGTGCTTGACTTCCTCGGGTTCATAATCGGAGACCGTGCTACCGTCTTCGATTCGACCCATCCGTTTGATCGCGCCACTACAGTACGCAAGAGATTCGGCCAGGAGGGTCTTTCCGGCACCCGCCTGGCCGACTAAGGCCACGTTACGAATTGCCTCCGGGCTGACTTTGGCCATCTCCGAACCTCCTTGAAAGAGTTCTCGATTCAAGAATTCTGCATGAAGGTAACGTTACGCCAGTTTTTCGCTGTTGCCAACAATCACAGCATTGTCGATTTGATTAGTATTTGGGCGGGGCCGTGGGCTGCCATCTCTGTCACCTAGGCACCTTCGAAAGCCTCAGGATGGCTGTGCCGTGCTAGATTGGGTTGTTGATTTGTGGCTCTGATCCTGGTTCGATCGGGGCTGACTAGCTCTGGTGGGCTATTTAGGGAGTACTGAGTGTTCGACGGTCAATTTAGGAGCAGCGTCGACCGATGGACTACACCAATCGGCCGAGCTATTTCGTCAGTTGGGGTTACAGCAGATCTACTTACCCTTAGCGGACTCGTCTTCGGTCTCGCCACGGCTGTCGCCATAGCGTCTGGACATACGATGCTCGGTTTCGTCGGTGTACTAGCTACCGGGGTTCCCGACCTGTTGGATGGGCCGGTAGCAAAAGCATCGGGACTGGTATCCAAGCGGGGCGCTTTCTTCGATTCATTTGTTGATCGTGTCAATGATCTGCTGCTCTTCGGTGGTATTGGCCTACTGATGCACCGCAACGGCCATGATTTCCTGGCATTGGTTTCATTTGCAAGCTACGGTCTTGCGAGCCTCATCTCCTATCAGAGAGCAAAGGCAGAGTCGCTCGGTTTCGATGCCAAGGGCGGGATTATGGAGAGGGCGGAGCGAGTAATTGCAGTAGCCCTTGGTCTGCTTTTGTCTGCACTGCTTGGTCCGATCCTCGTCCTGATTTTCCTGTTGACGTTCGTAACGGTAGTTCAGAGATTTCTCAAGGTATGGGGACAGGGTTCAACCGAAATGCCCGAGCGTGCGGTAACAAGTCGTACCGCATATCTTCAGCTGAGGCGGCAGGAGCAGAAGCGTCGGATTCAAGGACGTAGGTCTACCGGAACGACCAGGCGAACATCGATTGGTCCTGTAACGGGTCGACCGATCAGGTCGGTAAGACGTCATGATCACCAGACTCGACAGAGGGCAGCGATCAGGATGAGATCGTGGTGGGAGAACCAACGGTAGACATGCGTACGCCGCGGACCCTCATGCGGGCGGTGGCAGGTGTTTCCGGTGGACTCAGCAGGGCTAGCAATATGCGGGAACTCTTTGCCCTTGCACCTTATGTATTCGGATCGGCGCTCGCAAGCCTCATACCACGAAAGCTTTACATCTACCCATCGGCAGTCGCTGGGGCAATTGGATATATCACGAATTCGGATAGGCGCAACTCCGCACGTGCTGCTCAGGCCCTAGCAGGCGGTCCATCCGTTAGTCGATTCGAGATAGAACGTAGAACCTACGTGGCCTTCGTCTCGTATTTCCAGTACTGGATGGAGTCACTTGCGATTACGACCTTCGATCGCGAGGAACTCAAAGTTGGACTATCTGTCGAAGGAGAGGTGCCTCTCCTAGCACTTACGAAAAGCGGTGCAGGTGCCATTGTTGCGACGGCGCATCTTGGCAACTGGGATTGGGGTGGGAGCTGGGTTGGGTCATTTGTGCATCCGTTCTCAGCCGTTGTGGAGCCACTAAAGCCGGATGTGCTTGCGGACTGGTTTTTCGACCATAGGCGCGAGTTGGGCATCGAGCCCATACTGCTGGACGGATCTGTGGCCAAACAGGTGATCGCCGGAGTACGTGCTGGTCGGATTGTCGCCCTGGTAAGTGATCGCGACTTATCGGGGACAGGAGTAGAGGTGCAGTTCTTCGGGAGGACCGTGAAGATGCCGTCAGGTGCTGCGGTGCTGGCACTACGGACCAAGACACCCATATTTCCCGGCATTGTCTACATGTCGCGAAGAGGTGAGCACCTCATAAAATTCCTTGACCCTATCTACCCCGGCGATGCCATCGGAGGGGACCTATCCGAAAAGGTCGCCTGGTTGACCCAAGCGGTTAGCTCGGCGCTGGAGAGTCTTATTCGGGTGGCACCGACACAATGGCACGTCATGCAGCCACTTCCAGTCCTACCGGTGAACCGATAAGTGTTATGTCGGAGTATGTTGCAGTCAATGTCAACCAACTTTGATAAAGCGAGATGTCGGCCAAGTTGGTGTCAGATTGGAGAAACTAGGGTGAGGTTGCGGTGAGGATCGCTCAGATTTCTCCCTACTCGATGAGCGTGCCAGGCGGAGTGCAAGGGCAAGCCGCAGGATTAGCTCATGCCATGCGTTCAAAGGGTCACGAAGTGGACCTTATCGCACCATCAGATGGGGTAACTTCGTCTGAATTCTTCGTCGATCTAGGACATAGCGTGAATATGGCAGCTAATGGCTCCAAGGCGCCGGTGTCACTGTCTCTCTTACTGCCGTTCCGACTCCGCCGCATTCTGGGTTCTGCAGGGTATGACATTATCCACATTCACGAGCCGCTCGCACCATTCGTTGGAGTCCTATCACTTCTTAGTCAGAGAGGCGTTGTGGTAGGAACCTTTCATCGTGCTGGAGTTTCGCCGACCTACAGTCTGTACGGCAGAGTAATCAAGAGGCTCGCCAAAAGACTCTCTTTCAGGTATGCAGTTTCCGCAGAAGCAGCAGCCACAGCAAGTCAGGTGCTGGGTGGAGATTATGAAGTTGTGGGAAATGGAGTTGAACTCGGTCGGATCCGAGGTGCCAAGCCTTGGCCAAAGAGAAAGTTCACCGTGATGTTCATAGGTCGTCATGAGCATCGAAAGGGTCTCTCGGTCCTACTGTCTGCGCTAGCGTCGGTCAAATTAGATCTAGATGTGTGGGTAGCGGGGGATGGTCCAGAAACACTCGACCTCCGGGCAAAGGTGATAGACGACCAGAGAGTTCACTGGCTTGGTCGTGTTTCCGATGCTGAAGCTGCGGCTCGACTTCGGGCTGCAGACGTTGTCTGTGCGCCATCGCTATATGGCGAGAGCTTCGGAGTGGTTCTGTTGGAGGCTATGGCGGCTGGGGCTGCAGTGGTAGCTACCGACATACCGGGTTACAGGGGAGTAGCTAGAGATGGAGTCGAGGCGATACTCTGCAGATCGGGAGATGACGCAGGGCTTGCCAAGGCAATTATGTGTTTGATCGAAGATCCAGAACTTCTTATGAGACTTCAGGAGGCTGGAAAGCTAAGGGCAGAGGAGTTTTCCATGGATCGAATTGCAGACATATACATAGATCGATACCAGCGGCTGCTCTCTGGGAACCGATGACTAGGTAGGGCTTAGAGGTCTTTATGCTTTTGAAAGTGTTGGATAATCTAGACAAAGGTGCAATCTGGGCGGGTCAGCCTCTCCTTGAACCTTCTGAGAGACGGCTAGAAGCTCTGACTGGTTACGGCGTTCTGGCTGGGGTGATAGCCATTCCGACATTTGTTGGTGTCGCCATCGTGTCCTTAGCAGTCGGATCTGGAGGCGCTTTCCTTAGGGCTGTTCCGATCGCGTTAGCGATAGCAATCGTGCTTTCGTTTATTGCCTATCTCACTTCGCCTCGACTCGATATGGGTGGATTTGAGCTGGTTGAGCCCGATGCCTACTTCGTAAGTCGACTAGAGGGTCTTTTAGAAGGCTTGGGTGCGGTAGTTGGCGTTGAAGACGTTGGCTTTGCGATGGTTGACTTTGCCGGAGTCAATGTCGGATCCTTCTATAAGGGAAGGAACAGGCCGGTTATCGTCTTTACCCGAGGCGCACAAGACGTCTTCTCCAGGGTAGAACTTGAGGCGGTTGTTGCTCGTGAATTGGCAAGAATTAAGGCCGGTGCGGCGCTCTTCGATGCAAGATTGGCCCTTCTCAGACGGATTGTGATGTCTGTATCGGGCGGTGCTCTGCCAAAGAGTCTCTCGGTGCACGCGGCCGAGAGGGTGGGGATTGCCGATGTGACCGGTGTGAGCGTGACTCGGTATCCGCCAGCTTTGGCTCAGGTTTTGGAGAGATTCGGAACTCTTGCTACTGGAGAGATGGTGCCAAGGTACATGCGCTATTCTGCGTCAGCGTGGCTCTTTCCCGCACTCGGTGGAGCGAGCTTGCAGGCGCGGATCCAAGAGTTACGTACCCTGTAGAAAACGGTCGGACCAGCACTAGGAGTTGAGTCTGCTGGCAGAAAGTTGGGCTTCGATTTGAGATTGAGATTGTTGTTGGCGAGTTCGGCGGCCCTTTCTGCGTTGCTTGCGGCCTGCGGAACAACTAGCGCACCTTCGACGTCGCAGACCACGGTCAAGGTAACGACCACGACGCGTGCCCCAGTGGTCTCTAGCTATGTGTATCCGTATACCGGACTTCCAGCACCGAATGCAGCGGCGGCGCAACTTCCCTCCCTTGAAGTGAAGATCGACAACTCGGCCCCTGCGTGGCCTCAATCAGGTCTTAGTGAATCTGATGTCATCTACGAGGAGATGGTCGAGGGTGGCCTGACTAGGTATTTCGTCGTATTCCAGAGCCACAACGCAACCACGGTGGGCCCAGTGAGGTCAGTACGTGCGTCAGATGCAGATCTCCTGGCTACGTTGGGCGGCTTGTTTGCCTATTCGGGTGGAATTCCGGCCTTCGTAGCAGATGCGAGAGCCACTGGCATCGTCGACGTTGGAGCGAATTCTGCTGCTGGAGCCGACTACTACCGGCTGGCTAGCAGGCCGGAACCGCACAACCTCTACACCTCGACGGTCAGCCTCCGGGCATCTGCGGCGGGCTTGGGTAGTACACCACCGGTGCTATTCAAATGGCGTAAGCTTGGATCACCTTTTCGGGCCGCCGGTGCAGTGCCAGTTTCAAACGTACAGGTTGAATTTTCGGGCGCCACGTACGCACAGTGGGCGTGGAACCCTGCTCTTGGTGAGTGGGATAGAACCACCAATGGAGTTGCACAATTCGATGCTTCTGGTAAAGCCGTCTCCGCCCAGAACGTGATTATCGAGTTCATGCCGTACGTGAATACCGGTTTTGTCGATCCTGCTGGCAATCCGGTGCCGAAGGCAGAATCGGTTGGATCTGGGAATGCGATCTTTTTGTCTGGTGGCAAGGAGGCCGTTGGTACCTGGTCCAAGCCGCAGGCAAATTCCGTTCCGGTCTACCGTGATTCGAACGGCTCTCAGGTGAGGTTGGAGCCGGGACGCACCTTTGTTGAGATGGTAGAGACGGGATCGCCGGTCACTTCAAAGTGACCAACTTACCTTCGAGTTCACGGCCGTAAAAGCCGATGGGTTGCTCTTTTCGAATGCTGCTGTTTCGAGCCTGAGTTTGTTGACAGCGGCTCTAGCTAGAATTGTTGCAGAGACTTAGAAGGGGTGTTGACCGTGGAGTCGCAGCATAACGAGATCGGAACCGCAAGGGTAAAAAGAGGCTTGGCTGAGATGCTAAGAGGTGGCGTCATCATGGATGTCGTCAACGCCGATCAGGCGAAGATCGCCGAGGATGCAGGGGCTGTTGCCGTGATGGCCCTTGAGAGGGTGCCTGCTGATATAAGGCGGGACGGTGGCGTCGCTCGTATGAGTGACCCTGCGATGATCGAGGAGATTCAGGCGAAGGTTACGATCCCCGTAATGGCCAAGGCTCGAATTGGTCACTTCGCCGAGGCGCAGATCTTGCAAGCCCTCCAGGTCGACTACATCGACGAGAGCGAAGTGCTCACTCCAGCAGACGAGGCATACCATATCGACAAATGGTCGTTCGAGGTGCCTTTCGTCTGTGGAGCTACGAACCTAGGTGAGGCGCTACGCAGGATCTCCGAAGGTGCGGCGATGATACGGTCAAAGGGGGAGGCAGGTACGGGCAACGTGGTCGAGGCGGTCCGTCACCTTCGGTCAATCGTCGGAGACATTCGGAAAATTACTGTTTCTGAGCCTGAGGAGCTTTTCGGACTCGCAAAAATCCACCAGGCACCGTATGAGCTGGTCGCCGAGATCAAAAGGACAGGAAAGCTGCCCGTGCCGCTTTTTTGTGCCGGAGGTCTAGCCACTCCTGCTGATGCAGCCCTTGCCATGCAGTTAGGTGCAGAAGCCGTATTCGTTGGTTCTGGCATCTTCAAGTCGGCCGACCCTGCCAAGCGTGCGCGTGCGATCGTCGAGGCAACAACCCATTTCCGCGATCCTTCAATCCTGCTCAAGGTGAGCCGGAATATCGGTGAGCCGATGGTTGGAATCGAAATGGACGGACTTGAGACCAAGATGGCGGAGCGTGGCTGGTAGGAGTGGGGCTCAAGATTGGAGTACTCGCCGTACAAGGCGACTTTGCTGAGCATTCGAAAGCCTTGGTTGGAGTCGGAGCTGAACCGGTTGAAGTTCGGACCCCAGAGCAGCTAGACGGCTGTGCGGGACTGATTCTTCCAGGTGGTGAGTCGACCGCTATGTCGCTGCTGATTCGCTCTGCTGGGCTAGAGCAACCCATACGGGAGCTGATAGAGGCAGGATTGCCTGTCTTTGGTACCTGCGCTGGCATGATTCTGTTGGCCAGCCGGATCTCTGATGGGCGTGAAGACCAGTTGAGTCTTGGTGCAATTGATATATCGGTTCGCAGAAATGGCTTTGGGCGGCAGATTAGGTCATTCGAGTCTGATCTAAGCGTGCGAGGAGTCGACGGTCCTGCTGTGCGGGCAGTATTCATACGAGCACCTGTCGTCGAAGAGGTTTTTGGGGACGCTGAGGTGTTAGCTTCGGTGGAGTATACCTTTGATGGTAAAGGGAGTCTGAGGGTGCCAGTTGTGTGTGCTCAGGGGTCGATCCTGGTCACATCCTTTCATCCAGAGCTCACAGATGACCTACGTATCCATGAGATGTTTATGGTGATGATCGAAAGATCTAACTAGTTAGGAAGTCATGTCTGGTCACTCTAAATGGGCAACCATCAAGCATAAGAAGGGCGCGCAGGACAAGGCGAGGGGAAAACTCTTTGCAAAGCTGATTCGGCAGGTTGAGGTTGCTGCCCGCGAAGGTGGAGGAGACGTCAATTCGAATGCGACGCTGCGGACGATGTTCGGAAAGGCTCGTGAAGCCTCAGTACCTCTCGATACCATCGAGAGGGCTATCAAAAGAGGCACGGGTGAGCTTGAAGGAGTCAGGTATGAGCCCGTGGCGTACGAGGGGTATGCGTCGGGTGGGATAGCGCTAATCGTAGAGTGTCTCACCGACAATAGGAATCGAACTGGGGCAGACATCAGGTCGACTTTTTCTAAGAATGGTGGAGCGATGGCCGAACCTGGATCTGTTGCTTGGCAGTTTGATCGAAAGGGCCAGTTGGAGATTCCCAAGACTTTTGGCGAAGATGAGATCACCCTTGCAGCACTCGAAGCCGGAGCTGATGATGTAACAGACAATGGTGAGAATTGGTTGATCACGTGTGCGCCATCTGACCTTGGATCTGTGCGTGCATCCATCGAGTCAGCAGGTTTTAAGGTGGTAAGTTCGGAGCTCGGCCTAGTCGCCTCGACCTTGATCTCCATAGAGAGCGAAACTGACGCAAGGAAGGTACTCAAGTTGATCGATGCACTTGAGGACAATGACGACGTGCAGAACGTATTTTCGAATTTCGATATTTCAGACGAGATACTCGAGTCATTGGAGGCCTGAAGAGTTGGAGTTGAAAGTTGGAGATAGGGCCCCGGACTTCACCCTAAAGGGAACTCCGGACGTGGACTACTCTTTGTCCAGCTACATCGGTGAGCCAGTTGTCTTGGTCTTCTATCCGGAGGACCATACCCCCGTATGCACGGCGCAGCTTCGTTCCTACTCGACTTCGCTAAGTGAGTTCACTGACTTAGGAGCGAAAGTCCTTGCAATTTCGCCGCAAGGCATCGAAAGTCATGAAGCATTCGCATTTAAAAATCAGATTGGATTTCCACTGCTTTGTGATGAGGATAAGAGCGTAGCTGAGCAGTTTGGGGTTCTTGGGCCACTGGGATTCTATCGTCGTTCGGTGTTTGTCTTGGATCGCGATGGCTTCATCTGCTATGCCAAAGTGACTCGTGCTGGATTAACTTTCCAACCAACAGAAGAGCTGCTTGAAGCGGTTACGAAGCTACAGCGCTGATAGAGGGGTGATCGTCCCTCCCTTGGTGTAATATCGAACATATGTTTGTGGTAGGGGTGGATCCAGGTCTTACTAGATGCGGCTTCGCAGTGTTGGATTTCGAATCCAGAGATAGGATCATCTCGGCAGGGGTGTTGGAATCTGCAAGAGACCTCGCCATTCAGGATCGCTTAGCCTCACTCCACGCGGATCTGCTGGGCCTCTTTGGCGAGTTTCCTCCTTCGGTTGTGGTGGTTGAGCGAGTCTTGTTCCAGACGAACGTAAAGACAGCGATGAGCGTCGGTCAAGCAGCGGGTGTTGCTCTTTGCGTTGCCGCCATGTCCGGTGCTGAAGTGGTCAGTTACTCCTCGAATGAGGTAAAGTTGACTCTTTGCGGATCAGGTTCTGCCACCAAATCGGAGGTTCAGATGATGGTGCAGAGAGAGTTCGGGTTGATCAAACCCCCCAGCCCTCCCGATGTGGCCGACGCAATTGGCTTGGCACTACACCATTGGCTCTTGCATTCCCGGGGACTTAGTACTCCGGGCCAGCTGCGATGATCTCCCGGTTGATCGGGGAGGTGGTCGAGATTGACACCGCTTCGTCGATAGTTTTGTTGGTGGGTGGTGTGGGATATCAGGTGACCTTGGTGCCCTATGAACTCGGATTACTTCGAATTGGTTCTGACGCCAATCTCCACATCAGAATGCTTACCAAGGAGGATGGCAGTTCACTTTACGGCTTTGCAAATCGGGCCGACCGCGAGGCGTTCGACATTTTGAGGAAGATTCAAGGTATTGGACCAGCTGCAGCAATGGCACTTTTGAGTAGTCCAGGTAGGACAAGGCTCTGGACGGCAATTGGTGATGGTGATCTTGAGACGATCTGCCTAGCTCCTGGTGTTGGCAGGAAGCTCGCACAGAGAATCGTCACTGAACTCACTGGGAGATTACCCGAATTCGGAGAGCCAAATACTGTCGATGTCAAAAGTAGCGCTTCTGCCGATTTGGATTCTGAGGTTGCACTTGCTCTAGGTGCACTAGGGTTCGCGAAAGTGGAGATCGCAGATGTGCTGGATATGGTCCCGGCAGGAGTCAGCGTTTCAGAGGCTGTCAGAATCTGTCTGAAAGCGTTGGCGAGATGAGTCCAAGGCGTGAGGTGCTCGGTACTGGTGCTGGCAAATCTGATGCCGATGGAACGAGTGCAGAAGGTGCCAAGAGACTGCTGGATGCAAGACCTGAGCAGGATCGACTGGAGCACACAGCGGAAGGTCAGCTTCGGCCCAGGCGATTGAGTGAGTTTATCGGTCAGTCAGAGCTGGTTGCCAGAGTTAGCATCGTGCTGGAGGCTGCGCGACTGCGGGGCGAGACCTCAGATCACTTCTTGTTTGGAGGGCCGCCGGGGCTTGGCAAGACCTCTCTTGCCTCTTTAATTGCCAATGAGATGGGAACGAATTTCAGGGTAACGGCTGGTCCGGCCTTGGTCCGCCAAGGAGATCTCGCAGCGATACTCTCTGACTTGCGCGAAGGTGACGTATTCTTCATCGATGAAATCCATAGAATCCCGCGAAATGTGGAAGAGATGCTCTACATCGCGATGGAGGATTACAAGATTGACATACTTGTTGGGAAGGGACCTACGGCGCGATCGGTGCGGCTTGACCTCGAGCCGTTCACCCTTGTAGGTGCAACCACAAGGGTCGGTATGTTAACAGGGCCCTTGAGAGATCGCTTTGGAGTAATCTGCCGACTCGAGTTCTACTCCGTGGACGAGCTGACTGAAATCATCTTCCGGAGTGCGAGAATCCTCGGAATTGTTATCGAGCCGGATGCAGCGGGCGAAATAGCAAGACGGTCTCGTGGAACTCCGAGATTAGCGAACCGCCTTCTCAAGCGTGTTCGGGATTTTGCAGCTGTCGCAGGATGTTCCGAGATCGGACTCGATCTTGCAAGAGAGGGACTCGAAGCATTCGGTGTGGATGAACTGGGCTTGGATAACGTCGACCTTCAGCTCCTGGGCCTACTTTGCAATGAGTTCGCCGGCCGGGCGGTTGGCATCGCTTCACTGGCGGTATCCCTCGGCGAGGATAGAGAGACAGTTGAGGACTTCTACGAGCCGTACCTTGTACAAAGGGGCATGGTGCTTAGGACGCCAAGAGGGAGAGTGGCAACTGAGAGAGCGTATCGTCACCTCGGACTTAGCTACGTGCCTGACGTGACTGGTTCGTTACTGTTCGATATCTCGTCAGACATCAATGCTGGGGATCTTTAGCCGATGCGCAGGGATTTTCGTTACATTCTCCAGTTGGCGGTTGCATAACTAGTCGCAGAGACTAGTAAAGGTGCAATTGTTTCGAGCATTCCGTCTGAAACACAGAGTGTGATCCTTATATGCTCTTGGATTGACTCTGTGAGTTTGAAGTCTGATCCTGGAGCTACGATGATACCGTTGGTGGCAAGTGAGAGGATTGCGCTTCTTTCATTGACAACTGGAACCCAGATGTTCAGTCCGTCTCCACGCTGGTTTTCTGTGAGGCCGGGTATCTGGAGTAGAGATTCAATACTTCGTCTCCTTATCTGGTAGGCGTGCTTAGCGTCCTCCACTTGTTCTAGGGCCTCGTCATCTAGTAAAAGATTCGCCAGGAGCCGTTGAAGTGCCCGAGATGACCAAGCTGGGCCGAGTCGCCGCCGTTCTTGTAGTTCATCAATGAGCTCGGCGGGCCCAAAGATTGCAGCTAAACGTAGGTCCGGACCATGTGATTTAGAGAAACTCGCTACGTACGCAGTTTGCCGAGGTAAGAGGTGAGCAAGTGAATTGAGCTCCCTGCCAGATATTAGGGCCGAGTGATCGTCCTCGATAACTGTTACTTGTGGAGCATATTTTGAGATCGCTTCGACAATATCCCGCATCCTCTGGTCGTTGCGAGATGCACCGGTCGGGTTTTGAGCCCTTGGTTGGCTGATAATCACCTTTGCGCCCATTGTCAAGGCCGATATCAATGAACTAACCGTCATTCCGTGCTCGTCAGTGTCGACAGCGAGAATTCTTCCTTGGTTTGCTTCTACCAGATCGAATATGGCCGGAAATCCAGGATCCTCCACCGCAACGAGGTCACCCCTGGTGGTAGTTATCGACAAGAGGCGGTCGATTGCGTCGAGTGTTCCATCAGTGATCGTGAGGGAGAAACCGTCAAACTCTGGTTCGAAAATACCCCTTAGAGCCTTCTCTAAATTGTCTAATACCGGATTGTCGAGATATGAGTATGCGCTGAGATCGTCGATTCCCTTGAAGTGCCTCGGTTGGATCTTGGGAAGGAGATTCCTATCTGGGAATCCCGTCGAAAGTTCGATGGCCTCCACGCCAGGGTTGAAATGAGGTCGCCACCGTATGTTGTTCGACGGACGAGTCTGTTTTACGACGAACGTACCACTTCGACCCATTCCTCTCAGAAGTCCTTTTTCGTTAAGCGAACGCCAAGCGGCGGCGACCGAACTTGGGCTCATTCCAACGAGCGTTGCTAGTTCCCTCACTGGAGGGAGTCGATCTCCAGGTCTAAGTCCGCCATCTGCTACCAGCTCTTCGACCATACGAATGAGTTCCCTAACCGAATTTACGGATCCATCGGTGAGTCTCTCTGGCAACTTCTGTTCCATATCGCCTTACTTGTGAGTGGTTGTTTGCTGAAGATCAGTATATGTAGTAGTACAAAAAACATTACAATACGTGTCACAGAATCTGATATGCTCCAAAACAGGGCGTTCGTTGCCCGCAACCCTTGGGAGGAAGTGTCGTGTCCAAAGATCTGTTAGCTCGGCATAAGGCGGTAATGCCGTCGTGGCTGTCACTTTTGTACGAAGAGCCAATTGAGTTGGTGTCCGGTAGCGGTAGGCGCGTACTTGGATCCGACGGCGTTACCTACTTAGACTTCTTCGGGGGCATTCTGACGACTTTGTCGGGATACGGAGTGCCGGAGGTAGTTGAGGCGATCCAGGCACAGGCGTCAAAGATGATCCACTCGTCCACCCTTTACCTGATCTCACCGATGGTCGAACTGGCGGAAAAGATCTCCAAATTGTCAGGTATCGATGGCGCAAAGGTGTTTTTCACCACATCTGGTACCGAGGCCAATGACGCTGCGCTGCTTCTGGCTACCGGACTTCGCCGGTCCAATCAGATCTTTGCAATAAGGAATAGCTACCATGGTCGAAGCTTCTCCTCCTTGGCCGTAACCGGGAACAGGAGCTACTCTCCGACGTCGTTCAGTCCGTTTAATGTGACCTATCTTCAAGGTGGATCACGGATAAGGGGACCGCTCGCAAATCTATCTGACGCTGAATACCTTAGGCGGGGACTGGAGGACCTCGAGGACATTCTGCAGACATGCACAGCCGGAAATGTTGCAGCGTTGATTGCCGAGCCGGTTCAGGGTGTTGGGGGATTCAGTCTTCCACCGGATGGTTATTTTGGTGCCATCCAGGAAGTGCTGGCCAAGCACGGTATCCTCTACATTTCCGATGAAGTCCAGACCGGATGGGGTAGAACAGGCGACCACTTCTGGGGCTATCAAGCCCATGGAGTGTCACCGGATATCATCACCTTCGCCAAGGGTGTCGGCAATGGTCTTGCTTTGGCAGGAGTCATTGCAAAACCCGAGATAATGGACTCGCTGGGAGCTAGTTCGATCTCGACTTTTGGAGGTTCGCCCCTGGCTTCTGCGGGTGGCCTAGCTAATATTGATTACCTCCTATCCAAGGACCTCCAGTCAAACGCACTCTCGGTCGGCAAGCTACTGCGTGATCGGCTGGTTGCAGGGACGCAGCACTCCAAGATCGTGGCGGAGATCAGAGGAAAGGGTCTAATGCTCGGGGTCGAGCTGTGCGAGCCAAGCAGCACCGTCCCGTCACCGAGCATCGCCTCTGAAGTCTCAGAACAGGCAAAGGCGAGGAAATTGCTGGTAGGGCGTGGTGGTATCGCAGGAAACGTGCTGCGACTTGCGCCTCCGATGTCCCTCACCGAAGACGAAGCTCTCGAAGGCGCCGAGCTGCTTTGTGCCGCTATTGCAAATGTAGAGTCGACTAGGGTTTCTGGATCGGAAGGATGAGTATGACTGACAGGGATATCCTGCAACATTTCATTGGCGGCAAGCTTAGGGCCTCCAATTCGGGCAGATTTAGTGAAGTGTTCGACCCAGCCACGGGTGCAGTTACGAAGATGGTTGGACTCGCGTCCATCGAAGAGGTGGATGAGGCAGTAAGCGCCGCCGAGACGGCGTTCGAAACCTGGGGTGACAGTTCCCTCGCACAAAGAACAAAAGTTCTCTTCCGCTTCAGGGAGATCCTTGAGGCAAGGGCGGATGAAGTAGCCAGGTTGATCACCTCCGAGCATGGCAAGGTCTTCTCAGATGCCCTAGGAGAGGTGAGGAGGGGGCAGGAGGTTGTGGAGTTCGCCTGCGGCATCTCATCGCTTCTCAAGAGTTCCCTTTCGGATCAGGTCTCGAGAGAGGTCGATACGTACTCGATACGCCAGCCACTCGGTGTAGTGGCGGGAATTACTCCTTTCAACTTTCCCTCAATGGTCCCCATGTGGATGTTCCCGATCGCGATTGCGGCGGGTAACACATTCATCCTTAAGCCTTCTGAGAGGGATCCTTCGGCATCGCTGCTTCTGGCTGAGATGTTTGCTGAGGCAGGACTGCCAGACGGCGTGTTCAACGTTGTTCAAGGTGACAAGGTCGCCGTTGATCGAATCTTGGCTCACCCAGCCATCCGGGCAGTGAGCTTTGTTGGATCGACACCCATTGCAAAATACATATATGAAACCGCAGCCTCAAACGGCAAGAGGGTTCAGGCACTGGGAGGGGCGAAAAACCACATGGTCGTACTGCCCGATGCAGACCTTGACCATGCTGCGGACTCCGCCGTGTCGGCTGCCTACGGTTCGGCGGGCGAGCGGTGCATGGCGATCTCGGTTCTAGTTGCGGTGGGCGGAATTGCAGATGAACTTGTAGACAAGATCGCATCGAGGATGAAGGGTTTGAAGATCGGTCCGGGTGTCGATCCAAGCTCAGAGATGGGCCCTCTGGTTACACGTGTGCATAGGGACAGAGTCGCAAGTTACATAGGATCGGCCAACGACGACGGCGCAACGGTTCTTGTCGACGGCCGTGAGCACCCACTCTATGGTGCCGAGGGCGGGTTCTTCCTTGGTGCATCTCTTGTCGATAACGTGACAACGGACATGGCTGTATACAAAGATGAGATCTTTGGACCGGTCCTAAGTGTCGTGCGAGTAGACGACTTCGACGATGCGATCAGGCTGGTCAACTCGAATCAGTATGCCAACGGTGCAGCAATCTTTACGCGCAATGGAGGCGCTGCGAGGAAGTTTCAGCGCAAGATATCTGCCGGAATGGTCGGGATCAATGTTCCGATACCCGTGCCGGTTGCTTACTACTCTTTTGGGGGTGCCAAGGATTCACTGTTCGGGGATTCCCATGTTCACGGAGATGAAGGAGTGAAGTTCTACACTCGAGTCAAGGCAGTGACGGCGCGCTGGGCCGAGGAACATATCGCTGGTGTCGATTACGGGTTCCCACAGAACCAGTAGGCCGCTCGTTCAGCTAGCCTCAATGCCCGCTTGCGTGTGAAAAGGTCTGGCTGTGTCAACTGAAATCGAGAAATACAACTACTCGCTTCCTCGGGATTCCATCGCCCAAAGACCAGTCGAGCCGCGGAGTTCGGCTCGACTGCTCGACGGCACACAGGGTCCGCAAAGTATCGTCGACAGGACTGTCGCTGACCTGCCATCCCTTCTGAGACCGGGAGATCTAGTGGTTGTCAACGATACAAGGGTGATTCCGGCTCGGTTGAACCTCCTCCGGCGTAGCGGCGGAGTCGTGGAAGTCCTTCTCGTTGACCGAATTGGTGATTCGCAGTGGGAAGCCCTCGTCAAGCCCTCTTCGAGAGTGGGAGTTGGAGAGCGACTTTTGCATCGCGATGTGGAGGTTGCAGTAGTTCATGAGAGGCTATCGGAGTCAGGTACGCGACGGGTTGAGCTTCTCGATCCATCGTTCATTGACCGCAGCGGCAAGATTCCTTATCCGCCATATATTGAGTCCGAACCAGAGGACTCAGAGCGTTATCAGACTGTGTATGCGAATCGACCTGGCTCTGTCGCTGCTCCTACTGCAGGACTCCACTTGGATCGAGCCACTCTCGCCGGTATAGAGAGGTCTGGGGCAGACCTCGTCAAAATTGATCTTCGCGTGGGCCTCGGAACCTTCCTACCTATCAAGGTTGAAATGCTCGACAAGCATGAGATGCACTCGGAGAGTTACAGGATCGAACCCGATGCGTGGAGGCGTATCACCTCGGCCCGTCGGGTCGTTGCAATAGGCACGACCGTAGTACGTGCGGTCGAGTCGGCCGCCGCAACCGGTGTGCTCGAGGGTAGGACGACGCTGTTCATAAGGGATAGTTACGACTTCAAGGAGATCGACGTGCTCCTCACCAACTTTCACGTCCCAAAGTCGACCCTACTTGTAATGATCGCTTCTTTCTACGGCGAGGGGTGGCGGAGCCTCTACGATCACGCTCTTGTAGCTGGATATAGGTTTTTATCTTTTGGAGATGCGATGCTGATTTCAAGGGCAGCCGGCAAAGCCGCGCCGGTAGAAGGATGAGTGGCGACTTCGAAATAGAGGCATCTGAGGGCCTAGCGCGTGCAGGAATCCTATCTACTGACCATGGAGACGTGCTTACTCCGGTCTTCATGCCCGTGGGGACTAGAGGGATGGTCCGTACCATTGCTCCTTGGGAGGTGGAGGCCGCAGGATTCCAGATTCTGCTTTCAAACACCTACCACCTCATGTTACGGCCGGGGCCGGAGGCAATTAAGAACATTGGAGGTATTCAGCGATTCGCTGGATGGCGTGGGGCGATGCTGACTGATTCGGGCGGCTTTCAAGTTATGAGTCTGGGCGCTCGCTTTGACGAGAACGGTGTCGTCTTCAAATCCGTCTATGACGGCTCGACCCAACGACTGTCGCCAGAGAGGGCGGTAGAGATCCAAGAAGACTTTGGCTCAGATATTGCAATGGTTCTTGATGTCTGCACCATGCTTCCCGCCGACCGGGACACATTGGCGCAAGCGTTGACGTTGACCGTTGATTGGGCTCGGCGAGCTAAGGCTGTTTGGAGTAGTCCCACTCAGGCGCTTTTCGGGATTGTACAAGGCGGCACCGACCTTGAACTTAGGGTCGAGTCGGCGCAGGCGACGGCGGACATCGGCTTTGACGGATATGCAATTGGCGGTCTTGCTGTTGGTGAGGAGAGGGACCTCACCGTAGAGACCGTGGCAGTGACGACTTCTCACCTCCCGTCCGACCGTGCACGCTACCTCATGGGAGTGGGCGATCCTTACACCATCGTCGAGGCCGTTGCGAACGGTGTCGACATGTTCGACTGTGTCTCTCCGACCAGACTTGGAAGACATGGAACCGCACTAACTACTAGCGGCAAGGTCCACCTGCGAAGGAAGGAGAACCTTTCGGATCAAGGACCGATAGACATCCAATGTGGATGCCCAACCTGTCGTGAGATGCCGAGGAGTATCATCTCCCACCTGTTGCGGGTAGATGAAGGTTCAGCCGGAGTCCTTATCGGGGTTCACAATCTATGGTTCATGGCCGATTTTATGAGAAACATCCGAGAGGCGATTAGGGAGGGAACTCTCACTGAATTGCGCCAACAGACAAGGGACACGTGGAGTCGCATCTAGTCTTGTCGGAGCTTACGTGTTCGCAGCAGGCTGCATTGGATAAGAAGGTCCGCCGGGGTAAGCTCTTCAGTTGTTTTTGGCGGAGGATCATAGATGTCACAATTGCTACCTTTAGTACTGCTGTTCGTTCTGATGTATTTCATCCTTATTCGGCCTCAACAGCAAAAGCAGAAGGCGCAGAGGCTGTCCCAGAGCCAGATCTCCGATGGGGACCAGGTTGTCTCCTCTGGCGGCATCTATGGCCGAGTCACTCAGGTAGCCACCGACAAAGTGTGGGTCGAGATTGCGCCCGATATCGAGGTCGTGTTCGCCCGTACAGCTCTTAGCAGGCTGAATCCATCCATCCCAGCCGATGAATTTGAGCCGGCTGAGAGCGGCTATGAGGAAGATTTGCATGCTCCGGATGATCTAAGTGGACTGGATCTCCACGATACGGGGGAGCACAAAGATGAACTTCCTACGGCAGAGTCAGATAAGGACGAAGAGGATGGACCAGCTAGGTCCTAATGGTCGGGTCGTCTTCCGTAAGTTCGGAACGTTGTAGGAGAAGCTCAATAAGTTGCGTCGTTCATACTTGGTAATGGTTATTGCGTCACTAGTGGTATCACTAGGTGCGTTCGTTGCGGTGCTGGTCCTGGGTTATAAACCTGTACTTGGACTTGACCTGCAAGGCGGTGCATCGGTGGTGTACAAGCCGGTGAAGGTTGTGAACCAGCAGGTCCTAAATCAGACCATCTCCATCATTCGGAACAGAGTGGATGGCCTTGGCGTCGCGCAGCCGAACATCTCGAGCCAGGGACAGAATATTGTCGTGCAGCTCCCCGGTATCAAGAACCCCCAGAGTGCACTGGCCTTGATCGGCCAGACTGCCCAACTCGAGTTTCGGCCGGTTCTCTGCGCGGCTCCAGCGTACACTGCACCTCCCAAGTCACTGAAGCTCTCGACGACTCCTGCACCGTTCTGCCCCACGACACAGTCCCAAGCAGCAGTTCAGGCCTATGTGCCGACGACGTCCGCGACTGCGGACGTCCCCTCTGCCACGGTCATTCTGCCACAGAGCGGCAACTCGCCTCTCTCGCCGCGGTATGTGCTCGGGCCAGCGCAGGCGAACGGAAATATTCTCTCGAATGCCTTTTCAGGTGTTGACCAGTTCGGTAACTGGTTGGTGAATTTCACACTCACCAAGAAGGGATCGCCGGTCTTCGACAAGATTGCTGCGGCAAATTATAAGAAGCAGGTGGCAATCGTTCTGGACGGAGTCGTAGAGTCCGCTCCGACCATCAACTCGACCTCATTCGGTGGGCAGGGCCAAATCAGCGGCACCTTCACGCAGACTCAGGCGAACAACCTTGCACTTGTGCTCCGTTACGGTGCACTTCCTGTCCAACTTCAACAGCAGACGGTACAGACAGTTTCTGCGACCTTGGGTAAGGCGTCACTAAAGGCTGGGGTGCTTGCGGGAATCGGCGGCTTGTTGCTTGTAATGATCTACACGATCATCTACTACCGTGCACTCGGAATTGTCGTCCTCCTCGGCCTGGGATCGACCGCAGCACTCTTGTGGGGAATCGTGTCCTATCTGGGCCATACTTCCGGTCTGACACTCGACCTCTCTGGTGTAACCGGTCTCATAGTTTCAATAGGCGTTACCGTTGACTCGTACATAGTCTTTTTTGAACGATTAAAGGATGAGGTCAGAGCCGGTAAGTCGATCAGGTCCTCGGTTGACAAGGGATTTGCCAAGGCGTTTCGCACCATCGTCGCTGCGGACTTGGTCTCATTGATTGGTGCAACGCTACTTTACCTGTTGAGCATCGGCCCTGTTAGGGGATTTGCCTTCTTCCTTGGGCTATCAACTCTCCTTGATGTAATAAGTGCATGGGTCTTCACTAGGCCTTTGGTAATTCTTTTGGGCCAGAATAGGACCTTCACAGAGGCGAAATGGCTCGGCGTAGCGAGGGGACTTGGCACCTCAGCTGGGTCCGGATTTGGCGGGGCCACGCCGGCGGCATTGCGGCCGACCGGTAGCAGAAGTTAGGCGGGCGAAAATGGCAGATAAATTTGGTGACCCGACCATCGATGCAAACTCGGATGAGGTCGACGATGAGTTGTTGCGAGCAGCGGAGGACTCCCTCACGGCAAAGGGGTCAATTTTTTCACGACTGTACCGTGGTGAGACCGCATTTGCTTTCATTCCGAGAATGCGGAGATGGTTCATTCTCTCTGCAGTCGTCATAATTCTTGGTATGGGAGCCGTAGCGATTAGGGGTCTCAACTTTGGCATTGACTTCAAAGGTGGAACTGCATGGCAGGTGCCTAGCCAGACGCTCTCGGTTAAGACCGCTCAGGCGGACGTGGCCGCACTGGGTGTCACCCAGGCCACGGTCGTGTCTCTTGGCGGTTCATCGGGGCGAACTATCCAGGTTGAGGCCGATCTATCTAGGCTATCGGTTCCAGCCAGAACTGCACTAGAGGACAGAGTTAGTGCCAGATTGGCTAAAGACGGTGGCGTTTCCGCCCAAGCAGTTGGAATTACCGATGTCGGTCCTACCTGGGGTGGGGAGATTACCTCAAAGGCGATCAGGGCCCTAATCTTCTTCTTCTTAGGTATCGTGCTCTACATCAGCCTCCGTTTCGAATGGAAGATGGCTGCAGCTGCGGTTCTAGCCGTAATCCACGACCTTTTGGTTACTGTTGGCATCTACGCGCTGGTTGGCTTCCAGGTGACCCCCGCAACTGTGATAGCGGTACTTACAATTCTCGGATATTCGCTCTATGACACGATAGTTGTGTTTGATAGGGTGCAGGAGAATGTCAAGGCCCTAGCCAATACGGGCAGAATGAACTATTCAGACACGGTAAACCTCTCCGTCAATCAAGTTCTGATGAGGTCATTGAATACCTCCATCGTGGCAATTATTCCGATACTCTCAATACTTCTTATAGGTGCGGAGTTGCTGGGTGCGACAACCCTCCAGGACTTCGGTTTGGCGCTCTTCGTCGGTCTGACCACCGGTGCCTACTCATCTATCTTCATAGCTTCTCCACTTCTCTGTATCTTCAAGGAGAGAGAGAAGCGTTACCAGCAGCTCAGGTTGCGGATCTCGGCAAAGGGCGCAGGCGCGGTGTTGCTGACCCCAAGGGCTGCGGCAATGGCGGGAAGCGTAGCAATGGTGTCGGGCTCTTCATCGAATGGCTCTTCGGCAAATACGAGTACCAAGGGTACCGGAGGCTCTAAGTCGAGAGCGAAGAAGAGGCGGTAGCTGGGAGTATAGGTATAGGCTGCCGAGACTCAATGCGATTGGATTAATCGGACTTCTGAGTTATGTAATTCCGGATTCGATCTATCCTGTGAATAGATGACAGTTACGAGTCAGGGATTCGCCACTTCGCATACACCCAGTTCCAAGAGGTTGGTGGAAGCATACGAGCTTGCCCACCCTGGGTACGGAACCGCCTTGATCGTGGCTGCGTTCGACGCGGCGGAGCAGGCCCACCGTGGCCAGTTCAGGAAATCTGGTGAGCCTTACCTAGTACATCCTCTTGGTGTGGCCCAGATTGTCTGTGATCTAGGCGTCGACGAGGTAACTATCGCAGCTGCACTCCTTCATGATGCGGTAGAGGACACGGATCTTTCACTATCTGACGTGGAAGCGAACTTTGGTGACCAGGTAGCTAGGGTCGTCGACGGCGTCACGAAGCTCGACCGTCTTAGTTTCGAGTCCAAAGAGGCGCAGCAAGCTGCGACAATGCGGAAAATGCTGCTTGCAATGGCCCGGGATCCGAGGGTGTTGGTTATCAAGCTAGCGGATCGACTGCATAATATGCGGACAATATCGGCCTTGCCGGAATGGAAGCAAAGAAGGACCGCACAAGAGACACTTGATATTTATGCTCCCTTAGCCCACCGGCTCGGCATTCAGATGATTAAGTGGCAGTTGGAGGACCTCTCCTTTGCCACACTCCATCCTAGGCGTTACGCTGAGATCGAACAGATGGTCGAGACTCGTTCTCCTGAGAGGGAGCAGTATCTGACGTCGGTGATAGATTCGGCCGCCGAAAGGATGACCGCTGTCGGAATACATGCCGACGTGAGCGGAAGGCCGAAGCACCTCTACTCGATCTACGAGAAGATGGTCGTCAAGGCGAAGGACTTCGATTCGATCTTCGACATCATCGGTATCCGGATCATTACTGAAACAGAGAAGGACTGCTGGGCTGGACTAGGTGTTGTCCACTCGCTTTGGAATCCACTTCCTGGTCGCTTCAAAGACTACATAAATGCTCCGAAGTTCAATCTCTATCAGTCTCTGCACACGACTGTCATGCTCCCCACGGGAAATCCGTTGGAGGTCCAGATCAGGACTCTCGAGATGCACCAGCGGGCTGAGTACGGTGTTGCAGCACACTGGGGATACAAAGAGGGCTCCTCTGACTCAGAGATGATGTGGTTGCAACGTATCGTAGATTGGCAACGAGATACACCCGACCCCATAGAGTTCCTTGAGAACCTCAAGCTCGATCTAGAACTCGATGAGGTCTACGTCTTTACACCGAAGGGCCGGGTAATCACCCTTCCAGCCAAAGCGACCCCCATCGATTTTGCCTATGCCGTCCATACCGAGGTTGGACATCGATGCATCGGTGCAAAGGTAAACCAACGTCTGGTTCCTTTGGATTCTGAGCTTCGAAGTGGCGATACGGTTGAGATTTTCACCTCCAAGGTCCAAAATGCCGGACCATCGCGTGACTGGCTCAAGGTGGTCGCAACCGCCAAAGCCAGATCGAAGATCAAACAGTGGTTCTCCAAGGAGCGCCGGGAAGACTCCATCGACACAGGTCGTGAGGAGTTGACGAAGTCCCTTCGGAAAGAGGGACTCCCTGTGCAGAAGATGACCTCTTCTAACGGTCTGGTTCAACTGGCTGAGATGATGGGCATCTCTGATACTGAAACTTTCCTAGCTGCTATTGGCGAGAACCACATAAGTGCCAAAGGTGTCGTCCAGAAGTTGCTCAGAGAGCTACACAAAGGAGACTCTGACGAACAGCTTCCCGTGAGCCTGAGTAGTCCTCGACCGAGTAATCGCCGCGGTAAAGAGGTTGGCATCTACGTCGAGGGCCTTGATGACGTAATGATCAGGCTATCCAAGTGCTGCTCGCCGGTTCCCGGTGATGAGATAGTTGGATTTGTGACGAGGGGTAGGGGGGTCTCTGTCCATCGAAGTGATTGTCCCAATGCAATGGCGTTGTTCGCAAACTCCACAGAGAGGCTGATCGAAGTCGAGTGGGATAAGGACCGAACCGGGATTTTCGCTACGACTATCGAAGTTCGGGCGCTGGATCGGTCTCGGTTGCTGGCCGATGTGACTCGGGTACTCGCCGAGCACCACGTGAATATACTCTCAAGCTCCTCACAGGCGGGCTCTGACCGGATATCTAGGATGCGATTCGAGTTTGAGCTAGCAGACCCGTCACATCTGGACTCGGTTCTGGCGTCGATCAAGAGGCTGGATAGCGTGTATGACGCCTATCGGCTGGTTCCCCGAAGGCCGAAAGAAGTTGTCGGCGGCTAGGCACGTTTCGGAATATTAATTGAGAGCGGTAAGGTGGGCTCGAACCTCACTCTCGGGACCTTTTTCGCCGAAAACTTATTTTTTCCAAATTCCAGCTGGGGGCTATTTAACCCCATTGAAACGGTTCTTTTCAAACTGAGCGCCTCTCCTCTATGCATTCGTGGTATGTTTCTTTTGCCGCTCCTAGCGGTCGAGTTTGTTCGTAATCAAGGGGGATTTACATGAGCAGTCAGCCCGATGGAGGTGTGGTACTCAAACGTGCAATGAGCCGGTTGGACCTCACCATGGCGGGCCTAGGAGCCATCATTGGATCAGGGTGGCTCTTCGGAGGTCTCTATGCTGCAAACGATGCGGGGCCGGCATCAGTGGTTGGTTGGGTCATTGGTGGCGTAGCCGTTCTTCTGGTGGGCTTGGTGTATGCCGAGCTTTCAGGTTTGGCTCCTGAGGCAGGTGGCATAGCCAGGTACCCGCACTTCACGCACGGCT
This sequence comes from Acidimicrobiaceae bacterium, assembly GCA_013044385.1. Classification (GTDB taxonomy): domain Bacteria; phylum Actinomycetota; class Acidimicrobiia; order Acidimicrobiales; family Acidimicrobiaceae; genus JABEUN01. Next base: position 62,253 of record JABEUN010000068.1, read on the forward strand.
CGTTTGTCGGGTTCGTGATGTCTTGGGGTGCGTTCATTGCGTATGCATCGGTGCCAGCTATTGAAGCTGAGGCTGTGGTGCAGTACGCAGAGCATTACATACCGAGTCTTGCAAACTCGAGTTTTGAGCGTTTCGTCATTGAGGCGCTTCTCCTGCTACTCTTCTTCGCGATCAACGCTTATGGTGTGAAGGTTTTTGCGAAGACCAACACCATAGTGACGACGTTGAAGTTCCTGACTCCGGGATTGACCATCCTGGTCTTCCTGTTTGTTGCCAAGCATTGGGGTAACTACACCGCAGCGGCGACCGGCGGATTCGCGCCTTATGGAACGTCGGGAATCCTGAAGGCAGTTGCCACATCGGGCATCGTGTTCGCATTCCTTGGCTTCCGTCAAGCCGTAGACCTTGCTGGAGAGGCCAAGAATCCCCAGAAAGACGTTCCAAGAGCAATCATTGTCGCCGTCGTGGTGGCAATCTTCCTCTACTCCCTTCTTGAGACTGTTTTTGTCGCAGCTATCGATCCGCATGGCTTAGGCAAGGGCTGGGCTTCACTCAACTTCACGTCGCCGTTCGCCCAGGTAGCATCGGCTATTGGACTCGGCTGGCTCGCTGTCATCCTCTATGGTGACGCAGTTCTATCTCCTGCTGGGACTGGAAACATCTACCTCGCGTCAACCGCAAGGGTCATGTACGCAGCGGCAAACAACCGCTACCTTCCAACTCGTTTCAAGAAGCTAAGCGAGAGGAGCATGATTCCGATGCTCTCGCTCGGAGTAACGGCGCTCGCTGGAATAATCTTCCTGCTGCCGTTCCCGTCTTGGCAGAGTCTGGTAGGGGTAATCTCCTCTGCCACGGTCTTTACCTACATGATTGGACCGGTATCGGCTACTGTTCTCAGGCGTACCGAGCCGGATGCACATAGGCCTTTCACGCTGTCTGGACTGCCGATCATTGCGCCGATAGCGTTCGTTGTCGGTACCTTGATCATCTATTGGACCGGTTGGTCGATTGATTGGAAGTTGATCGTAGCTCTGCTGATAGGCGCCATCGTCTATGGAGTGGTCGCCTCCAGACCAAACACTCAACTAGACAAGGTCGATTCAGTTTCACTGAAGGCTGGCTACTGGTTGATTGGATACCTAGTCGCGATGCTAGCGATGAGCTACTTCGGTTCTTCGAACTTCGGCGCACCGTACAATCACGGCAAGGGCCTCATTCAGTACCCATGGGATCTGATTGTTGACGCAGTGCTCGGTGTGGTGTTCTACTACTGGGGCGTGGCTTCCGGTATTAGGACCGAGGACGGCACGGCTGCCATCGCAAACGCAAAGGCGGATATGGCCAGTCGCAAGGCTCAGGAGGAGCAAGCCACCCGCCAGTAGCGGGAAAGATATTGCTGCACTAGTTTTCGGTGCGGTGCCGACTGGATCCAGAATCTAGACGGCACCGCACCGTTGACGCGCCTTGGGTAGTTGGCTCGTGTTGTAGTTCGGCTGGTGCCATGCGGCTAGGCTGATCGAGCCTAAGGTGGCGGCTGACTTGGGGGTTCTGTGACACTAGACGAATCGTGGATATCAAGTTCGGTCGGAGCGTTAATTGGCTCGCCGAGCGGGATGCGGACCGATTACGCGGCTGGTCTTGACATGAAGGATTTGGGAAGGACCGTTAGCGCTTGTGGTTGGGTGCAGAGTGTGCGCGAACACGGAGACCATCTTGTATTCATAGACCTGCGCGATGCTACGGGAACCGTCCAGTGTGTGATCACCGAACGGATGGAGCTTCACCTTGAGTGGGTTCTGAGGGTGACCGGTGTTGTTAGGGCTAGGCCGGTCGGAACTGTGAATGCGGCAATCCCCTCTGGCGAGATCGAGATTGCCGATGCGGTTGTTGAGATTCTTTCCCAAGCGCAGCCCATTCCATTTGCAATTTCGGGCCATCGTGACGGGAATACCGATGAATTAGTCCGCCTCAAATACCGATTTGTGGACCTTAGGCGCTCCAGGCTACAGAGGAACCTAAGAGCCAGAGCGCAGATCAATTCGGCTATCAGATCCTCCCTGGAGGAGTCGGGATTTTTAGAGATCGAGACCCCGCTACTGTGGACGCCGACGCCGGAGGGTGCTAGGGAGTTCGCGGTTCCATCGAGACTCCAGCCCGGAAAGTTCTATGTACTTCCCCAAAGTCCACAGATCGCTAAGCAGTTGCTCATGGTTTCTGGATTTGATCGTTACTATCAGATTGCCCGGTGTATGAGGGATGAGGATCTACGTTCTGACCGCCAGTTCGAATTTACCCAACTAGACCTCGAGGCCTCCTTCGTGACCCAACAGGACGTCCGCAACTTCATCACCAAGGCGGTCGCCAATGCTACTGCTGTGGTAACTGGTGAGACCAATTTAGATTTTCCGACTATCACTCATCGTGAGGCCATCTCTCGATACGGTTCAGACAAGCCGGACCTGCGGTTTGATCACAGCATCGTCGAACTGTCCGAAAGCTTCAAAGGAAGTGGAATTCGCGCATTCGACCAGCCATCACTCGGAGCCTTCGTGGCGCCGGGTTCTGCACAGCTAACGCGGTCAAAGTTAGATGAGTTGGTCGATCGTGCAAAGAGCCTCGGAGCCGCTGGATTGGTGTGGATGAGGGTGAAGGGTCAGGGAGAGACCCTATCGGTGGACTCGCCTATTGGCAAGCTCCTCGATGGCGGGCAGGTCGCAACGATCGTCGAAGCAACCTCTGCCAAAGAAGGAGATGTAGTCCTCTTGGTGTCGGGGGAGTTCGGGCTCGTCAGGTCTGTCCTTGGGACGCTTCGCGTTGAACTCGGTCGCCGGTACCTCGAACTGAGTGGCCTCAAATACCTCTGGGTCATCGATTTTCCGATGTTCGAGGGCTTAGATGAGCAGGGTAATCCGATCGCTGCCCACCACCCGTTCACCATGCCTAATCCGGACGATATTGATATGATGCAGTCCGAACCTCTTTCAGTCCGTGCCCAGAGCTACGATCTTGTTCTGAACGGTTGGGAACTCGGGTCAGGGAGCATCAGAATAAATGATCCTACGGTGCAAGCCGGGGTCTTTACTGCACTTGGCATATCCGATGAGGAGGCGGAGGCTCGCTTTGGCTTCCTCTTGAACGCTTTCAACTATGGCGCTCCTCCGCATGGTGGGTTCGCCTTCGGTATAGACAGGCTTGCGGCGCTTCTATGTGGTGAAGAGACTATCCGTGAGGTGATAGCTTTTCCAAAGACGCAATCGGGTATGGATATGATGACTGGTGCGCCTAAAGCAGTATCTAACTCGATTCTTGGGAGCTACGGTCTAACTGTCAAAGTTGACAAGCCGATGTCAACGGGCTCCTGACGGGAGTGGTGATGACAGTTGTCATGATTATCGCAGCGGTGATCTCTCTGGGAGCAGCGGTGGTATCACTGGTGACTGCGCTAACTACAAGGAGGGTAGCAAGGAACCTGCTTGAGCAGCAGAGAATCCTGAGGGCCGAGTCCTTCGAACTGGCAGCGGAGGCGAAAAGAGCCATGGAATCTGCTTCTATTGGAGCCGAGAGAGCAGAGGATCTTCTCCAAATTGCCCAAGCGGCTAACTCATCGATAGAGAGGACATCCAAGGTGGCACGACGTGTTGTTACCTATCCATCGATTCGGATCAGGTCTGCGGTTGTCGGGTTCTCGAGTGCTAGACGCACTCTATTTGGAAGGGGCTCGCGGAACTGATGGCTTCAAGGCTGAAGTGGGTGGTAGTCGGAGCGTCAATAGGAGCGTGGGCAACGCTGAAGGTGCAGTCCGAGCTTCGCTCGAAGATTCAGGCATCAAAGCCCAATAACGTTGTGGCCCGAGTTGAAAAGGGCGCCAGACGTGTGGCTGATAGTGTTATTGACGCTGCCCAGCAGGGCTTCCAGGTAGCCGTCGTTGAATTGGAGCGCCTCAAGGATTCCGAGACATACTGAAGTCCTCTGGTCAAAACGCCTTGCAATCTAATCCTCTGCTTCGGCGAGTTTGACCGGCTCTGCGCGTTCTGATTGTTTGCTGGACAGCGCCTGTTGCCATCTGTCTCACTAGTTTGCAATACACTTTGAAGCACGATGGATGCTAACCAGCTAAGAAAAGCCTTTACAGATTTTTTCGTGGACCGGGGACACGTGGCGGTCCCATCAGCGTCGCTGATCCCACATGACCAGACGGTGCTATTCACAGTCGCAGGTATGGTTCCTTTCAAGCCGTACTTTCTAGGTGAAGTACCGGCTCCTTATCCGAGAGCGACCTCGATCCAGAAGTGCGTGAGAGCAGGTGGAAAGCACAACGATCTCGATAACATCGGTCTCACCTCCAGGCATTTGACATTTTTCGAGATGCTCGGAAACTTCAGCTTTGGTGACTATTTCAAGGAAAAGGCGATTCCCTACGCGTGGGAGTTGGTAACCGAAGTACTCAAACTTGACCCGACGAAGCTATGGATAACTGTCCACCTATCTGACGATGAAGCAGAACGGATCTGGCGCGATGAGGTCGGCGTACCGGCCGAGCGTATACAGAGGATGGACGAGGACAATTGGTGGCAGATGGCAGACACCGGCCCCTGCGGACCATGCTCGGAGATCTACTACGACAAGGGCGAAAGCTATGGTGCAGATGGGGGCCCGGCGTTGGGGTCCGACGAGCGTTTCATGGAGATATGGAATCTCGTGTTCATGCAGTACGATCGGCAACCCGATGGGGAGCTGGTGCTGCTCCCGAAGCCTTGCATAGACACTGGGGCGGGATTCGAACGAATTTTGCCAGTGGTGCAGGGCAAAGGGTCAGTCTACGATACTGACCTTCTGCAGCCAATCCTTCAGACTGCCGGCCGGTTGACCGGTATCCGATACGGCGACACTGAGGCTAATGACGTAAAGCTTCGGATCATGGCCGATCACTCCAGATCGATGACATTTTTGGTAGCAGATGGCGTCTTCCCATCCAATGAGGGTCGTGGCTATGTGCTTCGCAGGATAATCAGGCGAGCTGTTTTACGAAGTTATCAACTTGGAACAGAGACACTTGTTACTCCAGACCTAGTCTCCACGGTGATAGAGAACATGTCGGGTGCATACCCAGAGCTTGAACGACAACGCGACTATCTGGTGTCGACCATTGCGCGCGAGGAGGAGCGATTCCGCCAGACGCTAAAGACTGGGTCGGCGCAACTAGAAGAGGAGCTTCTGGCAGGAGTTGTTTCCGGTGAGGTGGCCTTCAGACTCCACGACACCTTCGGCTTCCCTATCGAGTTGACGCTAGAGGTGGCAAAAGAGCGGGGGATCGAGGTGGACCTGGTTGGCTTCGAAGAGAATATGGCGAAGCAGAGGTCCATGGCAAGGGCGGCGGGTCTAGGAAACGAAGGAGTCGAGACCGATCTAGAGCACTACCGTAGCCTCTTGGACGGATTTGGATCTACTGAGTTCACCGGTCATACCACTTACGAAGAGCATGGCAGGTTGCTTGCGGTCATCCGATCGGAGGCGCGCCCGGGCCTTTATGAGGTCTTCTTGGATAGGACCTGTTTCTATCCCGAAGGTGGTGGTCAGGTCGGTGACACGGGGGTGATCCAGACCGAGTCAGCTCAATTCACAGTCGTCGACACCAACTATGTAGCGGGTTCCGTCATCCGACATTTTGCAGAGCTCACCTCCGGTAGTCCTGTGATTGGAGAGCTCGCTACGTTGAAGGTAGACGCACAGAGGCGGGACGCAATCAGGCGTAATCACACTGGTACCCACCTTCTGCACTGGGCACTTAGGAGAGTGCTTGGAGATCACGTCAGACAGCAGGGGTCACTTGTCACTCCGGATCGTTTACGTTTTGACTTTACCCACTATGGCCCACTGACTCTTGAGGAGCGCAGAAAGGTTGAGGCCCTAGTAAACGCTGAGATCATCTCTAATGTGGAGGTCAAGACCGACCTGATGCCCAAGCAGGCGGCGTTGGATGCTGGGGCGATGGCTTTTTTCGGTGACAAGTACGCCGATGTTGTTCGGGTCGTGAAGGCGGGTTCGTCTTCGGTGGAACTCTGTGGCGGCATACACGTCGATTCACTTGGGATGATTGGCCTGTGCCAGATTGTCTCGGAAGGTTCAATAGGTTCGAATACCAGGAGGTTGGAGGCGGTCACCGGCGAGGGTGCTCTGCGCAGGGTGTGGGAGTTGGAGACGCTGATCTCCGACACTGCGGAGATACTGAGAGTCAGTCCCGCAGAGGTGGCCGATAAGGTTGCCCAGATGAGAGCGCACGAGAAGGTCCTGCTGGATCAGATCAAGGCCATGAGTGCCGAACGGATTCGGGCGATAGCTGAGGGCGTGACCGCTTCAGAAGGTTTCGCAATCGTGCGGTGGGATGGTATGTCCGCCGACGATCTGCGGCAGCTGGCGATCCAAGTTAGGTCCAGGCCAGGTCTGAAGGCCGTGGTTGTCGCTGGAGTGCAGGACGGTGCGAAGGTAACTCTGGTAGCGGCGGTTTCGAAGGATAGCGGTCTGGTAGCGTCTGAGCTAATTTCTGATGCAGCTAGAGAGCTCGGTGGGGGAGTAGGTCGACAAGTCGACCTCGCAGTTGCAGGCGGTAAAGAAGTGGAGAAGCTCGAGGGCGTGCTAGTCCAAGTCCGAGCCGACCTGGTGGCGAGGCTCTCCGATGGGAATTCGTGAGGTTTCCTGCCGCCGGTGCACCTTCGCCCCTGTGGTCGAGGTCGGGCCGCTTAGGTAGATGAAGGTAGTTGGACTGGATATCGGCAATAAGAGGATCGGGATAGCGGTATCGGACTCTGCTGGTCGAGTGGCAGTCCCGTCGAGAACCTTTGTTAGGGTTGGCGATCTTGATCGTGATATCAGCCGTCTGGCCGAAGTGATCTTGGAGTATGAGCCAGTGGCGGTCATAGCCGGAGTCCCGGTTTCCCTCTCTGGCGAAATCGGTCCCCAGGCAGTGGTGGTGCTGTCGGAGTTGAAGATCCTCTCTGAACGGATAGGACTGGAGATCAGGACCCAGGACGAGCGACTTACAACCAGAGCTGCCACTGCGGCGCTGCGTGTAGCCGGAAAGACGTCCAAGCAGCAGAGATCGATTGTGGATGCTATTTCTGCCGCTATCATCTTGCAGGATTGGCTTGACTCGGAGAGGGATTAGAGGATTGGACGATGAGATCAATGCTCTAAGCGGCTCCTCAGAGTCCGACGGAGCCCCGTTTGATGACTCAGAATCACCGGCGAGTGAGGGCACAACCGAAACTCTCGACCCGCATGCTGGAAACGCATTAGAGGCGTCATCTCAATTTGGGGACCCCTCGCCTGCTAGTAGAGCTGTTGGCCGTCGGTCCGTTGGCGCTCCCAAAGGGCGCAGGGGACGAGCTGCGTTGAAGATAATTGCTGCGGTCTTGGCTGTCTTTGTATTGGCCGGAGTGTTTGTGGTTCAGCACATCCTCTCGATCGTCGATGGTTCACCAGGTGGAAGACCGGTAGCTATCGACATCAAGTCGGGTTGGTCATATGCCACGTTTACCACCGGGTTGTCCGAGGCTGGTGTTCTCCGCTCTGGCTCCGTATTCGACCTTTATCTGAAGGTCAAGTCGCCACCGGTACTCAGGCCGGGCTTCTACACCTTCTACCAGCACGAGGGATTTTCGGAAGTTCTTGCGACCCTTGGACGGGGGCCGAAGCTCTTCCGGCTGACTATCCCCGATGGACTCAGTCTGGCTGCGATCGCAGATCTGGTCGGAAAGTTGCCAGGACATTCAAGTTCAAGTTTTCTTGCGTTGGCGGACAAGACTCGTCCGACTTCGATAGGCTTCGACTCAGCTAACCTCACGACCGCTGAGGGATTTCTTTATCCAGATACTTACTTCCTCGATCCAACTGAGACTAATGCCCAGATAATCGCCAATCTCATGGATCGCTTCACCCAGGTAGCGCATCAGATAGGGCTCACACCAAATGGCAGCTACAACGGACTATCTGGTGTTCAGGTTGTTATCGGTGCATCGATCATCGAGCGCGAGGCGAAGGCGGTTTCTGACTATCCGAAGGTTGCCCGGGTCATCTTAAATCGCCTCTTGGCTGGTAAGCCGCTCCAGATGGATTCAACTGTACGGTTTGCCACCGGGAACTACTCTGGACCGATAACCATCTCCCAACTCGCCAGTCCGTCGCCATACAATACCTACACCCACCTAGGACTCCCCCCTGGCCCGATCAGCGCTCCAGGGCAGACGGCTCTCGAGGCGATGATGCATCCGGCGAAGGGCAGCTGGCTCTATTTCGTCACCCTTCGGGGTCGGAACCTCTCCTCCTTCTTCGACACCTATCAGCAACAGCAGGCGGCGATAGCGGCATCTGGTGGTCTCTGAGTAGGTATGTCAGGTCACCAATTTCCTTTGACCGATACATTGGTAGTCCAATGAACATGATTGCCATGCCGACTGGATCTACGCGATTCGCTTGCGTAGTAGGAGCGCCGGTGCGGCATTCTCTGTCTCCGGTGCTATTCAATTCCGCGTTCGCTGCTGCCGGACTTGATTGCGTATATCTCGCGATGGAGGTAGGTCCAGAGTCGTTAGCTCATGCCATCATGGGCTTAAGGGCGCTGGGAGCAATCGGCATCTCGGTGACGATGCCACACAAGGAGAAGATCGTCCCGCTACTCGATGAGGTTACGCCGATGGCGAGACTGCTCAAATCTGTCAACGTAGTGCGGACGGTCGACGGCAACTTAATAGGCGACACGACAGATGGAACGGCACTTGTGATGGCCCTTAGGGATTCTCATGGTGTAAGGCTCGAAGGTGCGAAAGTGGCCATGCTTGGTACGGGAAGTGCTGCAAGATCAGTTGCAGTAGCGATATGTGGATCCGGTATCGCATCTGTTGAGCTGATAGGTCGTTCTGATTCAGGGTATGTCGAGATGGCGAACTTGTTATCGGGGTTTGCACCTTTGGGTGTGAAGGTGAGTAGGGGAGATCTTGGATCGATAGGACGTTGTGATGTTGTTATCAACGCCACATCGGTCGGCATGTCCGGGACTGCTAGTGAGGGTGAGCTACCATTTCCGATCGAGCTGATGGGTAGCGGACAGTTCCTTTACGATTTGGTCTATTCGCCGTTGGAGACGCCGCTGGTCAAGGCCGCGTCCTCTGCTGGAGTCCGGTGCGCAAACGGTGTGTCAATGCTGACCCAGATCGCCGCCTTGGCGTTCACGGACTGGACTGGCGAAACGGCCCCTGTGGAGTCGATGCGAGCGGCCGTTGAAGCGGCTCTGGCCGAACGCGGGCGGCCAGGACTGGTCGAGTAGACCACTTGGCTCCTTCGATTCTGGGCCCCAAAACCGACCGTGTCGCTTAGCGCCGTGTATGGATCACCGATAGCACCATAGATCGGTGGCACTTGTGATGATCCTTGCGATCAGCCCCGCCGATTCGATTGGGACGGCTCTACGTAACTATTCCTTTGGAGTTTTGTTGCGATCTTGGATTTCTCCGCTTGGACCAGCGAATGTTGGTGGAGTGCGTGCGGGCAGCCAAATGGGGCCGGAACCGGTAGAGCCATGGGCCTTCGGCTACAATTTCAGCTTGACAAGGCATCCCCAACACTAGTGAGGGTAAGTCTTGGACTTTCCGGAGGAAAAGTGTCGTTTTGGGTCGTCGCGCCGCCACGGGGCGTCTTTAGTCATATGGGCAGTGCATCTGTAATTGTCCCGAGGTCAGAGGTGGCTCACTTTGACTACCAGAGGGCAGCTGAGCAGGAGAGTGGAAGTCAACCCTTTGACAGCCAGACGGTCAGACGATGATCGTACTTATGGGATTCATGGGCGCCGGAAAGACCACCGTTGGCTATCTGCTCGCTGAAAAGCTTGGACTTCCATTTATCGATGTTGACGCGCGCATTGAGCGTAGCGAGCAGCGGACGGTGCGGCAGATCTTCGACGACGACGGCGAAGCAACTTTTAGACAGCTCGAGCATTGTGCCGTTTTAGAGATCCTGGCTGGGCCGGACGCTGTAGTGGCCCTTGGAGGTGGTGCAGTCGAACATGCCGGCACTCGGCTCGCACTTGAGGGCGCCATAGTCGTCTACCTCGAAGTTGATTTCGAAGAGGCGATTCTGCGAATCGGAGCTGATGTCAACCGCCCAATGATATCGGTGCCTGGTGTCCGCGAGATCTACGCTCGCCGGTTACCTATATATCGAAGCGTCTCGACGTTGTGTGTTTCGACCGGTGGAAGATCTCCCGAGGCGGTCGCCAAGGAGATCCTCGAGGCAGTTGTCGCTCCCGATGCGGTTCCATCTGGTACCCGCAGTGTCCTGATAACCCCTATGGGTGGGGTGCACCAAGTACATATCGGCGACGGCTTGACCGGGAACTTTGCGCAACTACTTCCGACACTTCGTGGAGCGGAACGCGTCTTCGTGATCACTTCGCCAGCTGACTTGCTACTGGCTTCGGAGGTAGCATGGAGCCTTGAACTGAAAGGTCTCCGATCGTCGGTCTTCACAGTGCCCGAAGGGGTCGACTGCAAGACACTTGAGATCGCCAATCAGGTTTTTCTGCAACTCGCTGAGGGGAATGCAAACTGTGACGATGTCGTCGTCGGTCTTGGGGACGACTCACTCTGCTATCTCGTCGGGTTCGTCGCCGCCACGTTCAATCGCGGAGTCAAGTTGGCACTGATTCCAACCACCCTGCTCGGACAGGTTGACCTCGCCATTGGTGGCAAGAACGGTGTCAATCTGGCTCAAGGGTCAGATCTTGTAGGGGCCATCTACCAGCCGATCGTTGTGGTTGACGACGTGGCTCTTGCCAATGCTCGAAGGTCGGATGGATTTCTCTCCGGAATCGCCGAGGTCCTGAAATACGCCTTTATAGCTGATGAGTCCCTACTGGGTGTACTTGAGGAGAATGCGTCGGAGATTCTCGCTGGAGATGTAGATCTACTTAGAGAGGTTGTGACACGCTCTGTAGAGATAAAGGCTCAGGTTGTTACGGCAGACCAGCGTGAACACGGTGCGCAGATCAATCTCGACTATGGACACGCCTTTGCCCATGCGTTCGAGCACTTGCTCGAATTTCGTGCAGATCGCCATGGTGAAGCCTTGGCGCTGGGAATGATGGCAGCTGCACACCTATCCTTAAGGCAAGGTCGAATAGGGAATGATCTTCTCGATCTCCATCGCAAGCTTCTTTCCCTCTACGGACTTCCAATGTCAGGTGAATTTTCTCTGCCGGCGATGCGCCAGACTTGGGTGCGCTACAGGAAGTACCGTAATGGGGTTCGTTTTGTGGTTTTGAACGGTATCGGACGTCCTGAGGGAGGGGTGTTCGTTTCGGACGAACTGCTCCAAACAGTACTTTCCGACTTGGCAGGGTAGTGGCTCAGGCCGGTGCCCTTTGATCGCCCATAAACAGCATCTCTTCCATGTTTGCTTTCCGCGTGTGCAGGGAGGATGGGTAGGGAACGAGAGTCAGATTGATAAGGCTGATAGAGCGCAGATGGGTCCCTGGGATCGACTTATAGAGTTGGCGAAGTACGTGGGAAATGCAACTACTATTCGGATACTGAAAGGTGCCAGGTAGTGAGAAGAGTGCTAGTAGTAAATGGTCCAAATCTAAATATGTTGGGCCGACGTGAGCCGGACATATATGGATCGGAGACCCTAGATGAGGTGGTCGGTCAGCTCACCAGAATTGGTTCCGAACTAGGCGTTGAGTTGGAATTCTTCCAGTCCAACCATGAGGGTTCTATAGTTGATGCCATCCAATTGGCCCTAGGAGTGTTCGCAGGTATCGTCATCAATCCCGGGGCCCTTACGCATTACAGCTACGCGATCAGGGATGCTTTGGCAGCAGTGGATATTCCTTTTGTCGAGATCCATATATCCAATATCCATGCGCGTGAGTCATTCAGGGGCGATTCCGTTCTTGCGGCATTGGCAGTTGGGCAGATCAGTGGCATGGGCGCATATGGTTATGAGCTTGCTTTGCGGGGTCTGTTGCAAAGAATTGACGCCAAAAAGTGAGTCGTCGTGCCAACCTTCAGTGTTGGTACGTCCGAGGTGCATCGGCAAGGTATCTCGGCTGAGAAGGTAGCCTAGCGGTGTCGAAATCGCTCGGACCAGCACTCATCTGGGTCTCCAAGGGTGAATGCGACTTTCATAACCAGCGGTCAAGTCACCCTGACGCCCAGAGCGGAAACCGGTTATTCCAAAAAGCTGATCCGAATGAGGAGTGACTATGTGTGTCCGTTCTGGCGATGCAAAGATGCACATGGGTGTCGCAGATGGTGAGATACCGTGCGCGGTTTTGGATGAGATCAGCGGGCGGTGGTCGTGGATGCAACGGAATTGAGTTACCTTTCCCAAGTCTCATTTAGACCCACTACTTTCACAAGCCGGTCTTCAGCGGCCGAAACGTGTTCTCCGCCTGTAGACACCACGTAAAGGAAGTGACTGAATCGGAGTTGCTCTTTTGCATGTTGGTTGGTCTAGGTCAGGTCAAGGAGCCAAGCTGGTGGTGACACCTTGTTGACGCTGCACTCCTCTTTGCTCGACTGGTATTTGTTGGTGGTCGTTTGCGCCAGGGGCCGGTCAAAGTGAATATTCTTTGCCGGCCTAGACTCGTAGCGAGGTTTGGTGGTCATGAAGGTTCGAAAGTAGAGAGATGGAAGTTGAGATCTGGTCAGATGTCGTCTGTCCTTGGTGCTACATTGGCAAACGGCGCTTCGAGTCAGCACTGGCTCTTTTCGACCATGCCGAAGAAGTCAGAATTACGTGGCGGAGCTTTGAACTGGATCCGAACGCTTCCAAGGCGTCCGAGGTTCCTCTTGTAGATCTGATCGCCAAGAAATACGGACTTACGGTTCAAGCCGTTCAGGAGTCGAATCGCAGAATTACCGATTTGGCAGCCGTCGAAGGGCTGCATTATCGCCTCGATCTGGCACAGAGCGCGAATTCATTCGATGCTCATCGAATGATTCATCTTGCCTCCGAGACTGGACTGGCCGACGCTGCAGAAGAGCGACTCTTCAGGAGTTATTTCAGCGAAGGGGGCCGGATCTCCGATAGACGGGAGCTGACGGACATTGCAGTAGAGATTGGGCTCGATAGGTCTGCGGTGAGGGAGGTCCTTGTCGGTGACGCGTACGTATCTGAAGTTCGTGCGGACGAAGCCCTTGCGATGGATCTCGGAATCTCGGGCGTACCGTTTTTTGCAATAGATCGTCGTTACGGAATCTCCGGCGCCCAGGATGTGGACACTATGCTTAGGGCACTGAATTCGGTCTGGCAAAGTAGTCCCGTCGATTAGACGTATAGGTTAAGATCCCTTCCGTGTGCTAGACCGCTACTGGTACGGAAGGCCGAGAACGCTGGGGTGTGTTCGAGGAATCGAATATTCACGGTCGGGTCGATGTGGCGTCGCGATACATTTCGAGGCGAAGTAGCCACATTTGTGCGAGTCACGACAAAGGCTTGACTGAGGCTCAGTGTGAGCAGAAGGCAACTGAATCGCCGCCTAATGAATGTTCCATGCATCCCAAAGAGGTTGCATCGTCCTGAAATATCCTCTGCTACCTATCCGATGATAGCGATAGTAGTCTCGTATTTTTGGCATTGAAGTGATTCACCACCGGCGCCGCCTGCGGCATTGGCGGTTGCGCACTCGTAGTGGTTGGGTTCTGGGCAGAGGTTTCTGCCCAAGGCTAAATGAGGAGTTGTCTCTTGGCTCTCCGCCAGAGGAGAGGATGACGATTCCGTTTGAGGTGCGCACGCTTCGGCGGGCGTTGTAGGGGGCGGTGCGTTCGACCGAAGTTATGTAGAAGTTGGATCGACCTTTCCTAGGTGTTGGCTCGAATGTCCTGTTGAGCCGACCGCCAAAATATTACCGGTCGATGCGGGAGATGAAAGCGTAGGATCAGCACCGCTCCCGAGTGGCAAGGTTTGGATGCGCAGCGTTTTGAACTGAGGGCGAGATTGATGCGCTTGGGTGGATCCGGGTCTCTTAAGTTTTGTTCGGCGGCGTAAACTTGGGTGATCTACGCGTGCCGCTCGTAGGCATAGACGAACAGTGCAGTTGATATCGGCTATAAATACGTAGGCGCACCAATTTGTGGTCTTCGCGTAGTTGCTATAGTTGGTGCCAGTAGAGCCTAGTGCCGCCCTTAGTCTGTATTCCTACAGAAAACATGACCGTTGTACTCGGCACAACGGTCATGAAGTTGCCGCTGCTTTGGCCATGGGTCAACGGCCACCAACAGATGACAGATTGACGCCCTCCTGTCGTCTTCACCCAAGCCCCGATCTGTCCAACTTGGGGGAGGTCACTGAGGTTGAAACTGAGCTCAGTTCCTCCCGGCACCTTCGAGGTGGTAACTGTGCCGGGACCGACGTAGGAGGCATCTTGGAAGAGTTTGTAATGCACTGAAGTCGGCGTTGCACCGGTTGTGCCGGCAAGGTAGCCCACTGCTAAGAGGATGATGACCGCCGCCACTCGTAGTATTGGCGACTTCGTCGAGAGCGGTCTCCACCTGGTACTGGCTTGGCCGGTTGGCATCGTCTGATTCGGACCTAGCGCCTCGTCGTCAGCGCTGGTACCGTGGGTCACAGTCGCAGCTTCAAGGCCCATCGTCTCCTGTCCAGTAGTGAGATCATCTAAGCCCACGGAGTCTTCGGTTCCGATGAGGGCAATGAGTAGCCTGAAATCCGCCAACTCTCTGCTGCAGTGATTGCACTCATTTAAGTGCGCTTCGAAGTGGGATACTTCGGATTCCGGCAGATCATCTTGAACGTAAGGCGCGATCTGTACCGAGAAGTCGCAGTGGCTTGTCTCTTTCATGAAAGGTATCCGTTCGCCATTAGGGTCTCCCGAAGCGCTCTCAGGGCATAGTAGAGGCGGGATTTTATAGTTCCGATCGGCACGCCCGCTCTCTCCGATGCCGTCTTGGTACTCAGGCCCTCTATCACGCATAGCTGAATGACCTCGCGGTGGTCGGCGGTAAGAGATCTCATCGCCGTCGCAAGGTCTAGCTTGTCCATAAGTTCATCAACCTCATTGCTGCTCTGCCCCTCTTTGGCCGCCGATTGCGCATAGCCCGTGTCGACAAATCGTTTTTCAGACATGCGACGACGGTAGCTGTCGGTCAAGAGGTTTTTAGCGGTTGTGATAAGCCAACCGAGTGGAGCTTGGTGCTCTAAGAGCACCTCAATCGATCGCCACGCCTTTAGAAATGTCTCCTGAGTGATCTCTTCTGTGAGCGTCCGGTCTCCCGAACGACGATAGATTAGCCTCACTATCTCCGGTCTATATAGGTTTTCAAAGCTCAAGTAGTTGGCCAGCTTGTGCTCTACCGAGCGGTCTCCGTCTGTGGCTGTGTAGGTCGATAGGTCGGATCCCTTCGATTCCGGAATATCGCTCATTTCATGATGATATCCTTGTGGAAGCGGGGTGGGGACCATGCCCTTGACTCCAGCGTGAGTCACTGGGCGCCTTTGAACCCGACCGCTTGCTCTCTTGTGATTCTTGAGGTCAATCCGTCTCCGTTTCGTCCTGCCTGAATGGGTGTCGGTTTCTGCCGAGTGGCTTGTCTGAGAGGACAGACTCAAGCAATCTCGAGTCTGTCCTCTCAGGGAGATGGTTACTGCCTTTTGGATCGATGCTGATCAGCTTGCCGGTGCGATCCCAACAATCGGCTTATTCAGAGCCATCGCTCCGGTAGATCCGTAGAACGAAGCATCACCGAACGAGAAGACCCCACCATCAGAGCCCACC